>JAOPXU010000369.1 GCA_025964985.1 Nocardioides sp.
GGCCGTCGTTGCAGAGGTCGGGGGTGATGTAGACGAGGTTCGGGGTGCGCTTGACCTTGGCCAGGTCGTGGTCGAGCGCGCTGAGCTTCACGACGTGCCGCTTGCAGTACGCCGGGCGGCCGATGACGGACTGGAAGTACACGAAGGGGTTGTGCCGCGTCGCGTACATGTGGTCCGCGGTCGCCTGCTGGGCGTCGTCCATGGTGTCGGGCTTCGGGTGCTGGCAGTTGCGCACCATGCCCTCCATGTAGCCCTTCCAGCGCAGCTGGTGGCTGCTCAGCTGGCTGGCGAGGCTGGGCACGCCCTTCGGGAAGATGCAGCCGCTGCCGACCGCCTGCCCCGGGTCCGCCGTCGCGGTCTGCTCGAAGGTCGAGAAGGACTGGCAGTCGGCCTGCATCTGCGGGTTGGGACCCTGACCCGAGACCTGCGCGACGTAGTTGCCCTGCGAGTTGTGGGCGGTGCCGTAGTAGTAGTTCAGCAGCGCCCCCTTCTTGCGCAGGGTGTTGGCGAGGTACGGCGCCAGGGACTTCTCGCCCCAGGTCTCGTCGTACCCCTTGTTCTCGATGTTGACGACGAAGACGTGCCGGATCTTCGGGACGTACGCCGAGATCGGCCGGGCCGCGGACGCGGCGGGGGCCGAAAGCGTGGTGGCGGGCTGCGGCGCGGCGTCGGCCGGCGGCAGCACCAGGGCGAGGGCGGTCACGAGCAGCACCGGGACCCTCCAGCGGCGACTGGTCATGACGGCAGCTTCCATCCCAGCCGAAGGGCGAGCTGCTTGAGCCCGCTCCACTCGGCGAACTCGGACCCCCCGGCCTCTTCCTCCTCGGTCGCGCACCCGGCGGGTGTCACGGGCAGCACGGTGTACGTCGGCGACGTGAGGTCGGGCGGGCTGGCGAGGTCGAGGACCTCGGCGAGGTTGCGGGCCGCCTTGTCGCGCGGGGTCAGCGCCTTGAGCCCCCACCGCCACTCGATCATCTTCAGCACCGAGGTGTGGTCGTAGACCCCGTGCGCGACGTGCCCGCGCCGGGCGAGCGGCGAGATGACCAGGGCCGGCACCCGGAAGCCCCGCAGGGAGGTCTTGTGGGAGACGTCCGGCGCGCGGGTCGGTACCACGTGGTCGAAGAAGCCGCCCCACTCGTCGTAGTTGATGACGAGCACGGTCTTGTCCCAGCCCGGGCCGGTGCGCACGGCGTCGTACACCTGGTTGAGGAAGGCCTGCCCGGCGCGGATGTCGGCGTGCGGGTGGTCGTCGTTGGAGGTGCCGGACTCCTCGTCGAGGAAGCGCGGGTCGACGAACGAGACCGCGGGCAGGGTGCCGGCCGCCGCATCGGTGAGGAACTGCGCGAAGTGCTTCGAGATGTCGAGGTGCTTGTCGTACCAGAGCGCGGTGAAGGGGACGTCGCTGTAGTAGTAGGTGCCGCTGACGCCCTTGCCTGCAAGGCGGTCCCAGATCGTCGTCAGCGTCGACTGGTCGGTGTTGTTGTGCAGCCGGTCGGTCTGGGCCGCGTGCTGGTAGAAGCGGTTGGGGTAGGTCTCGGCCATCACCGCGGAGAAGTAGCGGTCGCACGTGGTCCAGTCGCCGGTGGCGTTCGCGAAGAACGGGAGGTCGGCCTCCTCGTAGTAGCCGATCGCGAGCTCGTCGTTGCGCCCGGACCTCAACCAGCCGTCGGCACGGCCCCCGTTGAGCTGGATCCGGCCGCCCTCGTAGGAGTGGTCGGGGTCGAAGAATCCGCAGCTGTCGAACATCGACAGGTGGTGGGTCGCGTGGCGGACGCCGTACCGGTCGGTGAAGGAGAGCCCGGCCTGCTTGCCGTCGGCGCCGGGCAGCCAGCCGAGGAAGTGGTCGAAGGAGCGGTTCTCCATCATCACCACGACCACGTGCTCGATGCCCGAGTCGGCGGGGGCGGGGAGCGCGCCGGCCGCATCAGCGGGCCAGAGCCGAGTGGCGCCGGTGGCGGCAAGTCCGGTCGCGCCCGCGGCGCCGAGCAGCTGTCGTCGAGACATCGTCACGCAAGCACTATCCGCCCTCGGGACCGCATCGTCACACTTCTTCGGGAAAACTCGCGGTGAACGTGTCTACTCTGGCCAGATGCGCCGTCTCGGAGTCGCCCTCGCGTCCGTCCTCGTCACCGCGACCGTGCCCGCGGCCTGGAGCATCGCCTCAGCCGGCGAAGCGGACCCGGTCACCGCGAAGCAGTGCCGGCACCAGTGGGCCGACCTGAGCCAGCTGCACGGCGAGAACGGCAACCCGGGCGGCCCGGTGCCCGCCCTGACCAAGCGTTGGCGGGTCACCGACCGCCGCGCCGACCGGATGGTCCAGGAGGCCACGGCCGACGACTGCGGCGCGACGATCGACGACTTCGCCGACGCCTGGGATGCGCTCGAGACCTTCCAGTACGACCTCTACGCCTTCGACCCCGCGCACGACCTGCAGTGGGCCGAGGCCGACCGCCGGCACTACGAGGAGCTGCACTCCCCCGGCGAGCCGGACAACGAGCTGTCACCGAAGCTGAAGCGGGCGTTCCGAGTCATCCGGCACCACACCCCGCCGGCGATCCGCGACCTCAGGCCGGCCCTCGCCGGCGCCGAGGACGTCGCCGTGCAGGACCGCGCGCAGGTCAAGGCGTTCCTGCAGCACGCCCACGAGGTCAAGAGGTCCAGCTCGCACATCCAGCGGATGCGCCACCCCTACCACGTGATCGGCAACGCCGAGCTCGACGAGGAGTGACCCCGCTCAGACCCCGCTCAGACGGAGTCGATGATCGTGGCCCGGCGTACGTCGTGCTCCTCGGGCGTGATCAGGCCCTGGTCCCGCAGCGACGCCAGCTCGCGCAAGCGCTCGGCCACCGAGGCGGCCGGCGCCGTGGCCGCCGGTGGCGTCACCTGTCCGCGGAGGTTGCTGGCGAGGTACGTCGCCTCGAAACCGTCGTCGGTGAGCAGCGTCATCGCCGTGGCGTCGCCGGTGCTCATCCCCGAGTCGCGCGCCATCCGGCGAGCAGTGGACACCTGCCAGATCGTGAAGGCCACACCACCGACGAGCACCAGCACGAAGAGCACGGCGAAACCGGCCCCCGGCCCGCCGGACCCCGGGTCGGAGGACCCGTTGTCGTAGGTCCGGACCCAGCGCTGCCCGTCCCACGAGCAGGTCGGCAGGTCCCCGTCGGCGTTGGGCTGGAAGCACGACCTGGGCGCGGGGGGCGGCTTGTCGCCGTCCGCCGCCACGGCAGCCGTGCTGCCGACCGTGCCGAGCACCAGCGCGAGCAGCAGGCCGGCGAGAAGCGCAGCGAGCCGTGAGGTCGTCCGAGACATGGCGCGGAGTCTAGGTGGACGCGACCCCGCTGTCAGGAGACCGAGACGGCGGCCGAGGAGCCCTCGACGGCCTCCATGCCCTCGGCGATCTTCATCGCCTCCTCGATCAGGGTCTCGACGATCTGCGACTCGGGGACGGTCTTGATGATCTCGCCCTTGACGAAGATCTGGCCCTTGCCGTTGCCGGAGGCGACGCCGAGGTCGGCCTCGCGTGCCTCACCGGGGCCGTTGACGACGCACCCCATGACGGCGACCCGCAGCGGCACCTCGAGGCCGTCGAGCCCGGCGGTGACCTCCTCGGCCAGCTTGTAGACGTCGACCTGGGCCCGCCCGCAGGACGGGCAGGAGACGATCTCGAGCTTGCGGGGGCGCAGGTTGAGCGACTGCAGGATCTGGATGCCGACCTTGACCTCTTCGACCGGCGGGGCGCTCAGGGAGACCCGGATCGTGTCGCCGATGCCCTGGCTCAGCAGGGCGCCGAACGCGGTGGCCGACTTGATGGTGCCCTGGAACGCCGGCCCGGCCTCGGTCACGCCGAGGTGCAGGGGCCAGTCGCCGGCCTCGGCGAGCAGCTCGTAGGCGCGGACCATGACGACGGGGTCGTTGTGCTTGACCGAGATCTTGAAGTCGCGGAAGCCGTGCTCCTCGAAGAGGCTCGCCTCCCACTTGGCCGACTCCACGAGCGCCTCGGGCGTGGCCTTGCCGTACTTGTCCATGATCCGCTTGTCGAGCGAGCCGGCGTTGACGCCGATGCGGATGGAGGTGCCGCGGTCCTGGGCGGCCCGGGCGATCTCCTTGACCTGGTCGTCGAACTTGCGGATGTTGCCCGGGTTGACGCGCACGGCGGCGCAGCCGGCGTCGATCGCGGCGAAGACGTACTTGGGCTGGAAGTGGATGTCGGCGATGACCGGGATCTGCGAGTGCTCCGCGATCTCCTTCAGCGCGTTGGCGTCGACCTGGTCGGGGCAGGCGACCCGGACGATGTCGCAGCCGGTGGCGGTGAGCTCGGCGATCTGCTGCAGCGTGACGTTGACGTCGGCGGTGACCGTCGTCGTCATCGACTGCACCGACACCGGGTGGTCGCTGCCGACACCGACCTTGCCGACCTGGATCTGACGGGTCGTGCGGCGGGGCGCCAGCACCGGCGGCGGCGCTTCGGGCATGCCCAGGCTGATCGGCGTGGAGCTCATGGCTCCAGGCTACTGCCGGGGTCGGCGGCGGCCGTGGTCACGGCGGCGCCGGAGGGGTGGTGCCGGCGCTGGCCCGGTGGGGACCTTCTGTCACGGAACTCCGGCTTCTCGTACGAAGCTTTGTGACAGAAGCCGGAGAATCACCGCTCCAGCGGAGGTTCTCGGCCGACCAGCGCCGACCAACAGCCTGGAGGCGGTCAAGCGCTGGTACGGCGCGGCGACCGGCGCGATATGTGGACCTTCTGTCACAGAACTCCGGCTTCTTGTACGAAACTTCGTGACAGAAGCCGGAGAATCACCGCTCCAGCGGAGATTCTCGGCCGACGAGCACCGAGCAGCACGGTCCGACCGGGGCCGCGCTAGTAGGGCGTGGCGACCGGGGCGACCAGGTCGCCGATGATCAGGATCACACCCATGACCAGCAGGATGCTGGCGACGACGTAGGCCACGGGGAGCAGCTTGGCCGCGTCGACGTAGCCCGGGTCGGGTCGGCGGCGCACGCGGGCGATGCCGCGGCGCAGGGCCTCCCACAGCGCGGAGGCGATGTGGCCGCCGTCGAGGGGCAGCAGCGGCACGAAGTTGAAGAGGCCGATGAAGAGGTTGAAGCCTGCGATGAGCACGACGAGGAACAGGATCTTGTCGCTGGTCGTGAGCACGTCGCTCGAGGTCGACTCGCCGGCGAACCGGCCGCCGCCGACGATGCTGACGGGGCTGTCGGCCGCGCGCTCCTCGACGCCGATGATCGCCTCGCCGACGCCGTAGACCTTGACCGGCAGCGTCACGATGGCCTTGACCGTCTCGACGGTCATCGTGCCCATCTCGCGCAGGGTGAACAGCGGGCCGCCCTTGGTGATCGGCACCGTGGACGTCGGGGTGACGCCGAGGAACCCGACCTGGGTCAGCACCTCGTCGTCGGCCGCGTCGGGGTCGGGGCGGGCCTGGACGGTGGTGCTCGTCGTCCGGGTGATGACCTCGTCGCCGCGCTCGTAGCTGATCGTGGCCTCGCCCTGGGCGTTGTCGCGGATCAGGGTGCGCAGCTGGTCCCACCCGGTGATCGGGGTGCCGTTGAACTCGGTGACGGTGTCGCCGGGACGTAGGCCGATCTCGAAGGCGGGCGACTTGGGGTCGGACTCGCGGCAGGCACGGGCCCCGTCGGCGTAGGGCACGACGCACTCGGAGACCGAGTCGATGACGGGCTGGCCGGCGTCGACCTGGCGCTCGCCCTCGACGCCGTGCAGGGAGAAGACGCCCCAGAAGAGGAAGAAGGCGATGAGCAGGTTGACCGTGGGGCCGCCCGCCATCACGACGACCTTCTTCCACCACGCCATCTTGTAGAAGAGCCGGTCGGAGTCCTCGGGCTTGACGAGCTCCCACTCCGCGGCGCGCGCGTCGCTGACCAGCTGGGTGAACAGGCTGGTGTTGGACTTGCGGATGCGCTGGACCTGGTTGCCGTCGGCGTCGACCTCGGTGGAGTCGACGAGGTCGTCGGCGCCGGGCGGCAGCATCCCGACGATCTTGACGTAGCCGCCGAGCGGGATCGCCTTGACGCCGTACTCAGTCTCGCCGACCTGCTTGCTCCACACGGTGGGCCCGAAGCCCACGAAGTACTGCGTGACCTTCCCGCCGAACTTCTTCGCCGGGATCATGTGGCCGAGCTCGTGCAGCCCGATGGACGTGAGGATCGCGCTGAAGAAGATCAGCACGCCGAGCGCGTAGAGGAGGACGGTCAACTCAGGATCCGATCAGGTGGTGCGCCAGGTCGCGGGCCCAGGCGTCGGCAGCGAGCACGTCGTCGACGGTGAGGTTTCCCTCCGAGGGTACGTCGTGGGCGCGCAGGACGTCGGCCACGCGCTCGACGATGTCGACGAAGGCGAGGCGGCCGTCATGGAAGGCCTCGACGCAGACCTCGTTGGCGGCGTTGTAGACCGCGGGTGCGGTGCTGCCGGCGGTGCCGGCCTCGCGGGCCAGGCGCACGGCCGGGAACGCCTCGTCGTCGACGGGCTCGAAGCGCCAGTCGGCGGCCTTCGTCCAGTCGATCGGCGTCTCGGCGTCGGGTACCCGGTCGGGCCAGCCGAGGCCGAGCGAGATCGGCACCATCATGGTCGGCAGGCCGAGCTGGGCGACCACGGCGCCGTCGACGAACTCGACCATCGAGTGGATGAGCTGCTGCGGGTGCACGACGACGTCGACGCGGTCCATCGGCACGTCGAAGAGCAGGTGGGCCTCGATGACCTCGAGGCCCTTGTTGACGAGGGTCGCGGAGTTGGTGGTGATCACCTTGCCCATCGCGAAGTTGGGGTGGGCCAGGGCCTCCGCGGGCGTCACCGAGGCGAGCTGCTCGCGGGTGCGACCGCGGAACGGGCCGCCGCTGGCGGTCAGCACCAGCCGGCGTACCTCCCGGGTCGTGCCGGCGCGCAGGCTCTGCGCGATCGCGCTGTGCTCGGAGTCGACCGGGACGATCTGGCCGGGGCGCGCCCGGTCGCGCACCAGCGGCCCGCCGATGATCAGCGACTCCTTGTTGGCCAGGGCGAGCGTCGTGCCGGCGTCGAGGGCGGCGAGGGTCGGGCGCAGGCCGACGGCGCCGGTGATGCCGTTGAGGACGACGTCGCACGGCAGGGCAGCGGCCTCGGTCGAGGCCTGCTCGCCGAGGCCGCGGAAGGACGGGGCGAACTCGGCGACCTGCTGCTCGAAGAGGTCGGGGTTGCTGCCTCCGGCGGTCAGCGCGACGACGCGGAACCGGTCGGGGTGGCGGCGGCACAGCTCGAGCGCCTGGGTGCCGATCGAGCCGGTCGAGCCCAGGATGACGACGTCCCTACGTTCCACGGGGTGGAGTCTGTCAGCAGGGCCCGACCTAGCGTCGTCGGCGTGATGACCCGTCTCGCGACCCCGTTCCTCACCGCCGCCGTGGCCGCCTCCGTCCTCGTCGGTGCGCCAGCGCAGGCGGAAGGCAGCGCGCGCGACCACGGTCGCGCCCGGCACCCGGTCACCGAGCTCGTCGGCCAGTTCCCGCTCCCCCGGCTGCGGCCGCGCGAGGTGCACCTCAGCGTCGACCGGTGGGGCTACCGCTTCCAGGGCGGCGCGGTCGGCAACGACCTGACGATCACCGAGGTCGGCGACGGGCTGCGCTACGTCGACCGCGCGGCCCGTCGCTGGAAGGCGCTGCCCTCGACGTGCCGACGCGTCGCGGTGGCCCGCGGCGTGGCCGCGCAGTGTGCGATCCCGGCGGAGTTCCGCGACGGCCGGATTTTCCTCGAGGTCTGGCCGCGTCTGGGCAGCGACCGGATCGACGCCACCACCGTGAGCGGCCGTTACCGCGTCTGGGCGCTCATGGACGCCGGCGACGACTCCGTCGCGGGCGGCGCCGGCGCCGACTTCGTCAACGGCGCGTTCGACGACGACACGGTCTCCGGCGGGGCCGGCGCCGACTGGATCCGCGCCGGCGACGGCCGCAACCGCTTCTCCGGCGGCCCTGGCGCCGACGACCTCGTGGGCGGCACCGGCCGCGACGTCGTCCGCGGCGGCGCGGGCCGCGACGCCGTCTTCGGCGGACCCGGCCCCGACCTCCTCCGCGGCGACGCCGACGCCGACACCCTCAACGGCGGGCCCGGCCGCGACGTCGCCGTCCGCGACACCGGCGACCGGGTGCGTGAGTGCGAGGTCGTCCGCCGCTGACCCGTCGCACATGTGCGACGGGTCGACGGTCGAACCGTCGCGTTCGTGCGACGGGTCAGCGCAGGCCGTTGCGGCGGGTGACCGCCGGGGCGCGGGGGGCGCTGAGCCAGGCGCGGAAGAAGCCGTCGAGCGGCTGGCGGGCGACGCGCTCGGCAAGAGTGCGGAAGTCGCCGATGCCGCCCGTGCCGTGGCGGCGTCTGTCGGTCCAGGCGCGGAGCAGGCGCCAGAAGGTGCGGTCGCCGATGCGGTGGCGCAGTGCCTGGACGGCCATCGCGCCGCGCACGTAGACGGCGTTGTCGAAGACCCGGGCCGCACCGGGGTCGGCGATGTCGAGGCGCCAGAAGCCCCGGGTGGCGGCGAACGCGCGGTGGGTCTTGCGCAGCCACTGCTGGGCGGGCTGGCCGCGGTGGGTCTCGAGCCAGTAGTGCTGCAGGAACTGCGCGAAGCCCTCGTTGAGCCAGATGTCGCGCCAGCGGCGCACCGAGACCGAGTTGCCGAACCACTGGTGGCCGAGCTCGTGGACGAGCAGTTCGGTGTCGGGGGCGCCGGGGTAGGTCGGGCGGGTCTGGTTCTCGAGCGCGAAGCCCGCGGGCAGGCCGGTGACGAGGCCGCCGGTCGACTCGAACGGGTAGGGACCCAGGCGCCGGGCCAGCCAGGCCGTGATCTCGTCGCTGCGACGCAGCTGGCGCAGTGCTGCCGAGCGCTCGAAGGCCGGGAGGTCCCTCGACACCGCGACGTACGACGGCAGCCCGCCGCGCGTCGTCTGCTCGACGTCGTAGCGCCCGAGGGCGAGGAGGGCGTTGTAGGTCGTCATCGGTCGCAGCACGCGCCACTGCGTGGTCGCCCGGGCCCCGTCGACCCTGCGGTTCACCAGCAGCCCGTTGGACACGGCCTGGTGCGTCGCCGGACCGGTGACCGCGATGTCGAAGGTCGCCTTGTCGCTCGGGTGGTCGTTGGCGGGGTACCACCACGGCGCCATGTGCGGCTCGTTGGCGGCGAGGAGCTCGCGGTCGCTGGCGAGCCAGTTGAGCTCGTCGGCGTAGACGATCGAGCCGGGGCGGCCGGCGTAGGTCACCTCGACCTCGACGACGTCGTCGCGCGCCACCACCGTCGCCGGCGTCACGCGCAGCTCGTGCTCGACGGGCTTGGCGAAGGCCGCCGGGACGCCCTCGACGGAGACGGCGGTGACGGGCAGCAGCAGGTCGAGGTGGAAGGTCGCGAGGTCGGTGCGCGCGGCCATCGTGAGCGTGGTGGTGCCGCTGAGCTCGCCGGTGGCGAAGTCGTAGTCGACCGCGACGTCGTAGTGGCGCACGTCGATGCCGCCGTTGCCGTCGAGCGGCCAGTAGGGGTCGCCGATGCCGGGCGCGCCCGTCGTGGTGTCGAGCGCGACGGTCGCCGCGGAGGGCAGGCCGCTGAGGGCGACGGCGCAGACGACGGCGAGGCTCAGGGCCCGGACGCGTCCGGCACCGCAGGTCCGAGACATGGCAGGAACCTACTGGGCGGCGGGCTCCTTCTCCTGCACGCCCCACGGGCTGCCGTACTCGGTGAGGAGGTCGAGGAACGGCACGGCGTCGAACGCCTCCGGCCCGAGCACCCCGGTGCCCTTCCAGACCCCGGTCGCGAGCAGCTCGAGGGCGATGACGGGGTTGATCGCGGTCTGCCAGACCACGCACTGGTGGCCGTACTCGCGCATCGTCCACTCGTTGTCGACCACGTGGTAGAGGTACGTCGACCGGGGCGCGCCGTCCTTGCCGGTGCCGGTGACCCACAGCCCGGCGCACGTCTTGCCGGTCATCCGCGGCCCGACGGTGGCCGGGTCGGGCAGCACCGCGGCGACGACGTCGCGGGGGCTGACCTCGACGCCCTTGACCCGCACCTTCTCGGTGCGGTCGAGGCCGAGGGTGTGCAGCACCTTGAGGATGTTGATGAACTCGTCACCCAGGCCGTACTTGAACGTCGCCCGCCTGCAGTCGATCCACCGCGGCATGAGGAGCACCTCCTCGTGCTCGACGTTGACGCACTCGACCGGCCCGATGCCCTCGGGGAAGTCGAACACCTCGGGCTCGCTGAACGGCGCCGTGGTGTGCCACGCGCCGTCCTGCCAGACGACCGGCGGGTTGAGGCACTCCTCGATCGTCGTCCACATCGAGAACGACGGTGCGAACACCTCGTTGCCCTCGTCGTCGGTGACGACCAGGTTGGCGCCGTCGCGGGTGCCGAGCTCGTCGATCTCGGAGAACAGGTGGTCGGCGGCGTAGCGCGCGAACACGTCGGACAGGCCCGGCTCGACGCCGATGCCGACGAGCGCGAGCCGGCCGGCCTCGTCCCACCGCGGGGCCGCGGCGAACTGCTCGTCGCCGAGCTTGACCCCGGTCAGCGAGTACGGCGACTCCGCGTGCGGCTTCGAGAGCGACATCGCCATGTCGAGGTAGTCGGCGCCGGCCGCCAGCGCGCCCTCGAAGACCGGCATGTTGAAGACCGGGTCGACGGCGTTCATCACGTGGGTGATGCCGTGCTCGCGGCACAGCGCGGTCACCGACGCGGCGTCGGAGGCGTCGATGCGGGCGGCGACGTAGCGGGGGTCGGTGGCGGCCGCCCGCGCGGCGCGCGTCACGTCGTAGTCGGCGACCACGACGGTCTCGAAGAAGTCGCGACGCGCGGCGATGGCCGTGAAGGCCCCGCCCACGCCGCCGGCGCCGACCAGCAGGATCCGCATCACGCCTCGCCCTCCCCGATCCAGCTCATCACGTGCTTGATCCGGGTGTAGTCCTCGAGCCCGTACATCGACAGGTCCTTTCCGTAGCCGGAGTGCTTGAAGCCGCCGTGCGGCATCTCGGAGACGAAGGGGATGTGGGTGTTGACCCACACGACCCCGAAGTCGAGCCGTTTGGAGACGCGCATCGCGGTGCCGTGGTCGCGGGTCCACACCGACGACGACAGGCCGTAGCGCACGTCGTTGGCGAGCCGGACGGCCTCGGCCTCGTCGCCGAACTCCTGCACGGTGATGACCGGGCCGAAGATCTCGTCCTGGACCTGCTCGTCGTCCTGCCGCAAGCCCGAGACGACGGTCGGCTCGTAGAAGTAGCCGACGTCGCCGACCCGGGCCCCGCCGGTCTCGACCGTCGCGTGGTCGGGCAGCCGCTCGACCATGCCGCTGACGCGGCCCAGCTGATCGGCGTTGTTGAGGGCGCCGTAGAACGCGTCCTCGTCGCTCGGCGGGCCGGTGCGCAGCCCGCGCACGGCCTCGGTCAGGGCGGCGGTGAACTCGGCGGCGACGCCCGCCTGGGCCAGCACCCGGGTCGCGGCGGTGCAGTCCTGGCCGGCGTTGAACAGCCCGGCCTCGGCGATGGTCGCGGCGGCGCGGGCGACGTCGGCGTCGTCGAAGACCACGACCGGCGCCTTGCCGCCGAGCTCGAGGTGCACTCGCTTGACGTCGGCGGCCGCGGAGCCCGCGACCTCCATGCCGGCGCGCACGGAGCCGGTGATCGAGACCATCTGCGGGGTGCGGTGCTCGACGAGCAGCCGGCCGGTGCCGCGGTCGCCGCACACGACGTTGAGGACGCCGGGCGGCAGGAACTCCTGGCACAGCTCGGCCAGCAGCGTCGAGCTGGCCGGGGTGGTGTCGCTGGGCTTGAGGACGACGGTGTTGCCGGCCGCCAGCGCCGGGGCGATCTTCCAGATCATCATCATCAGCGGGTAGTTCCAGGGCGTGACCTGCCCGACGACGCCAACCGGCTCGCGGCGCACCCACGAGGTGTGGTCGGCGAGGTACTCCCCCGCCGACCGGCCCTCGAGGACCCGCGCGGCGCCGGCGAAGAAGCGGAAGTGGTCGCTGCTGGGCGGCAGCTCCTCCGACGCGGTGAGTCCGATCGGCTTGCCGGTGTCGCGCACCTCGACGCCGACGATCTCGTCGGCCCGCTCGTCGATGGCGTCGGCGATGCGCAGCAGCGCCCGCGCGCGCTCCTGCGGCGTCGTGTCCCCCCAGGACACGAAGGCGTCGGACGCGGCGGCGTAGGCGCGGTCGATGTCCTCGGCCCCCGAGAGAGGTGCCGAGGCGTAGACCTCCCCCGTGCTCGGGTCGACCACGTCGTACGTCGCCCCGGAGACCGCCGGGACGAGCACGCCGCCGACGACGTTGCTGAACATGAGGTCGGGCATGACGGGGATCCTAGGTGCGGATTTCGTCGCCTGTCGACCGTTCCGCTTCGGATCCGCTTGCCTGAGGGCCGTTCGACCGCGCACGATGGAGGCATGCCCCACGACGACGCCCACCTGCAGCAGGCCGCCAAGGACCACCTCTGGATGCACTTCACGCGCCAGGGTGCCTACGGCCCCGACGCCGACATCCCGATCATGGTGCGCGGCGAGGGCGTGCACCTCTACGACTCCAAGGGGCGCCGCTACCTCGACGGCCTGGCTGGGCTGTTCGTCAGCCAGCTGGGCCACGGGCGCACCGACCTGGCCGAGGCCGCCGCCAAGCAGGCCTCCGAGCTGGCGTTCATGCCGCTGTGGTCCTACGCCCACCCGTCGGCGATCGAGCTGGCCGAGAAGGTGGCGTCCTACGCCCCCGGTGACCTCAACCGCGTCTTCTTCACCAGCGGCGGCGGCGAGGCCGTCGAGTCGGCGTGGAAGCTGGCCAAGAACTACTACAAGCTCGTCGGCAAGCCGATGAAGCACAAGGTCATTAGCCGCACGATCGCCTACCACGGCACCACCGCCGGGGCGCTCTCGATCACCGGCCTGCCGCTGCTCAAGCAGCAGTTCGAGCCGCTGGTGCCCTCGACGTTCCGGGTGCCCAACACCAACATCTACCGCGCCCCGGCCGGCACCGCCGGACCCGACGGCGACGACGAGGAGGCCTTCGGCCTGTGGGCCGCCGAGCAGATCGCCGTCGCCATCGAGAACGAGGGCCCCGACACCGTCGCCGCCGTCTTCCTCGAGCCCGTCCAGAACGCCGGCGGCTGCTTCCCGCCGCCGAAGGGCTACTTCCAGCGGGTCCGCGAGATCTGCGACGAGCACGACGTCCTGCTCGTCTCCGACGAGGTCATCTGCGCCTTCGGCCGCCTGGGCCACATGTTCGGCGCCGAGCGGTTCGGCTACCAGCCCGACATCATCACCTGCGCCAAGGGCATCACCTCCGGCTACGCCCCGCTCGGCGCGATGATCGCCAGCGAGCGGCTGATGGCGCCGTTCCTCGAGGACAAGGCGATGTTCGCCCACGGCTACACGTTCGGCGGTCACCCCGTCTCCACGGCCGTCGGTCTGAAGAACCTGCAGATCTTCGAGGAGGAGGGCGTGCTCGAGCACGTGCGCACCCACGCCCCGACGTTCCGCTCGACGCTCGAGCGGCTCAAGGACCTGCCGATCGTCGGCGACGTGCGCGGCGACGGGTTCTTCTACGGCATCGAGCTGGTCAAGGACCAGGCCACCCGAGAGACCTTCACCGCCGAGGAGTGCGAGCGCCTGCTGTTCGGGTTCGTCTCCAAGCAGCTGTTCGCCGAGGGCCTCTACTGCCGCGCCGACGACCGCGGCGACCCGGTCATCCAGCTGGCCCCGCCGCTGGTCGCCGACGTCTCGCACTTCCACGAGATGGAGCAGATCCTGCGCACCGTCCTCGACAAGGCCGGCTCGATGATCTGACCGGCGGGGCGACCCGCGGGTGAGGCACGGAGGGGGTGCGGTTGTGACAGGCTCCACCGCGTGAGCACCCCACCGGCTCCGCTCGACGACGTCGCCAAGGCGATCATCGAGCAGCTGCAGCGCGACGGCCGCCAGTCCTACGCCTCGATCGGCAAGCAGGTGGGGCTGTCGGAGGCCGCCGTCCGCCAGCGTGTGCAGAAGCTCATCGACGCCGGGATCATGCAGATCGTCGCGGTCACCGACCCGATGCAGCTCGGCTTCGCGCGCCAGGCGATGGTCGGCGTCATCGCGACCGGCCCGCTCGAGCCGGTCGCCGACGCGCTCGCGGCGCTCGACGAGGTCGACTACGTCGTGGTGACGGCCGGGCGCTACGACCTGCTCGCCGAGATCGTCTGCGAGAGCGACGACCACCTGCTGCGGCTGATCTCGACCCACATCCGCAGCATCCCGGGCGTGCAGACGACCGAGACGTTCATGTACCTCGACCTGCGCAAGCAGTCCTACTCGTGGGGCGTCCGCTGAGCTGACGCCCGGATCGCGGGCGGTCTTGACGGCCGCTACCGCACTCCTGCTATAACTCTAGTTAGTTGGTTGACTTAGAGCACTGGAGGCGGACGTGGCAGTGGAGACGATCGAGGTCGCCTCGACGGGCAACCGGTGCCACCTGGTCCACGACGGACGGGTGGCCGTCGTCGTCGACCCGCCGCGCGACGTCGCCCTCGTCGAGGAGGCCGCGGCCGCCGCCGGCCTGGAGGTCGCCGCGGTCGCCGAGACCCACGTGCACGAGGACCAGGTCTCCGGCGCGCTCGCGCTGGCCCGCCGCCACGGCGCCGACCTGCTGCTGTCCGCCGCCGAGCCGGTCGCCCACGAGCGCGTCGGGGTCCGCGACGGCGACGTGCTCACCTACGGCGGCATCGAGGTCCGGGTGCTCGACACCCCCGGCCACACCCGCCACCACCAGGCGTTCCTGGCCCGCGTCGACGGCCGCGGCCCCGACCTGCTGCTCAGCGGCGGCAGCCTGCTCCCCGGCACGGTCGGGCGCACCGACCTCGGCGATCCCCGCCTGGCCGAGGTGCTCGCCGGAGCGCAGTGGCACAGCGTCCAGCGGCTGGCCCGCCTCGACCCGACCACGCTCCTGCTGCCCACCCACGGCCCGAGCAGCACCGTCGGCGACCAGCTGACCACCCATCCCGCCCTCCTCACCGAGAGAGAGACCTTCGTGACCGACCTCGT
The DNA here is from genome assembly GCA_025964985.1 of Nocardioides sp. Taxonomy (GTDB): domain Bacteria; phylum Actinomycetota; class Actinomycetes; order Propionibacteriales; family Nocardioidaceae; genus Nocardioides. Next base: position 15,045 of record JAOPXU010000369.1, read on the forward strand.
CGCCGGCCTCGGCGCCGTCCCGCGCCACCACCCCAGGCTCGACCGCCTCAACCGCACCGGTGCCGGCGCCGCCGAGCCGCGCAGCGCCCGGCCCGTCACCGCCGAGCAGGTGACCGACGCCGTCCTCGCCGGGTCGTGGGTCGTCGACCTGCGCCGCCGCGACGACTTCGCCCGGGCCCACCTGCCCGGGAGCGTCAACGTCGAGTACTCCGCCCAGTTCGCGACGTACGTCGGCTGGCTGGTGCCCTGGGACGACGACATCGTCCTGCTCACCGACACCCCCGGCGACCTGGGGCCGGCGCTGCGCGACCTCGCGCGCATCGGCATCGACGGCGTCGGCGCCCACGTGGTGACCGAGCCCGCGCCGCTCACCGCCCGCTACCGCCGGGCCGACTGGGCGGCGTACCGGGAGGCCCGCGAGCTCAGCGCCGCCACCGGCACCCGCCCGCCGGTCGTGGTCGACGTACGGCAGCGCGACGAGTGGCTCGACGGCCACCTGCCCGGCGCTCTGCACCTGCCGGTGCACGAGGTCGAGGAGCTCGGACGCCGGATGCCGCCGGGCGAGCTGTGGGTGCACTGCCGCTCGGGCTACCGCGCCGGGATCGCCGCCAGCCTGCTGCACCGGGCCGGGCGCGACGTCGTCCACGTCGACGACTCCTGGGAGCGTGTCGGCGAGCTGCGCATCGCGACCACGCCGACGGCAGCCTGACGCGGTCAGCACGACGGCCCCGTCCGGGGCACCTCGCGGTGCGCGGGACGGGGCCGTGTGCTGGTGCTGTTGGGTGCGGTCAGTGCGACATCAGGTGCACGGTGAAGTGCACGTCACCGCCCTGGCGCGAGTCGTTCCACTTGCCCTCGACCGTGGTGTCGGTGGTCCAGCTGCCGCGCGTGCACAGGCTGTCGCCGCAGGTGTGGTGCCACTGGTGGCCCTGCAGGCTCGCGTCGGGGAAGCGGGTGTGGTTGACGAAGAAGTGGGTGATCCGGCCGCCGTGCAGCACCATCCGCACGGTGCGGTGGTGGGCGTCCATCCCGAGGTAGTGGCCGTCGAACGGCAGGACGCGCAGCGACGTGGCCTGCGGCACCTGTGCCGTGGTGGCCGCCGCCACAGCCGATCCCGCAGTCGTCATCGAGACCGGCGATGCCGCCGGCGAGCTGACGACCGCGAGGGTCAGGACCGCGGCGCAGGCGCCGACGAGTGAGCAGAGCTTGGTGAACATCGTGTGGTGACTCCCTGGCGAAGGGGCGACCCCTCCCGAGTCGCCCACGGTCGGAACGTAGGGGCCGCGGTCGGGACCTGGCCATGACTCGAACAGGCCCCACGCCCACTGGGGTAGGAGGACGTACGAACCCGTCCCGACGCCGCGGCGGCATCAATCCGGTTGCGCCGTCGCGGACCGTCGCCCACCCTGGAGCCCGAGCGACCGGAGTCCGCCGGTGCCGTCGAGAGGAGCTGACATGTCCATGACTGTCGTTGGCCTGTCCGCAGACCACCACCTCCTCCTCGAAAAGAGCACCGCCACCCATGCATTCCCAGGACTCCCTTCCTGACGCCTCGCCCGAGGCAGAGCTCCACCCCGGATTCACCCTCGACTGGACGACGTACGACGACGTCGACGAGGGCTCCCAGCGCTGGTCGACCTGGCTGAGCGTCGAGCCGCTGTCGCGCGGTCCCGAACCACGACCCGACTGGGTCGTGACCTCCCAGGGCGCCGTCGACACCGAGCTCGGCATCCTCAAGACCGGCAAGGAGGCCGACGTCTTCCTGCTCGAGCGCGGCGACCCGCTCGAGCCCGAGCGCGCGGTCGTGATGGCCGCCAAGCGCTACCGCTCCTCCGAGCACCGCACCTTCCACCGCTCCGCCGGTTACACCGAGGGCCGCGCCATGAAGCGCTCGCGCGACGAGCGCGCGGTCAAGCGCAAGTCGACCTTCGGCAAGCAGGTCGCCGCCGGGGAGTGGGCGGTCTCGGAGTGGGAGGCGCTCAAGCGCTTCTGGGCGCTCGGGCTGCCGGTCCCCTACCCCGTGCAGATCGACGGCACCGAGATCCTGATGGAGTGGATCACCGTCGACGGCGAGACCGCTCCGCGCCTGGCGCAGACCCGTCCGGACCCCGGCCTGCTGGCGTCGTACTTCGACCAGCTGCGCGACGCACTCGCCACCATGGTGCAGTCGGGGATCGTGCACGGTGACCTGTCGGCGTACAACATCCTGGCCGCCGGTGAGCGCCTGGTCATCATCGACCTGCCGCAGATCGTCGACCTGGTCGGCAACGTCAACGGGTTCGACTACCTGATGCGCGACTGCACCAACATCTGCACCTGGTTCCGGCAGAAGGGGCTCGAGCGCGCCGACGAGCAGGGGCTGTTCGACGAGCTGGTGGCCCACGCGTTCTGAGCGGGCCGCCTCGGTAGCGTGGACCCGGTGAAGCGGACCCACGGGCGCATCGTCGACATCGAGTCGGTGGCCGACCTCGACCGCCGGCTCGCGGCCGGCGCGAGGCGGCTCGGCTCGTGGCGCGTGCACCGCCTCGACCTCGGCGGTCGCGCGGCCGGGCTGCTGGCCGCCGACCTGCGCGGGGCCGCGTTCCTCGGCTGCACCTTTGCCCCCGGCGACGACGACGCCCTCGTCGCGGCGGGGGCCCTGGTGCTGCCCGACGTCGGGACCTCGCCGCTCGACGTCTACCGGCCGCGGCTCTACAGCGCCGACGAGCTGTTCGACCGCACGCCGTACGCCGGCAGCCTCGACGCGCGCACCTGGGCCTGGGCGCAGAAGGTGTCGGGGCGCGACGACACCCTGGCCGCCGCCCTGCACGACCACGCCATCGACGAGGCGCTCAGCCGGTTCAGCGTCGAGCACCGCATCGTCGGCGTGATGGGCGGGCACGCCGTCGCCCGCGACTCCCCCGCCTACGCCGACGCCGCCCGGCTCGGCCGCGCACTCGGGCAGACCCTGGTCGTCGCCACCGGCGGCGGGCCCGGCGCCATGGAGGCCGCCAACCTCGGCGCCC
>JAOPXU010000399.1 GCA_025964985.1 Nocardioides sp.
CGCCGTCGGGCGGGCCGGCAGGCAGCTCGACGACCGGGGCGGCAGCACGAGGGGCGGAGGTGGCTGCCGGGACGGGGGCCGCGGTGGCGCCGGGGGCGGCCGGAGAGGCGAGCGTCGCGGCGGCGACCGCCACCACGAGGGCGGCCGCGACAGCGGCGCGCGAGGACCTGCGGAACCGCGGGGGGGATGGGAGCACAGCGCAACCTAACCCGCCCGCGACTCCGCGGTCACCCACCGCGGCGGCGGGCCCCCGGTCGGTTCGGGGTGGGACTCAGCAGGGCAGCCGCAGCACGGTCCGGGAATCGTCGACGACGAAGCTCCGGGCCCCGCCCGGCAAGCGCCGCAGGGTCAGCCGCGCGGGACCGTCGCTGCCGACCACGACGGTGCCGCAGCGCAGCCCGGCCCGGCGCATGTCGACGACGACGCGGGCGACGCCGGTCAGGTCGAGGTCGAGCCGGCGGCTGCGGGGCAGCGCCGCCCCGAGGCGCCAGGAGACGTCCTGGCTCACCGCCGGCAGCGGGGCCGCCACCAGCGAGGGACCCCGGCGCACGACGGTGACCGCGCGACCCGGCAGGGCCCGCGACGTGGCGCGCACCCGGGCGGTGGTGCCGGGCGTGGAGCGGCGGGCCTGCAGGCCGGAGAGCCAGTAGGCGGTGGTCGCGCCGATGCCGAGACCCGGCCGGGTCAGGGCGGGGCGCCAGGTGAGGTCGACGTCGCGCGGGCGCGTCGGGACCGTCGGCCGGCCGAGGCCGTCGACGACGGTGTCGAAGCGGTCCTGCGTCGCCCAGACGAGGTGGTCCTCGCCCGGGTAGCGCACGAAGCGGTGGCGCAGGCCGAGGTCGTCGATGCGGCCCACGTGGGCCTCGACCGAGGTGAACGGAACCAGCTGGTCGGCGGTGCCCTGCCCGATCCGGAAGGGCAGGTGCAGGGCGTTGCCGAGCAGCGGGGCCGCGGCGCCGTCGGAGGTGCACGGTCCGCCGAAGGCCGGCCGCGTGAGCGTGGCCCCGTCGAGCGAGACGCCGCAGCGCGGCGGTCCGGCCAGGGTGACGGCGGCGGCGTAGAGGTCGGGGTGGGCGAGCCCGAGGTGGTAGGTCGCCCAGCCGCCCATCGAGTAGCCGGTGATGACCGTGCGGCGCGGGTCGAGCGTGTAGGCCTCGGCGGCCTCGCGCCACACCGACCAGTAGTCGACCTCGGCCTCGTCGAAGTACCAGCCGTCGGGGCCGTGGCCGAGCGTGCTGGCGCACACCGAGCCGCGCCGCTCGCACAGCTGCTGGAGCAGGCGGGGGTTGTAGGCGGCGTACTGCTGGTGGTTGACGTCGAGCGAGTGCAGCGTCCAGGTCAGCGGCGCCGGACGGTCCGCGCGGTAGGTGCGGGGGACGTAGACGGCGTAGGGCTGGATGCGCCCGAGCACGTTGGGCTCGCCGTCGCCGGTGCCGCTGGTGGGCGCGTTGCTGACGACGCCCTGGCCGAGGCGGAGCGACGAGACGTACCAGCGGTTGCTGCTGCCGCGTACCAGCGGCTCGCGGGTGCTGCGCCGGGCGCCGAGGACGCGCCAGTCGACGGTGCGTGAGAACGCCGACACGTCGCCGTCGGCCAGGGCGTCGGCCTGGGCGTCCTCGGACCAGAAGTTGCCGGTCACGAAGCGGGCCTGGCCGTCGACGCCGAGCTGGCCGAGCACCGGGTCGTTCGCCGCCAGCGCCTGCACGGCCGCGACCTGCCCTGTGGTGCGGCTGGTCGTGACGACCGGCTTCTCCTGCGCGACGGTGCGGAAGGCCACGTTGTAGGGGTGGGCGCGCCCGACCTGGGGGACGCCGGCGACCAGGGCCGGCGCCATCGAGCGGCCGCTCGGCGTGCCGATGCCGGTGGCGAGGCGGACCTTCCAGGTGCCCGCGACTGTCAGCAGCCGGCGGGGGACCCGCACCACGAAGCTGCGGGCCGCGCGGTCGACGGTCACCTCGCCGCCGCGGCGGTGCACGGCGGTGTATTCGCCGGTGCGCAGGTCGTGCAGCCACGCGCCCCGGCTCGAGAGCACCAGCGCCTTCTCGATGCCGGGAGAGGTGACGTCGGCGCTGACCGGCCAGCGCGACGTACCGGTCGAGGCGCGGGCGTCGGTGTCAAAGGTCCACACCGCGATCGGCACGCGCGGGTCGGCCAGGGTGTTCCAGTCGACGCGCCAGTACGACGCCGCCCGGTCGACCCCGACCGCGGCGACGAACACGTCGGCGCCGTTGCCGCGGGCCGCGCCCGCCGGGTAGGTGTAGCTGCCCTGGGTCGGGGCCAGCTTGGACAGGCCCGGGACGGCGAAGCCGCCGGGGATCGCGGCCCCGTGGTCGTCGTAGACGAAGTCGGTCCAGTACGACGCCCCGTCGTGCAGCAGACCGGTGCCCGACGTGCGCGACAGGCGCTGCTCGAACGGCCAGCCGCGGGGGACCGGCAGCCGCGGCTCGGCGCGGGTGGCGGCGGCGGGCACGCCGGCCGGCAGGTCTCCCGGCGGCGGTGCCGGCCGGTCGGCGGTGGCGGCGCCCGCGGCCCCGGCGGCCGGGGTCGCCAACGAGAGCGAGACGGTCAGGGCGAGAGCGGTGAGCAGGGCACGCGGCATGAAGGACCTCCGGGGACTCAACGGGCTGCCCGTCAGCGCGTTACGTGGTGGTGGTCACCGTCCCAGGGTCGACGGTAGTCCCTGACGAAATGGCCCCTCAACGGCCCGATCTGGGGCCATTTCGTCAGGGACTACCCCGGTCAGCCGACCTCGACCACCCGGTCGGCGCGGACGGCGGCCGCCTCGACGAGCCGGGCGTTGGGCTCGTCGACCCGCTCGACCCAGGCCCGGGCCTCCTCGGGCGACTTGCCGAACCGGACGTGCCGGACGACCAGGCGCTCACGGCGCACGGCGTCGTCGAGGTGCAGGTGCCAGACCACGTCGACCGCCTCGCGCACGGCCGCCCACCGCGGCTCGTCGAGCAGGAGGTAGTTGCCCTCGGTGACCACCGGGCCCGTCGGCGGCACCCACAGGGCCCCGGCCAGCGGCTGCTCCACCGCGCGGTCGTACGCCGGCGCGACCACCTCCGGCTCGCCGGCGGCGACCCGGCGCAGGAGGACGGCGTACCCCTCGGCGTCAAAGGTGTCGGGCGCGCCCTTGCGGTCGCGCAGCCCGCGCCGCTCGAGCTCGGCGTCGGCGTAGTGGAAGCCGTCCATCGGCACCACCGGCCGGCCGAGCGCGGCCGCGAGCGTGGACTTGCCGACCCCCGGCGCGCCGGTGAGGCCGAGCAGCCGGACCTCGGGGGCCGGCACGGGCAGCGTAGTCACGAGCGGTACGGCGTCAGCAGCTGGTCGACCGGCGCCAGCTCGTCGGTGAGGACGTCGGCGTCGCCGACCCACGCGGTCAGGTCGGCGCCGGTGAGCAGCGACCACGGGGTGCCGCGCTCGTCGAGCCGCGCCTGCAGCGCGGCGGCGTCGATCGGGACGTCGGAGGCGACCGCGACCAGGTTGCCGCCGCCGCCCTCGCCGGTCAGGTCGGCGGTCTCGCCGAGGACGGCGAGGTGGTCGAACCGCTCGGCCAGGGTGGCGACCTCGGCGCGGGCGAAGGCGAGCGGGCCGTGGTCGATGAGGTTGGCGACGTAGACCCCGTCGGGCCGCAGCACCCGTTCGACGTCGGCGACGGCCTCGAGGGTCGTCAGGTGCCACGGCACGCTGATGCCGCCGAAGGCGTCGCCGACGACGAGGTCCTGGCTGTCGTCGGCGAGGCGGCGCACGCCCTCGCGCCCGTCCTCGACCCGCACCTGCAGGCCGTCGTCCTCCTGCAGCCCGAGCGACTCGCGGTTGACCCGCACCACGCCGCCGTCGATCTCGGAGACGACGCTGCGCGTCCCGGGCCGTACGACGGCCAGGTAGCGCGGCAGCGTGAGCCCGCCGGCCCCGAGGTGGTGGGCGTCGACCGGCCCGTCCGGGGGACCGGCCAGGGTGGTGTCGGTGACCGAGGCGATGGCCTGGACGTACTCGAACTCGAGGTGGGTGGGGTCGTCGAGGTCGACGTAGGAGTGGCGCAGGTTGTCGAGCACCAGCGTCCGGCCGCTCGCGCGGTCGGGGTCGTCCTCGACGTTGGCGCAGTGGTAGGTCGTCTCGACGTCGCAGCCGCCCGGCCCGACGACCGCGCCGACGCCGCCGACGACCACCAGGCCGAGCGCGGTGAGCGTCGAGGCGCCGAGCACCCGCAGCCGCACCTCGAGGACGACCGCGACCACCACGAGCGCGACGCCGACGGCGACCATGATGGCGGTGACCGGCACCCGCGAGACCAGCACGAACCCGGTCACCACGGTGCCGAAGACCGCGCCCACCGTGCCGATGCCGCTGAGCCGGCCGACGACGGTGCCGGTCTCGGCCAGCGTGGTCAGGCGCAGCTTGGTCACCGCGGGCGTGATCGCGGAGAGCAGGGCGGCCGGCACGAAGATCGTCAGCGCCGCGCTGAGCACCAGCAGCGCACCGTCGGCCACCTCGGCGGAGGCCCGGACGACGAACGGCGTCAGCGCGACCGCGACGCCCGACCACAGCAGGAGCGGGCCGAGCAGCCGGCGCGGCGCGACGACGTCCGAGAGCCGCCCGCCCCACCACGACCCGAGCGCGATCGCCGTCAGCGCCAGGCCGATCACGATCGTGTTGGTCTCCAGCGTCAGCCCGAGGTACGGCGCCAGCAGCCGCAGCGACACCAGCTCGACCACCAGCACGGCCGCCGAGGAGCCGAAGACGAGGGCGGCGGCGGTCCGTTCCCCGAGGCCCACGCCGAGGTGTGCAGGGGTCGCGGACGCGTCGGTCGCGGGGCCGGGCTCGCTCACCGCGTGATCATGACACCCGTCCCATGGGGCACCGGGTAGGAAGATGCCATGAGCTCGACCAGCCGTGCGCGGATGAAAGCCGCTCGTCCTGGCGTTGAACCAGGCATAACCTGGAGGAACATGACTGACGCACACGCACACCTCTCCCTCGACGCAGAGCTCGAGGAGACCGACGACTGGCCCGAGAACGACGACTTCGTCTCCGGCTACGCCGACGAGCCCGACCCCGAGGAGGCCCGCGTCGACCCCACGGTCGGCGCCATGGAGCTCGCCGAGCGCCACCAGCTCCGCCGGGTGGCGGGACTGCGCACCGAGCTCGAGGACATCACCGAGGTCGAGTACCGCCAGCTGCGGCTCGAGCGCGTCGTCCTCGTCGGCGTCTGGACCGACGGCTCGGTGAAGGACGCCGAGAACTCGATGGCCGAGCTCGCCGCCCTCGCCGAGACCGCCGGCTCCGAGGTGCTCGAGGCGATCTACCAGCGCCGGCAGACCCCCGACCCCGCGACCTACATCGGTCGCGGCAAGGTCGAGGGCCTGGCCGAGATCGTCGCCGCCACCGGCGCCGACACCGTCATCTGCGACGGCGACCTCGCGCCCAGCCAGCTGCGCAACCTCGAGGACCGCGTCAAGGTCAAGGTCGTCGACCGGACCGCGCTGATCCTCGACATCTTCGCCCAGCACGCGAAGTCGCGTGAGGGCCAGGCGCAGGTCGAGCTGGCCCAGCTGCAGTACATGAAGCAGCGGCTGCGCGGCTGGGGCGGCAACCTGTCGCGCCAGGCCGGTGGCCGGGTCTCCGGCGGTGAGGGCATCGGTGGCCGTGGTCCCGGTGAGACCAAGATCGAGACCGACCGCCGTCGCATCAACGACCGGATCGCCAAGCTGCGCCGCGAGCTCAAGCACATGAAGGGCACCCGGGACACCAAGCGGGCCGACCGCAAGCGCCACCACATCCCCAGCGTCGCCATCGCCGGCTACACCAACGCCGGCAAGTCCTCGCTGCTCAACCGGCTCACCGACGCCGGGGTGCTCGTCGAGGACGCGCTGTTCGCCACGCTCGACCCGACCACCCGTCGTACGACCACGTCCGACGGGCGCGTCTACACGATGAGCGACACTGTCGGCTTCGTCCGGCACCTGCCCCACCAGCTCATCGAGGCGTTCCGCTCGACGCTGGAGGAGGTCGCCGACGCCGACCTGATCCTGCACGTGGTCGACGGCTCGCACCCCGACCCGGAGGGCCAGATCTCGGCCGTGCGGGCGGTGCTGGCCGACGTCGACGCCGCCGACGTCCCTGAGCTGATCGTCATCAACAAGGCCGACGCGGCCGACCCGATGGTGATCGCCCGGCTGCGGCAGCACGAGCCCCACACCGTCGTCGTCTCGGCCGCCACCGGCCAGGGCATCGCCGAGGCGCTCGCGGTCATCGAGGGCGAGCTGCCCCGCCCGTCCGTCGAGTTCAGCGCGCTGCTGCCCTACGAGCGGGGCGACCTCGTCAACCAGCTGCACCAGCACGGCGAGATCGACTCGATGGACCACACCGGCGAGGGCACCCTCGTGCGCGGGCGGGCCAACCCCGACCTGGCAGGCGAACTGGAGCGGTACGCGGTCCAGCCGGGCTGAGCGGACAGCGGACCGCCGGGCCCCGCTCGGCGGTTCTGCTGCGGCTCGCGCCGCCGGCGGACCAGACTTCCTGCCGTGAGCATCGCGACCCTCGTCGAGCGCCGGCGGCTGGTGGCTGCCGTGCTCGCGATGGTCCTGTCCCTCGCGCTCAGCTCGGTCGCGGTGTCACGCGCTGTCGGCGGGCTGCCGTTCGACGAGCAGGCCGCCCGGTGCGACCGGGCGCTGTCGATGTCGCACGGGCGGGCCGCGCTCGACACCGGCGCCGGGTCCTCCGTGGTCGTCATCGGTGACTCCTACGCCGTGGGTGCCGGCACCTCGATGACGACGTCGTGGCCGACCCGGCTGCCGGGCCGCGTCCACGTCCACGCGTTCTCCGGGTCCGGGTTCAGCGACCACGCGAGCCCCTGCGGGGCCGTCTCGTACGCCGACCGCGCGGCCGTCGCGGTGGCCGACCACCCCGGCGCGCTGGTGGTCGTCCAGGGCGGCCTCAACGACCACCACCAGAGCGACCGCGACATCGAGCGCGGCTTCGTCCGGCTGATGCGCGAGCTCTCGGGCCACCCGGTGCTCGTCGTCGGGCCGCCGCCGGCGCCCGACCGGGCCGACGAGGTGCCCCGGGTCGACGGGGTGCTGGAGCGCACGGCCGTCGCCTTCGGGGCGGCATACCTCTCGATGGCCGACGCCGACATCGACTACCTCGACGACGGGCTGCACCCCACCGTCAAGGGGCACCGCCAGCTCGCCCGCATCGTCGCGCGCGAGATGCGCCGGCTCCGCTAGCTCGAGAACGCCGCGTCGAAGGCGGCGGCCGGCGGCTCGTAGTCGAACCGCTTGAGGAACGCCAGCGCCTCGGGGGCGCCGTGGAGGCGGTCCATCGAGGCGTCCTCCCACTCGACCGAGATCGGGCCGGCGTAGCCGATGGCCGCCAGCGCGCGGAAGGCGTCCTCCCACGGGACCTCGCCGCGCCCGGTCGACACGAAGTCCCAGCCGCGGCGCGGGTCGCCCCAGGGCAGGTGCGACGACAGCCGGCCGTTGCGGCCGTTGCCGACGCGCATCCGGGTGTCCTTGCAGTCGACGTGGTAGATCCGGTCGGCGAAGTCGGAGATGAAGGCGACGCAGTCGAGGTCCTGCCAGACCATGTGGCTGGGGTCCCAGTTGAGACCGAACGCCGGCCGGTGCCCGATGGCCTCGAGCGTGCGGACCGTCGACCAGTGGTCGTAGGCGATCTCGGAGGGGTGCACCTCGTGGGCGAAGCGGACGCCGCACTCGTCGAAGACGTCGAGGATGGGGTTCCAGCGGTCCGCGAAGTCCTGGTAGCCCGCCTCGATCGTCGAGGCCGGGACCGGCGGGAACATCGCGACGTAGGGCCAGATCGAGGAGCCGGTGAACCCGACGACGGTGTCGACGCCGAGCCGCTGCGCCAGGCGCGCGGTGTGCATCATCTCCTCGGCGGCGCGGGTGCGCACGCCCTCGGGGTCGCCGTCGCCCCAGACCCGCTCGCGCACGATCGCGCGGTGCCGCTCGTCGATGGGGGAGTCGCAGACGGCCTGGCCGGTGAGGTGGTTGGAGATCGCCCACACCTGCAGCCCGTGGCGGCGCAAGATCTCGAGGCGCCCCTCGACGTAGTCGTCGTCGTCCCAGCGCCAGGCGTCGAGGTGCTCACCGGACACGGCGATCTCGAGGCCGTCGTAGCCCCAGCCGGCGGCGAGCCGCGCGACCTCCTCGAGCTCGAGGTCGGCCCACTGGCCGGTGAAGAGGGTGAACCGCTTGCCCATCGGTGCTCCTGGCTGTCGGTCAGTGGTCAGGTCTGGTCGGGTACGTCGACGCGGCAGCCATCCTGCCGCGCGCTGTCCTCGATCGCGGCGAGCACGCGCTGCACCGACAGGCCGTCGGCGAACGACGGCGCGGGCGCCGGACCACCGGCGATGCTCGTGAGCAGGTCGGCGGCCTGCGAGGTGAACGTGTGGTCCCAGCCGAGCACGTGGCCCGGAGGCCACCAGGCGGCGAGGTAGGGGTGGTCGGCCTCGGTGACCAGGACCCGGCGGGTGCCGCCGCCGTCGTCGACGCCGAGCTCATTGAGCCGCTCGAGGTCGAACGACAGCGAGCCGGTCGAGCCGAAGACCTCCAGGCAGAGCCCGTTCTTGCGCCCGGTCGCCATCCGGCTGACCTCGAGCGAGGCCACGACGCCCGACGCCGTCTCGAGCGTCGCCCAGGCGGCGTCGTCGACGGTGACCGGCTCGGGACCCGAGCCGCCGGGGCGCTGCTCGACAAAGGTGCGCAGGTGCCCGCGCGCGGAGACGACCGGCTCGCCGAGGACGTGCTGCAGCTGGTCGACGACGTGGGAGCCGAGGTCGCCCAGGACGCCGGAGCCGGCCGACTCGCGGCGCAGCCGCCAGGTCATCGGCGCCTCCTCGTCGACGAGCCAGTCCTGCAGGTACGACGCCCGCACGTGCCGGACCCGGCCGATGCGGCCCTCCTGCACCAGGTGGCGGGCCAGGGCGAGGGCCGGGACGCGGCGGTAGTTGAAGCCGACCATCGAGCAGCCGGCGGCGGTGCCGGCCGCGGCGACCATCGCCTCGGACTCGGCGACGGTGTTGGCCAGCGGCTTCTCGACCAGCACGTGCTTGCCGGCGGCGAGGGCGGCCAGCGCGATCTCGGCGTGCAGGTGGCCGGGGGTGCAGATGTCGACGACGTCGATGTCGTCGCGGCCCACGACGGTGGTCCAGTCGGTGGCGGACTCGGCCCAGCCGTAGCGGTCGGCGGCGACCTTGACGGCGGCCGGGTCGCGCCCGACGAGCACCTGCTGGCGCACGCGGGGGACGTCGGGGTAGAACGCGCCGACGTTGCGCCAGGCGTTGGAGTGGGCCTTGCCCATGAAGGAGTAGCCGATCACGGCGACGCCGAGGGCGCGGCCGCTCGTGCGGTCAGTGGGCATGGGCTCGGGCTCCGCTCAGGGAACGCAGGAAGGCGAGGCCGTCGCGGGCCAGGTCGTCGGGGGAGTCGGCGAGGGGTCGCCAGATCGAGGCGGCGACCGCGATGGCCGCGTTGTCGGGGGTGAAGCTCTCGATGCACAGCGGGCCGTCGTAGCCGATCTCGTCGAGCGCCTCGACGATCGACGCCCAGTCGGTCTGGTCGCCGCCGGGGGCGCCGCGGTCGTTGCCGCAGACCTGCAGGTGGCGCAGGTGCTCGCCGGCGCGCCGACAGGCGTCGGCGCTGGAGCGCTCCTCGATGCCCAGGTGGTAGGTGTCGAGGGCGAGGCCGAGCGCGGGGCCCAACAGGGGGCCGAGGCCGGCCAGGGCCTGGTCGACGGTGTTGACCAGCGAGGTCTCGTAGCGGTTGAGCGGCTCGATGCCGAGGAAGACGCCGCGCTCGCCCGCGTGCTCGACGAGAGGGGCGAGGTGCTCGCGCCACTCGGCGTACGCCGCCGTGCGCTCGTCGGGCGTCATCCGCCAGGTGCGGCCGGTCGCGCTGTAGAACGGGCCGCACACGCCGGGGGCGCCGACCGCGGCCGCCAGGTCGATCGCGGCGCGCAGGTAGTCCTGGGTGCGGCGCACCGTCTCGGGGTCGGTCGCGACCAGGTCGCGGCCGGGGGCCATGGCGGCGACGACGTACGGCGCGAGGCCGGCCTCGGCCAGCGCGGCCGCGGTCGCGGCGGGGTCGAGGTCGCCGGCGTTCTCGAGCGGCAGCTCGACCGCGTCGTAGCCGAGGGCGGCGACGGTGGCCAGCATGCCGGGGAGCGCGGCGTCGGTCAGGGGCGAGACCCAGACCCACGTGTTGATGCCGAGGAGGCGCACCGGGACCTGCCTTCCGTACGGGCGGTGGGGGACGTGTGGGGGAGTGCGGGCACGGCGGGACCGGCCGGCGACGCGTGTCGCCGGCCGGACCCGAGTGGTGCCGCTGCGGTGCTGTGGTGCTGGGTGGTGCTGGGTGGTGCTGGGTGGTGCCGGTGTGTCGCTGGAGATCAGGGCAGGTCGCGCTCGACCCAGACCTCCGGGAAGCCGGGCAGGTCCTCGCCACCGAACTTGGCGTAGTGACCGTCGGGCATCCCGTCGTTGGCGGCGAGGAAGTCGCCGCGCTCGCCCTCGGTGATGGGCGCCTGCGGCAGGACCCACTCGACCGGGACCTCCTCGCCCTTCACGATCTTCTCGACCGCGAGGAGCGTGGTGCGCCACTGGAAGTTGGAGTAGACGGGGGCCAGGCCGGTCAGCCCGGTCTCCTCCCACTTGCGCAGGAAGCTCATCTCGTCCTCGCCGGTCATGACCGGGTAGTCGACGCCGGCGTCCTCGAACGCCTCGATCGCGGCGACGGCACCGTCGCCGGCGTCCATCCACACGCCCGCGACGTCACCCTTGACGAGCTCGTCGGAGATGATCTTCTTGATCTCGGTCGGGTCGGCGCCGGTGAAGTAGTCGACGGCCTCGATGCCGTTCTCCTCGAAGATCCGCTTGGCGGCCTCCCAGCGGGTCTCGAGCACGTCGACGCCGGGCAGGATGCGCAGCGCGACGACCTTGTCGCCCTCCTCGAGGTTCTCGGAGAGGAACTCGGCGGTGTCGATGCCCCAGGCGTAGCCGCCGATCGGGTGGATGAACGTCGTCGCGCAGTCGGTCTGCACGCCGCGGTCGAAGACGATGACCGGCTTGCCGGTCTCGCAGGCCCGCTCGACGGCCGGCGTCAGCGCGGCGGTCGAGTTGGGGGAGATGATGAAGACGTCGCAGCCGCCCTCGGCGATGAAGTAGTCGATGTCGGCGATCTGCGTGTTGTCGTCGGCGCCGGCGTCGCGGGTCTCCATCTCGGAGATGACGCCGCTGTCCTGGAGGGCCACGAGCTGCTGGTTCATCGTCAGCCAGCCGGTCTGGCGCCACGGGTTGTCGAGCGCGGCGTTGCTGAAGCAGACCTTCTGGGCCTCCTCGCTGGCGAAGGCCTTGGTGTCGGTCATCTCGCCGTCGATGTACTGCAGCCACGGCGTCGCCTCGTCGCCCTCGAACGTCGCGCTGCGCTGCTCGTCCTGGGTGTCGAAGTCGGCCTGGACGAAGAACTCGCTGGTCGGCGGCTCCTCGCCGCCGGCGGGCGGCTCCTCGGCACCGGCGTCCTCGGACTGCTCGGTGCCGTCGGTGGCCGGCGACTCGTCGAGGGAGTCGTCGGTGCTGCACGCCGTGAGTGCGGCCAGCACCGCGACGGACGCCACCGTTCCCCTGAGCTTGGTCCTACGCATCACTTGTCTCCTGTGGGTGTGGTGCCCGGTGCGGGCGGTTGGGTGGGGGTGTGACGTGACGTCCCGCGGGCGGGGCGCCTGCCGAGGTGCCAGGCGCGGCCTGCGACCGCGACGGCGGCGATGATGATCAGGCCCTGCACGGTGTCGCGCCACGTCGACTCCACGCCGAGGACGGTGAGCAGGGTGAAGAGGAGCTCGAGGGCGAACGCGCCGGCGGCCGCGGAGAGGACCCAGCCGCGGCCCCCGCCGAGCAGGACGCCGCCCAGCACGACCGCGGTGATCGCGGCGAACTCGTAGCCGTCGCCGACCGAGGGGTGCACCCCGGCGTACCCGACGAGCAGCACGGCGGCCACGGTCGCGCACAGCGACGAGAGGATGAAGGCCCGCGTGGTGATCCACCAGGTGGCGGTGCCGGAGTAGCGGGCGGCGGCGGGGTTGTCGCCGGTGGCGACCAGGCTGCGGCCGAACGGGCGGCGCATCAGCCAGACCGCGGCGGCGGCGATGACGGCCAGCGCGATGAGCGGGTAGGGGATGACCTCGACGACGGGGACGCCCTCGACCGTGCCGCGGCCGAGCTCGCGGAACTCGTCGGCCGGGTTGCCGGTGGCCGAGCCGCCGGTCAGGTAGTCGACGAGCCCGCCGAGGGCGAGCATCGTGCCGAGCGTGACGATGAAGCTCGGCACCCGCAGCAGCGTCGTCAGCAGGCCGTTGAGCAGACCGATGCCGGCGCCGACAGCGAGCATCAGCAGCATCACGGGATACATCCGGCCGGCGTCCTCGCCGATCAGGTTGCCCGCGATCACGACCTGCGCCGCGATCACCGCGCCCATCGAGAGGTCGAACTCGCCGGCGACGATGACGAAGTACTGGCCGATCGCCACGATCGCGACGGGGGCGGTGCGGCCCAGGAACCGGATCACGACACCGGGGTCGCCGAAGTTGGGGTTGGCCACGATGGTGGCGGCCAGGAGCAGGGCGGCGAGCAGGAACACGGCGCCGCCGGGGTTGCCCAGGGCGCGCAGCGCGCGCCCGGCCAGGCCGTGGCCGTGGTCCGGCAGGACCGTGCGGCTGCGCGGCTGCAGGGCCGCCAGGGCGGTCGACGTCGTCGACGTCGTCGAGTCGGTCATCGGGACTCCTGGAGGGCGGCGTCGAGCACGGACGGGCGTTCGAAGCGCGGCGGACGGCGGTCGACGTCGCGGCGGGCGTAGACGGCCACGGCGGCGATGATCACCGCGCCGCGGACGACGTCCTTGAGGAACGGGTCGACCTGCATGACGCCCATGACGTTGTCGAGGACGGCGAAGATCGCGACGCCGGCGACGGTCCCGACGATGCTGCCCTTGCCGCCGGCCAGCAGCGTGCCGCCGAGGACGACGGCCGCGATCGACATCAGGTCGTAGTCGCCCTGCGAGCCGATCGTCGGGTTGCCGACGCTCAGACGGGCCAGGAGCAGCAGCCCGGCGAGGGCGGCCAGCAGCGAGCAGAGCACGTGGGCGGCGATGACCGGCACCGAGGTGCGGATGCCGGACAGGCGGGCGACCTCGGGGTTGCCGCCGACGGCGTACATGCGGTGGCCCAGGCGGGTGCGGTCGAGCAGGACGACGGCGAGCACCGCGAGCCCGACGAGGATGAACGTCGACAGCGGCACCGGGCCGACCTGCGTGGCGCCGAGCAGGCGGAAGGACCGCGGGGCCGAGCCGACGCTGCCCTGGTAGTTGGTGGCGAGGTAGCCGCTGATGACCAGGCCCATGCCGAGCGTGGCGATGAAGCCGTGCACGTGGAGCATGCTCACGACCAGGCCGTTGACCAGGCCGATCAGCGCCGCGAGGCCGAGCGCGAGGGCGACCGCCAGCGGGACGTCGGCCGACTGGCCGTCCATCGTCGTCGCGGCGAGGACGCCGGTGATGCTGACGACGAACGGGACCGAGAGGTCGAGGCTGCCGGTGAGGATGACCAGCGTCTGCCCGATCGCGATGAAACCCAGGATGCTGGTGGCGGTCAGGATCGCGTTGACGTTGCCGGTGCTGAAGAAGTTGCGGCCCTCGATGCCCGTGAGCACCGCTCCGGCGACGACGCAGAGCACCAGGACCCCGAGCACGATGTCGGTCGACGTGAGACGGCGGCCCTTCACCGGGCGACCTCCTTCTCGAGCGAGGGGGAGCCGGTCGTGCCGGCGCCGGCGGTGACGCCGGTGGCCAGCTGCAGCACGGTCTCCTCCGAGGAGCCGGCGGGCAGCTCGCCGGCCAGGCGGCCGTCGCGCATCACGAGGATCCGGTCGGACATGCCGATCACCTCCGGGAGCTCGCTGCTGACCATGAGGACGGCGACGCCCTCGGCGGCCAGCACGCGGATGAGCTCGTAGATCGAGTGCTTGGCGCCGACGTCGATGCCGCGGGTGGGCTCGTCCATCAGCACGACGCGCGGCTTGGTGCCGAGCCAGCGGGCCAGCACGACCTTCTGCTGGTTGCCGCCGGACAGGAACTGCACCTCCTGGTCCATGGCGCGGGCCGAGACCTCGAGGTTGGACAGGATGCCGGGCGCCTCGCGGCGCGCGGTCGACGAACGGCCGGGGAACACCGCGCGGACGACGCCGAGTGCGTTGTCGAGGATGCTCTGGTTGAGCGCGAGGCCGGTGGCCTTGCGGTCCTCGGTGACCATGGCCAGGCCGGCGCGGATCGCGGCGCGCGGCGAGCGCGGGCGGACCTCGCGGCCCTCGATGAGCAGGGTGCCGCGGGTCAGCGGGGTGACGCCGAAGACGGCCTCGAGCAGCTCGGTGCGACCGGAGCCCTGCAGCCCCGACAGCCCGACGACCTCGCCGGCCCGCAGGACCAGGTCGACGCCGTCGACGTAGCCGTTGCCGGCGTCGCGCAGCTCGAGCAGCGGCGCGCCGACCTCGGTGCCCTCGACCGGGCCGGGGAAGAACGACGAGACCGAGCGACCGACCATGAGCCGGACCAGCTCGCCGTCGTCGAGCTCGGTGGCCGGCTGCGTCGTCACCTGGCGGCCGTCCTTGAGCACGGTGATCGTGTCGCAGAGGGCGAAGATCTCCTTGAGCCGGTGGGAGACGTAGAGGATGGCGACGCCGCGGGCGGTGAGCCGGCGGATGATCGTGTAGAGCAGTGCGACCTCGTGCTCGGCCAGCGCTGCGGTGGGCTCGTCCATGGAGATGATCCGGGCGTCGTGGCTGACGGCCTTGGCGATCTCGACGACCTGCTGCTCGGCGACCGACAGGGAGCCGACGCGGCACTCGGCGCTGAGGCCCTCGATGCCGAGGTCGGCCAGCAGCTGGTCGGTGTCGCGGCGCATCCGGGCGACGTCGACCAGGCCGCGGCGGCGGGGCTCGCGGCCGAGGTAGACGTTCTCGGCGACCGAGCGGTCGGGCAGGAGGTTGAACTCCTGGAAGACGGTGGACAGCCCGGCGTGCTGGGCCTGGACCGGGTGGCTGAACGAGACGGCCTCGCCGCCGAGCTCGACGGTGCCCTCGTCGGTCTGGTGGACGCCGGCGAGGATCTTCATCAGCGTGGACTTGCCCGCGCCGTTCTCGCCGACGAGGCCGAGGACCTCCCCGGCGTGCAGGTCGAGGTCGACGCCCTGCAGGACCTGGTGGCCCACGAACGACTTGCCGACGCCGCGCACGCGCAGGACGACGGCGCCGGTCTCGGCAGGGGCAGCGGCTCCGGAGCCCTGGGGTGCAGGGGCTCCGGCGAGGGCGCCGTGCGGGGCGCTTGTCGGCTGGGGGTGCGGCACGGACGTACTGTGGCACGCGTCACTCACTTCTGTCGATAGTCCGTCAGAAGTTGTGTGCTGGACGTGCAGAACGCGCCGTGAAACACTGCGGTCCGTGCGGACCAGTGACGTCTTCGGGCTCCTGCGCGACGGCCGGCCGCGCACCCGGGCCCAGCTCGCGGACGCCTCCGGCCTCGCCCGCTCGACGATCGCCAGCCGGATCGACGTGCTGATCCGGCTCGGCCTCGTGGCGCCGTACGGCGGGGGAGTGTCGACCGGCGGCCGGCCGCCGGCGCTGCTCGCCCTCGACACGAGCGCCTGGGTCGTGGTCGGCGTCGACATCGGCGCCACCCACGCCACGGCCGCGCTGGCCGACCTCGCCGGCACGATCCTCGCCGAGCGCCGCGCGGACCTCGACGTCGCGACCGGGCCCGAGCGGGTCCTGGGCTGGGTCGAGGAGGTCGTCGGCGAGCTGCTGGCCGACCAGAGGCGCGCGGTGGGCGAGCTCGCCGCGATCGGCATCGGCCTGCCCGGCCCCGTCGAGCACTCCACCGGTCGCGCGATCAACCCGCCGATCATGCCCGGCTGGGACCGCTACGACGTGCCCGCGCACGTGCAGCGGGCCTTCGACGTGCCCGTCCTCATCGACAACGACGTCAACATCATGGCGCTGGGCGAGCAGCACGCCCACCTCAGCGACGTCGACGACCTCGTCTACATCAAGGTCAGCACCGGCATCGGCGCCGGCATCGTCTCCGGCGGCCAGCTGCAGCGCGGTGCCCAGGGCACGGCCGGCGACCTCGGGCACGTGCGCGTCGCACGCGCCGACGTCGCCTGCCGCTGCGGCAACGTCGGCTGCCTCGAGGCCGTGGCGGCCGGGCCGGCGGTCGCCCGCACGCTGCGCGAGGCCGGCCTGGCCGTCCACGACTCCCAGGGCGTCGTCGACCTGGTGCGCGGCGGCGACGTCACCGCGGTCCAGGCCGTGCGCCAGGCCGGACGCGACATCGGCGAGGTCGTCGCGACCCTGGTCAACCTGGTCAACCCCTCCGCCATCGTCATCGGGGGAGCGCTCGCCGACGCCGGCGAGAGCCTGCTCGCCGGCATCCGCGAGGTCGTCTACCAGCGCTCGATGCCGCTGGCCACCGAGCACCTCAGCATCCACACCTCCCAGGCCGGCGAGCGGGCGGCCGTGATCGGCGCCGCCGCCCTGGCCATCGGCCACGTGCTCTCGCCCGAGGCCATCGACCGCGCCGCGATGGCGGTCACCGGGCCCGTGGCGGCCGTCGGCGACTGAG
>JAOPXU010000401.1 GCA_025964985.1 Nocardioides sp.
ACCGGCCAGCGTCGCGGGGTGGAGGGACGACGAGCCGCCCGACCCGGCGGACCCCGCAGGCACGGTGCCGAGCGACGGCGCCGGTCCCGGGCCCGCGGTGCTGACGCCGGTGCCCGGACCCTGCGGCAGGGCGGGGACGTCGTCGAGGTCGTCAGGGTCGACGTCGAGGTCGAGCGGCGGCTCGGGGACCGGCTCGCGCAGCGGCCACCACCCCGGCGGGTCGATCCGGACCGGGCCCGGCGGGGGAGCCTGGACCCGGGCGCGGCGCGGGTCCTCGCCCACCTCGATGCCCCGCATCACTGCGATGCCCCGCAGCAGCGCGGCCTCCTGGCTGTCGGCCGCCGAGCGCGCCACCTCCTCGCGCCAGACCACGTGGGCGCCGTCGTCGGGGTGGTCGCGGTCGAGGCGACGCTTCTCCTCCTGGTGGGCCGCGGTCGCCTCGGACAGGTCGGCGAGCGCGGCGCTGCCGCGCTCGAGGTCGCGGGCCTTGACCCGGAGCACGTCGGAGGCCACGGCCGCCGCCGCGGCCATCGAGGGTCCGGTCAGCCCGCCGACCTCGGCCTGGCGGGCGGCGATCGAGTCGATCCGGGCGGCGGCGTCCTCGAGCACGGCGGCGCACCGCTCCCACTCGTGGGCGTGACGGGCGATGCGGCGGGGATGTGCGTTCTCGACCAGCTCGACCAGGCGCGCCTCGTGGAGCCCGCTCACGACGAGACCCCCTCGACCCGGGCGCGCACGACGACGAGGTGCTCCTCGGCCTGCGCCTCGACCCGGCGCACGTCGTCGCGGAACGTCGCCAGCGCGACGTGGTGCCCGGCCAGGGCCTCCGTCGCCATGGCAAGCGCCTGGTGCACGCGGTCCTGGGCGCGCAACGTGTGGCGCGCCATCCGCTCGCCGCGCCGCGAGCCGCCGAACACGTCGGGGTCGACCCAGCGCGGCGCGCCCTCGCAGACCTGCCGGCCCGCCTCGTCGAGGACGTCGAGGACCTGGGCGACCACCGACTCCTGCAGCTGCAGGTCGGCGACCTGCGCCTGGGCGGTGGCCACCGTCTGGTCCCAGCCCGGCGGGGGCGGGGGCAGCGGGCTCGCGGTGCTCGCGTCGTCCTGGGTGGCCATGTCGCTCCTCGCGGTGGTCGGTCAGGCCCGACCTACCCCCCGGCGTACGGCGCAAACGACCGTGCGCCGTCCGAGGGACGCCCGAGGCTCGTGGGGCGGGGACCCAGACGTCGATCCTGGCCGCGGTGCCGGTGGTGCTGCTGGCGATGGCCGGGTGCAGCGACGACGACGGCGACGAGGGTCCGGGCGACGGCGACAGCCCGGCCGCGGAGACCGCCACCGACGACGCGGGTGCCGGCGGCACACCGACCGCCCCGACGACCTCCCCGCCCGACCTCGAGGACCTGCCGACCGTGACCCGCGCCGCCGGCGCTGCGGCCGACATCGCGTGGGACCAGGCCGCCTGCCCCACCACGCCCGGCGAGCAGACCGTCGAGGGCACGCTGACCAACCCGACGGGCACGAGCACCGCCTACCTCGTCGCGATCAGCTGGACCAACGACACCTCCGACACCCTCGCCCGCGACTTCCAGGTCGTCCGCGGGGTGCAGCCCGACGAGGAGGCCTCGTGGGAGGTGACCGCCGACGTACCCGAAGGCGTCACCCAGTGTGTGCTCTTCGCTCAGCGGGGCGTCATCCAGAAGTGACCCCGGAGCCCCCGGGCTCGGGCAGACTGGCGTGGTGACTCCGCACGTCGTGGCCCACCGGGGAGCGAGCCACGAGAACGCCGAGCACACGCTCGGCGCCTACATCGCCGCCCTCGAGGCGGGGGCCGACGGGCTCGAGTGCGACGTACGGCTGACCGCCGACGGGCACCTGGTCTGCGTGCACGACCGCGACCTGAAGCGCACCGCGCAGCAGCCGGGCCTCGTCTCCACGATGGACCTCGCCGACCTCAACGAGCTCGACTTCGCCGCGTGGAAGAACCCCTGGGCCGAGCTCGACGACGAGGCACCCGACCGCGACGAGACCCTCGACGGCGTCCTCACGCTGCGCAAGCTGCTCGAGACCGTCGCCGACTACGACCGCCGCGTCGAGGTCGCGATCGAGACCAAGCACCCGACCCGCTTCGGCGGCCTGGTCGAACGCCGGCTCGTCGACATGCTCGCCGACTTCGGCTGGGACCAGCCCGGGTCGCCGGTGCGCGTCATGAGCTTCTCCTTCACCGCCCTGCAGCGCGTCGAGCGGGCCGCCCCCGGTATCCAGCTCGTGCAGCTGGTCGACAAGTACCAGTACTGGTCGATGCTGCGGCGCGTCATGGGGCCCGACTGGATCGTGGGCCCCGGGATCGAGCTGCTGCGCGAGCACAAGAAGCTCGCCCGCAAGATCACCGCGTCCGGCCGCTCGATGCACGTGTGGACCGTCAACACCGACCGCGACCTCGAGCTCTGCATCGAGGCCGGCGTGAAGGCGGTCATCACCGACCGCCCGGCGTACCTGCTGGAGCGGCTCGGTCGGTAGGTTCTCGCCCATGGCGAAGAAGTCCCGCACCAAGGCCCGCGACGCAGCACCCCTCGCCGACGGCGAGGTCGGCCCGCGCCAGCCCTGCCCCTGCGGCTCCGGCAAGCGCTACAAGGCGTGCCACGGCGCACCCGGCGGCGGCGACGTCTTCGTCGCGCGCCCGTTCGAGGGCCTGCCCGGCGAGTGCGACATCGTCGCGCTGCGCGAGCTCGTCCCCTGCGCGACCGCGCCGCTGACCGTCAAGGGCGCCGAGGACCGCACGGTCCTGCTCTGCTCGCTGCTGCCCGGCGCCTCGCCGGCCATGTTGCGCGAGAGCGGCCAGGTCTGGATCGGTCTGCAGGTGCAGCACTCCTTCGGCGACCCCTCGCGCGACCTCGCCGCCGTCCTCCAGGCGGCGCTCGACGCCGACGAGCCCGGCGTCCACGGCCTCACCTCGCCCCCCGGCGACGGCCCGCGCCTGCAGGACCTCGTCACCAACGACACCCTCGACGTCACCGTCCACGACGGCTTCGACTTCTGGCTCGCCGACGTCGAGGAGCGCGAGGAGCTCGCCGACGCGATGGCCCAGGCCAACGAGAGCGCCGTCCCCACCTCCCGGCTGGCGTCCGTCGAGGCGGCCTACTGGACCGACGTGGGCACCAAGGAGCACCTGCGCTGGGTCATGCCCGAGCCCGAGGACGCCCTGCTCGACGCCCTGTCGCGCCTGCACGCCTCCGGCGCCGACGTGATCGTCCCCGACGCCCGCCTGGTCGGCATGTTCCGCGCCCACGGCCTGCTCGCCCCCGTCTGGGACCTGCCCCTCGGCACCGGCGCCGAGGTGCTCGAGGAGCCGGCCGCCGCCTTCAAGGCCGCCCTCGACGCCGCGATGGCCGACACCACGCCGCTGACCTCTGAGGAGCGCGCCACCCGCTCCGGCCTCGCCAACCGCCAGGTCACCATCCGCTGACACCGGCGCACGACAGCACCACACGCTGGTCGAGGAGGTCGCGCTGGCGACCGTCACGAGACCACTGACCGCAGGGTCTGTGCGCGAGTCGGACTGCACCTCCTGTCGAGTGGTCTCGTGACGGTTGCCAGGGCAACCTCCTCGACCGACGTGGGGGTCGGATGTGCTGGGCCTGCGGGGTCTGGCCCGGTCCAGCGCGGGGTGACCACACGCTGTCGAGGAGGTCGCGCTGGCCACCGTCACGAGACCAACTGACCGCAGGGTCTGTGCGCGAGTCGGACTGCACCTCCTGTCGAGGGGTCTCGTGACGGTTGCCAGGGCAACCTCCTCGACCGACGTGGGGGTCGGATGTGCTGGGCCTGCGGGGTCTGGCCCCGTCCAGCGCGACCTCCTCGACCGACGTGGGGGGCGCGTAGGTCGACGGCCCTCAGCCGGGCAGCGTCAGGACGCCGATCGACTCGGCGACGGCCACCGGGTCGAGGTCGAGGGCGTCCTCGCCGACGGCCAGCTCGCAGACGACCCGGCCGGGCTCGGTGGTCGGGGACCAGGGCGGGGTGATCGCGACGCCGTGCTGCTTGACGTGTGCCAGCAGGCGGGCGTTGACGTCGTCGGGGACGCCGGCGGCGTACAGGCGGAAGGTGCCGGTGTGCGGCGGTGAGGGGTGCACGGTGACGTGGTCGGGCAGGGCGGCGGCGAGCGTGCGCGCCCAGGCGACGCAGTCGCCCATCAGCGGCAGGCGGTCGCGCAGGCCGACGAGGGCGGCGACCGCCTCGGGCGTGGAGCGGTAGAGGGTGCCGCCCATGCGGCGGCGCCAGCGGCGGGCCTCGTCGACGACGTCGGCCGTCCCGGCGAGCGCGGCGCCGGCCAGGCCGCCGAGGCCCTTGTAGAACGAGACGTAGACGCTGTCGGCGAGCGCCGCGATCTCGGGCAGCGGCCGGCCGAGGTGGGTCTGCGCCTCCCAGATGCGGGCGCCGTCGACGTGCAGCCGTACGCCGCGCGCGCGGCACGCCGCGGAGAGCCCGGCGAGCTCGTCAAAGGTCGGGACCAGGCAGCCGGCGTCGCGCAGCGGAACCTCGACGAGGACGGCGGCCAGCCGACCGGGGAGGGCGGCGAGGTGCTCGGCGGTGGCGACGACGGGGCCGGTGGTGAGGTGCTCGACCTCGAGCTGCTGCAGGATCCGGGGACCGTCGAGCTCGTGGACCAGCAGGTGGCTGAGGTCGGGCACGGCCACGCGCCGGCTGCCCTCGCGGTCGCACCAGATGCGCAGGGCGACCTGCTGGGCCATCACGCCGGAGGGGAAGAACGCGGCTGCCTCGGTGCCGAGCAGGCCGGCGACCTCGGTCTCGAGCCGCTCGACGGCGCCGTGCTCGCCGTAGGTGTCCCAGTCCTCGATGCCCAGCTCGGCGCAGGCGACGGCGAGGGCCTCGAGCACCTCGGTGGGGCTGCGGTGCCGGTGTCCGGACACCGTCTGCGTGCAGGCGCGCGAGGCTGCGCGCACGCGGTCGACCAGGTCGTCGTCCATGGCTGTGCCTCCGGTGGTCGTCGTGGGGTGGCCCCCATCATCGCGACCGGCTCACAGCGACGTCATGAACCCCGTGGTGCTGGCGGACAGACCGGGGAAGACCGACGCGGTGGTGGCGCCCATCCGCGTGGTGATGACCTCGTTGAGGACGTTGCGGTAGTCGGTGGTCACCAGCAGGTCGGCGTCGGAGGTCTTGGTCAGCCCCGGCCAGGTGCCGTAGTAGCCGCCCTTGACGCCGGCGCCCATCGCGAACATGACGTTGCCGTGACCGTGGTCGAGGCCCTGGTTGGCGTTCTCGACGACACGGCGCCCGAACTCGCTGATCGTCACCAGCGTCACCTTTGACGCCAGCGTCCCGAGGTCCGCGAAGAACGCCGCGACGGAGCCGGCGAAGTCGGTGGCCATGTTCTTGAGGTTGCCGTTGTCGGGCGTGCCGACCCAGGTGTGGTGGTCCCAGGACCCGTGGTCGACCGTGATGATCTCGGCGCCGACGTCGGCGCGGATCGTGCGGGCCGCGGAGTGCAGGGCGCGGCCGAGGTCGGTGCGGGGGTACGCCGCGCCGTTGGCGGGCGTCTCGGACGACGCGCGCACCGGCGCGAAGTCGGCGACCACCTTGAGGGCCGAGCGCATGCCGAAGGCGAGGTCGCCGCCCGCGCCGGACCACGCCGCCTCGAGGGCCGTGCGCCGCGCGGCCTCGCCGGTGCCGCTGCCGCCGGAGAGCTGCACGTCGTCGACGTCGCCGGTGGCCAGCACGGCCTCGGGGCCGCACACCGCGGCGCTGGGCACGCCGCCGCCGAACTGGATGGCCTCGATCGGCGACCCGGGGCCGTCCCGGCCGACGAGCCGGTTGAGCCAGCCGATGCGGGCGTCGGAGCCGGGGTCGGCGTCCTCGACCTCCTCCATGGCGGAGAAGTGCGAGCGGTTGGCGACGGGCAGGCCGGTGGCGTGCACGGCCGCGACCTTGCCGGCGTTCCACATCGGCAGCAGCGGCGCGAGGGTCGGGTGCAGGCCGAACATGCCGTTCTTGACCAGCAGCCGGTCGGACGCGACCGAGATCGAGGGCCGGGCGGCGTAGTAGACGGGGTCGGCGTGCGGGACGACGAGGCTGAGCCCGTCGGCGGCCCCGCGCATCGAGAGCACCACGAGCACCTGGGCGGCCGGCTCGGCGG
Organism: Nocardioides sp.; assembly: GCA_025964985.1. Taxonomy (GTDB): domain Bacteria; phylum Actinomycetota; class Actinomycetes; order Propionibacteriales; family Nocardioidaceae; genus Nocardioides. The sequence goes on from JAOPXU010000401.1 coordinate 6,154, forward strand.
CGTACGCCGTCTGGGCGAGGGTGCTCCCGTAGGCGACCGTCGCGGCGGTGGCACCGCCGATCGCGAGCGAGCCGCGCAGGAAGCCGCGGCGCGTGGTGGCGCGGTAGTCGTCGCAGCACGGTGCGGCGGGGGTCGTCGTCATCGGGGCTCCGTCAGCGCTGCAGGTGGTCGGGGGTGTCAAGCAGGGTGGTGAGGAGCTGGGACAGCTTCCACCTCATGACCGGGTGCGCCAGCGTGATCGACTCGCCGGCACTGGTCTGCGTCATGGTGCAGGCGGCCTGGACCAGCCGAGCGGGAGCGTGCTTGCCCAGCAGCTGCGTGCACAGGTGGTCGACGAGCGCGTCGAACCGCATCCCGGGCGTCACCAGCCAGGACGCGGCGGTGCGGTAGGTCATGTCGTCCCGCGGCCACCATCCGCCCGCCATGTTGTAGTGGACCGCGAAGGAGGCCAGGACGCGCGAGGCCCCCGACCAGGACCGGTTGTCCATGGGCGGGCCGTCGGGGCGTCCCCACTCGAACGGCGAGTGCCCGATGTCGGTGGTCTGCCACAAGATGACGTTGGCGCAGGACCCGTCCGACGTCGGCGGGGCGATGCGGGTGCCCAGCACGCGGTGGGTCGCGACCACGTCGTCGGTCGGCGTGCGGACCTTGAGCCCGGCCGATGCCGCGAACTCCGGGTGCGCGACGAGCGCCTCGAGCACCGGCCGGACGGCCGTGCCGTGGTCGAGGTAGACCTGCGCGAGGTGGACCACCAGCTCCTCCGAGGGGGAGTCGGACACGAACTGGACGGCGAGCTTCCGGGCCAGCCGCTGCGCCGTACGAGGGTGGTGGGCCAGGTAGGTGAGGTACTGCTCGGCGACGGCGCGGCCGTCTGGGTCGGTGTTGGGGTGGCTGAACCCGGCGACCGTCACCGCCCCGGTCCAGTGGCTGGCGGGGTCGTAAGCCGCGGCCCAGGTCCGCCAGGTGTCCACGCGGTAGCCCGTCAGGATCCGGGCCGACGCCTTGACGTCGTCATCGGTGTAGCCGCCACGCCCGAGGGTGTGGAGCTCGAGCAGCTCGCGTCCGAGGTTCTCGTTGTGGGCGCGCTTGGTCGAGGTGGCGTTGTCGAGCGAGATGCCCATGGCCGGGTGGGTCACGTCGGCGACGAGCATCTCGTCGAACCGGCCGAGAGCGTGGGAGCGGAGGAGCTTGCCGTAGTCCGCGCGGTAGGTGAACACACCGTCGTCGTGGACCGGCACGTGCAGGTGGTTCTCCCAGAACTCGGTCATCACCTCGAGCACCTGGCGCTCGGAGTAGATGCGGCGCACCAGGCACCAGCGCGCGTAGTTGGCCATGGCCTCCCAGCCACTCTCGACCTGGTCGCGGTCGCGTTGCCACACGGCGGTGGCGTCGAGGTCGATCGAGGTCCACCACCCCTGCAACTCGTCGGCGGCCTGGTCATCGATCCCGGCCGGGTCGAGCTGCTGGGCGAACCAGGCCTCGGGGCTGCCCGCGGCGCGCATCTGGGCGTGCAGGGCGGGGGTCATCGCGTAGGAGAACCGGGTGCCGAGGTGCAGCGATGCCGGTGTCGGGATCGGGGAGGTGACGAAGTCAGGGTCCACCGGCGGCGGGTCGGTGGGCGGCGG
>JAOPXU010000412.1 GCA_025964985.1 Nocardioides sp.
GGCGTCACCGCTGGAGCCGTCGGCTTCGCCGTGGTCGATGCAACGGCGGTGGACTACGACCTGGTCTCGATGTGGTGGGGTCGCAACCTGACCGGCATCATCCTCATCGTCGGATGTGCGCGTCTGCTGAAGGAAGCTCTGCAGGCGGCGGCACCAGCAGTGACGTCACCACATCGACTACATCGCCGGATGCCGCGTCCGGGACTGAGACGAGCGGTTGAGACCGCAGCACTCTTGCTTGCGACTGTCGGGTGCTTCGTCTTCGCATTCGCTCACAACGGCCGGGTGCTCGTGCCGCTGCTGGCACTGACCCTGTGGACCGCGATGCGCTACCCACCTTTAGCTGTGGCCGCCTTCACCAGCGCAACCGGCGCCACGGTCATCGCGCTCACTGCGGCGGGGATCGGGCCGTTCGCCGTCATCGCCGACCTCGAGGACCGAGCACTGAGCATGCAGCTCACCGTGGCAGCGTTCGCCGCCGTCGGACTGGTCGTCTCCGGCGCGACCGCCGACCAGCGCCGTCTCATCGACGCCGGAAGACGCAATGAACGCGAGCTCCGCGCGCGTGCCGAGCTCTACACGGCTGTCGCCGAGGCGATGGAGGACGGCGTGGTCATCAAGGACGCGCAAGGGGTCGTCGTAGCTGCCAACGCTGCGGCCAGGCGGTTGTTGGCGCCAGTGCCGGGTTGTCCCGCGGGCACCGACCGCCCCATCATGCTTCGCGTCGACGGCTCGCTGCTGCCCGACGATGAGCACCCCTCGGCCCAAGCCATTCGTCTCGGCTATGCGCCGCCGCGCGACCTGGTCCTGCACAAGGCTGGCCTACCCACCAAGGTGCTCTCGGTCTCCGCCAGACGACTCCTCGGAGTCCCGGTCCTGGACACACCAACGCCGGAACCGGAGGGCGTTGCTGCACCCGCGCGCGAACCCCAGCCGCCGCCCCTGCCGTGCGCGGGAACAGGTGCCGTCGTCGTGTTCCGCGACGTGACCGCAGAACGAGCACAACGAGACGAGCTGGCAGGGTTCGCCGGCACGGTCGCCCATGACCTGCGCAGCCCGCTCACCGCGGTGCGCGGCTGGGTCGAACTCAGTCAGAGCGAGAGTCAAGCAGTCGGTCACGACAGCGACCTGGCTCTGTGGCTGGGGAAGGCCTACGACGCCACCGACCGGATGGGCGTACTGATCGACGACCTCCTGCAGCACGCCAGCAGCGACGGTCACCAGTTGCGCCTCGCCGATGTGGACTTGAACCGGATCGCCGCCGAGACCGTGGCGCTGCACGGCGTCGAGGACCTCGTCACCGTCGAGTCGTTGCCTGAGGTGTGGGCCGACGAGACTCTGGTGCGCCAATTGCTGGGCAACCTGATCAGCAACGCCGTCAAGTACGTCGAGCCCGACGCAGCCGCGCAGGTACGCGTCGCCGGTCGCGTCATCGGCGACGGCGTTGAACTCACGGTGACGGACAACGGCATCGGCATCCCGCCTGGCGAGCGCACCGCAGTCTTCGATCAGTTCTTCCGAGCTCACCTCGACCGCGCCGAGTTCCTCGGTAGCGGCCTGGGTCTCGCGGTCTGCCGGAACATCGTCGAACGCCATGGCGGCCGGATCGCCGTCGAGGCCGCACCTGCCGGGCCCGGAAGCCGTTTCGTGTTCACCCTGCCCCGCTCGGCCCGCAAGGCTGATCACAGACTCATCGCCCGCTGACGGTGCCCACGAGCCACGAGATGCACCGTGGCGGTGCTGTCGCGCCGTCGTGGAGGGGGGCCGCAACGAGCGAGACCTGGCCCGACGGCGCTCGAAACCGCCGGGTGGTCGGTCGGCCGCCGGGTGGCCGGTCGGCCACCCGGCGGTAGGACGCCAGCGGTAGGGATGGGCAGCTGTTCAGGCGTCGTCGTCCTGGTCGAAGTCCGGCCGTGGTCCGCCGCCGCCCGGCCCGCCGAATCCGCCGCCGCCACCGGCCGTGCTGGCGTCGGTCGCGGTGAGGGAGCTGAGCTCGACGCCGTCGACGGTGACCGTGTAGGTCTCACCGGCGGTGACGCCGGCTGCTGCGACCAGGGCGCTGCTGGTGCTGGTCGTCACCGCGAACTCGGAGACGACGGTGCCGTCGCTGTCGAGGATGCTCACCAGCTGCCCGACCTCGATCCCGTCAGTGGGGACGGTGAGGACGGCGGGCGCCTCGAGGGTGCCGTTGGCGTCGAAGGCGCCGGTGCCGCCGCCTCCCGCGACCGTGGCGCTGGCGATGACGGTGGTTCCGCCGGTGAGGCTGACCGAGCCGTTGGAGTCGATGCTGTCGCTGCCGGCGTTGATGGTGACGGTGCCGCTGGTGACGCTGAGGGACACGCCTTCCTGAACTTCTTCTCCGCCGCCGGCGGTCGCGCCGGTGGTGGCGTTGAGGCCGTCGTCGCTGGCGGTGACGTCGACGCTGCCGCCGGCGATGGTGATCACGGCTGCTTCGACGCCCTCTCCGGAGCTCGGGACGACGAGGGTGCCGCCGGCCACGTAGACGGCTCCGACTGCGTCGATGCCGTCGGAGGCGCCCGAGGCGGTCACGGTGCCACCGTCGAGCAGGACCCAGCCGAGCTCGCCGGCTGTGTCGCTGTCGGACTTCAGGCCGTCGCCTTGCGCGGTGACGGTGATGTCGCCGTCCTCGACGACGAGGTAGTCCTTGCCGCGGATGCCGTCGTCGACGGCGTCGACGGTGATGGTGCCGGACAGGATGACGAGTCCGTCCTTGCCGGCGATGCCGTCGTTGCTGGTTCCGCTGACCTGCAGGCTGCCGGTGCCGGCGATGGTGAGGTCGGCCATCGAGAACAGGGTTGCTGTCGGTGCGTCCTCGTCCTCGTCGTCAGCTGAGGATGCGGCTGCGTCGGCCAGGGTGTTGGTGGTCCCGTCGGCCAGGACGACCACGGCCTCGTCGGCGGCGGTGACCACCAGGGGCGAGGTGCTCGCAGACGTGATGTCGGCGCCGTCGAGGACGAGGACGACCTTGCCGTCGCCGGCGCTGTCGACGACCACCTGGCCGTCGCTCAGGATCCCGGCGATGAGGTAGGTGCCTGCGGTGCTGATGGTGACGACGTCGCCGTCGACCGTTGCACCGGCCCCGTCGACGGTGCTGGCGTCGTCGGCGAGGGTGATGGTGGTGGCGCCCGCGGTGTCGTAGTCGGCGTCGTCGGTCTGTGCGTGCGTGTCGTCCAGGGCGGTGGCGGTGGCGGAGACGGTCGTGGCGTCCGTCGCGGCGGTGCCGTCGGTGGTCGTGACCGTGGTGCTGGACGCAGCGCTGTCAGAGGTGGTGTCGGAGGTGGTGGCGCAGGCGCCGGCGGTGAGCAGCAGGACGCTCGTCGCGGCGGCGGCGGCGAGCCGGCGGCGCAGTGGGGTGGTGTTCATCGGGGACTCCTGGGTGGGTTCGGGCGGAGGTCGGGGCGGACGTTGAGGTGGCGGTCGAGTGCTCGGTGCCACTTCAGGTGCGGTAGCTCGTGGTGCAGGGCGGCCATGCCGGCGCCGTACTTGGACAGGCGCACGGGTCTGTGTCCGTGCGACCACAGGAGCCGGTCGACGGCTGAGGGAGTTGATCCGGTCTTCGTCTCGATGACGGCGATCGAGGTGCGCTCGAGGTCCTTGCCGGTGATCACCGAGGTCCAGCCGAGATCGACGTCGATCGTGACCCGCGTGCTGCCGGCGGGCAGGAGGAGCGTCGTTCGGCGGTAGGCGGTGGTGAGCACGGGTTCGAGGTCGCGCACGGTGTCCGCGCCGATGGTCTCGGTGATCAGTGCCGCGCCTGCTGGTGTGATGCCGCATTCGACGGGGTCGGGGTGCGCGACGCGTCGCTTGACCGTCTGGCCGCGCGGGCCGGCGGTCTTGGTCTCCAGGAAGCTGCCGCCGGTGTCGAGGTAGAGCCGACCTCGGACCTTCCACCGCCCACGTCGGGACCGGCCGGAGGTCAGGTAGCTGCGACGGTCGGGGGTGTCGAGGTAGGTGGAGCGGTAGGTCATCTCGCGCCGGCCGTCGAGCTCGAGCACCCGCGTGTCCCGAGGTAGCTCGTCGAAGACGTTCGCGAGGTCACGTCGAGCGATGACGTACTTGCGGTCCACCCGTGTCTGCAGGGGCGCCACCAGGAGGAGCTCGTCGAGACCGATGGGGCCCAGTGCCTCAAGCGCTCCGAGGGCCTCGGGTGCCTGGGCTGCTGGGGCGGTCATCGCAGCGACTTCGGGTCGTGGGAGGCGACGGCGCTGCGCTCGCGCGAGGCGCGTCCGTGCGGGAGGTGCCCGGGCTCCATGGTGGTGAGGGTCGGCGGCTCGGGGTCGCCCGGCGTGGTGGTCCCGGGCTTGGTGCTCGCGGGCCGGTAGCGGACGTCGACGAGGGTGGTGTCGTTGACCAGGTCGTTGCGGACCACCTTGGCGGAGACCACGGTCGCGCCGAGCAGCCCCTCGAGGTGTGCGACGAGCGCCGCGTCGCTGGTGTGGGCTCGGTCGAGGAGCAGCTGCTGGGTCTCGGTGCTGGGGGCGAGCCGGGGGTGGTCGCCGATGAAGACCGCGCAGAGGACCGCAGCCATCAGGACGAGGTCGGTCGTGGCGGCGCCGGTGTCGAGGCCGCCGAGCAGGCCCAGCGTGAGGGCGGCGAAGTAGTAGGCGACCTCGTGCTGTGCCAGCTCCTCGGATCGGAGCCTGATGATCGAGAGGATGCCGAACAGTCCGAGTCCGAGACCGGCGCCGATGGTGCTGGTCGCCAGGGCAGAGGCCACGGCCAGGACCCCGACGTTGGTGGTCAGGAACGCCACCACGAGCTCGGGGCGCGGGTGGCGGCGCAGGAACAGGCCGAAGACGAGGACGGTGACGGCGACCAGGTCGGCGACGTAGAGGGTGTAGGCGGGCATCGGGGTCTCTCCAGACAGTTCGGGGTGGTTGTTCTCAGTAGGCCGTTCGCGTCAGTGCTGGGCGTGGGTGCGCCCTGTGTGCTTGCTGTGAGCGCGCTGCCTGTCGGCGACCACGTGCGCCACCGGGCGACGCTGTCCAGCGGGATCTCGGGCGCGGCGCGGCCCGGGTCATTGGCTCCTGGAGGTCCGGGTCGGTGAGGACACGGTGGCCGCGGGGCCTGTGGGCGTCCTGCGCCGGAGCAGTGCGGGACATGGCGGTCTGCGGCCGTGCCGGCGGGCTAACCTCGGCCCATGGTGCGGATCCTGCTGGTCGAGGACCACGACGCGATCCGACGCACGCTCACCCGTGGTCTGAGCGATCTCGGCGCTGTGGTGACCGCCGTTGCGACGGCGGTCGAGGCGATCCAGAGCCTTGCTGCCGATCGACCCGACGTCGTGCTGCTCGACCTGGGCCTGCCCGACCTCGACGGCTCCGACGTGCTGACGATGGTGCGCGCGACCAGCGACGTCCCGGTCGTCATCGGCACCGCGCGTGACGACGAGCGGGAGATCGTCCGCCTGCTGGATGCGGGAGCCGACGACTACCTGGTCAAGCCGTTCTCGGCCGCGCACGCGATGGCCCGGGTGCGTGCGGTGCTGCGGCGTACGACGACACCGCTCTCGGGGGACCAGCGTGTCGTGGTGGGCGACCTGGTCATCGACCCGTCCTCGCGGACCGCGACGGTCGCAGGTGCCGAGCTGACGTTGAGCCGCAAGGAGTTCGACCTGCTCCTCGCTCTTGCCGCCCGGGCCGGCGAGGTGGTCAGCAAGGCCCAGCTGCTCGCCGATGTCTGGGGTCTCCCGTGGGGCGGCGCCGACCGTACTGTCGACGTGCACCTGTCGTGGTTGCGCCGCAAGCTGGGCGAGACCGCGGCCGCGCCGCGCTACCTGCACAGCGTCCGCGGAGTCGGGGTGAAGCTCGTCGCGCCCATCTCGGACCCGACGCCCACTACTGAGCAGCCATGAGCCTGCGCACCAGCATCGTCGCTCTCGCGGTCGGGGCGGCCGCCGCCGTCCTGCTCCTGTTCACCGTCCCGGTCGCCCTGAGCACCCTCGCTGCTGAGGGTGACGAGGCTGAGCAGGAGGCCGTCACCCTCGTGCAGGGCGTGGCCGACGTCGTCAGCAGCAGCACGGCTGACCGCGGCGACATCGAAGCGGTCGTCGAGCGCGCCAACGGGCGGCGCAATGACACCCCGGTCACGGTCGTCCTGGCTGACGGCACCTCCGTCGGTGCTGTCCGAGAGGAGTGTGCGAGCGTCGCGCTCGACGTCGACGTCGAGGGCGACCGTGGCGACCGCGAGAGCCGCGACGACGACGAGGGCCGCGACAGCGACCTCGACGAGCTGCTGCCGACCACGGAGGTCGACGACGTCGACGTCGACGGCGGCCACCTGGTGCGCGTCGCGGCGACCGGGGCCGGGGGCGACGTCGTGGTGTGTGGCTACGTCAGCGACGCGCAGGTGCGCGAGGCCGTCACCGAGCGACTCGGTGCCCTGGCACTCGCCGCGGTGGTGGTCCTCCTGGTCGTCGCCGCGGCCGCCCTGCTGGTGGCGCGCCGGATGGCGCGGCACCTCGTCGTCGCCACCGCCACGGCCGACCGGCTGTCGCGTGGGGACCTCGCGGCCCGCGTGCCCGACGCGGGACCGGTCGAGGTACGCCGAGTGGGCGCGGCCTTGAACCGGCTGGCGGGTCGCATCGACGAGCTCCTGACCCAGGAGCGCGAGTCCGCCGCCGACCTGTCACACCGGCTCCGTACTCCGTTGATGGCGGTGCGCCTCGACGTCGAATCGCTGGAGGAATCGGCGGCGAAGGACGAGCTCGACGCGGACCTCGACGTCCTCGAGCGCACCCTGACCGCTGTCATCGCCGCGGCTCGCCGCCCGCAGCGCGAAGGTGTGGTGCCGGGTTGTGACGCCGTCGAGGTCGTCCGAGCCCGCCTGGACTACTGGTCGCCGCTCCTCGAGGACCAGGGCCGCTCGACCTCGCTGGTGATCGCGGTGGATGCGACGCAGGCGCCGGTGCGGTGCGCTGCGGAGGACCTCGCGGCTGCGATCGACGCGTTGCTGGAGAACGTCGTGGCTCACACCGGCGAGACCGTTCCCGTCGAGGTCGAGATCGCCTCCGTCGACAGCGGGGGTGGCGGCGACGGTGGTCTCGAGGACCAGGTCGCCGAGGGATGGGTGCGGGTCGAGGTGCGTGACCAGGGCCCCGGCGTACCGTCGAGCGCCCTGCAACGCGGACGCAGCGATCGCGGCTCGAGCGGGCTGGGCCTCGACATCGCTCGAGCGTGCGCGGAGTCGACGGGCGGACGACTCGAGCTCGACCGGATCGACGAGTGGTCCGTGGTGCGCCTCGTGCTCGGCCCAGCCGACTCACAGGTGGTCTTGACCTCGACTTGATGTCGGGTTGCGGCGCCCTTCACGTCCGCGCAGCGATGGTCGGCATCGACGGGTGGCCGATCCGCGGCCGCCCGCGATGTGGAGGAGAGCACGTGAGCGACACCCGCGACCCCGGCCCGGTCGATCCGATCCAGCCCGAGCAGCCCGCCCAGCCCATTCAACCCGACCCGTCCGGGCAGCCCGCCCAGCCCGAGCACCACGAGCTCGCGCAGCACGAAGCTGCCGCCGAGCCCGCCCACCCCTCGGTGCCTCCACCCCCGAGCTCGCCGCCCACCTCGACTGTCGCTGGCCCCCGGCGCGGCGGCCGTCTCGGCGCGCTGCTGGCCGGCGGCCGATCCGCGATCGTCGCTGCCGCCCTGATCGCCCTGCTGCTGCTCATCGGCGCCGGCGCCGCCGGCTTCGCGCTGGCTTCCGGCGGTGACGACGACCGGGACCGGTCGAGCCAGGGGCGCGACGGCGGACGCGACCGCGACCGCAACGGAGATGACCAGGGCAACGGCGACGATGACGCCACCGCAGCCGGGGAGCAGCCGCTGACCGGGACAGTCCTGGCGCAGGTCGCCGAGGCCGTCGAGGCGGAGTACCCCGGCGCTGTCATCGAGCGTGCCGAGACGGACGCCGACGGCGACTACGAGGCCCACGTCACCACCGCCGCCGGGGACGAGCTGACCGTCGAGCTCGACGAGACGTTCGCCGTCACCGGTGTCGAGGACGACTGATGAGCACCTCCCCGACACCTCCGGACCCGGCGCGCGCCTGGGCCTACGAGCACTACGGGTTCGCCGACGACGATCGAGCGGCCCCGACACGCCCACAGGGCGCTGCGGTGACCACACGGACCACCACGTCGCCCCGCAGGGGATTGCGGGCCGGGCTCGTCGCTGCCGTGCTCGCACTGCTCCTCCTCGGCGGGGCCGGGGGAGCGACCCTCGCCGCGGCTGACGGCGGCGGGGACCCAGGCGGCGGCAACGGTGCCTTCGACGGCGGCGGCCGAGGCGGGGACGGCCGCTGATGGGACCGATCGCGGCCGTGGTGTCGGCTGTCGCCGCCGTCCTCGCCCTCGTGCTCGGCCTGAGCGGGCCCGACGCGACGCCGGTCGACCCGGCCGGCATCACCAACGGCGGTGACGCCAACGGCGGGAACGGCGACGGCGTCGGGGGTGGCCGGTGAACCGCGACCGCGCCACAGCCGAGTCGGTGCTGGGCCTGCTCGCCGTCGGCGGCGCGGCGGTCGCAATCTGGCCGCTGCTGGTGGCGGTCTCGGCGCCGGTCCCGGTGATCGGCCTGGTCGCCCACGTCAGCGGCATGCTCGCCGGCTACGGCGTCCTGGTCCTGCTCGTCCTGGTCTCACGGTGGCCGGTCCTGGAACGCGGGCTGGGCGCCGACGTCATGGCGCGCTGCCACGCGGTCCTCGGTCGCAGCGTGCTGGGTCTGGTGCTGCTGCACGCCGTGACCGCCGTCCTCGTCTGGGCGCAGCTGACGGGTCAGTCGCCTGCCGACGCCCTCGCGGAAGCGCTCGGGTGGCAGGGCATGGTCGCTGCGAGCGTCGGCACGGTGCTGCTCTGCGTCGCAGCCGGCGTCTCGGTGCGCGCAGCGCGCCGCAAGCTCAGCCACGAGACATGGCACCTCGTGCACCTGATGACCTACCTCGCGGTCGCGCTCTCGTTCGTGCACCAGCTCGCCGGACCCGACCTCGCCGGACGTCTGGTGCTGCAGGTGCTCTGGTCACTGCTCTACACCGGCACGTTCGGCCTGGTCCTGACCTACCGGGTCCTTGCTCCGCTGCGTTCGGCCCGGCGCCACCGGCTGCGCGTCGTGGCCGTCGTGCCGGAGGCGCCGGGCGTCGTCTCGGTCGTGGTGCAGGGCCGCCTGGTCCACGAGCTCGCCGCACAGTCCGGCCAGTTCTTCCGCTGGCGGTTCCTCACCCCGGGTCTGTGGCACGCCGCGCACCCGTTCTCGCTGTCCGCACCGCCCGTCGGTGACCGGATGCGGCTCACCGTCAAGGCGCTCGGCGACGGCAGTGGCCGCGTCCAGCAGGTGCCGATCGGCACCCGCGTCGTCGCCGAGGGCCCCTACGGCGCCATGACCGCGGTCCGCCGTACCCGCCGCGACGTGCTGCTGGTCGCTGGCGGCGTCGGGATCACCCCGATGCGCGCGCTGTTCGAGACCCTGCCACTCGCGCCCGGCCAGGACCTGGTGCTGCTCTACCGCGCCGATGACCGCGACCAGGTCGTCTTCCGCGCCGAGCTCGACGCACTGGCAGCCGAACGCCAGGCCCGGGCGGTCTACCTGCTCGGGAACAACCCCGACCTGCTCTCACCGCGCTCCCTGACCCGGCTGGTCGCCCATCTCGCTGAGCGCGACGTCTACCTGTGCGGCCCGCCCGGGATGACCACCGCGCTGCGCGGCTCGCTGGCCGCTGCCGGCGTGCCCGAACGACACATCCACGAAGAGAGGTTCGCCCTGTGACCACGCGACCCGTCCCGACCTCCCCCACCGTCCGGTCGGCCTGGAACATCGCTCTGTCCGCAGGCGCCGGCCTGCTGGCCCTCTACACCCTCGCGGTCTGGACGATGGCCGGTCAGATCGCCGACACCCGCGCCATGATGGTCGCCGGATCCGTGCTCAGCGATGCCATGTGGACCGACGCGCTGCTCGAACTCATCTCGCCGGCCACGGTGCTTGCCGCGCTGTGTCTCATCGTGGCCGCAGCCCTGGGACTGCGCGGCCCGGCCGCCGCGGCCTCGGCCGGAGCCACCGTCGTGGCCACCATGATCGCCTCAGAGCTCCTCAAGCTCGTCCTGGTCCGCCCGGACTGGTTCGACGACGCCGGCAACAGCCTGCCCAGCGGCCACGTCTCGGCTGTCGCAGGGCTGGCCGTGGCGGCCTACGTCGCCGTACCGCGTCCCGCGCGAGCCGGGACCGCGGCCGCCGGAGCGGTCCTCGTCGCCGCCACGGGCGCGGCGACGATGGCTCTTGGCTGGCATCGACCGAGCGACGCGGCGGCCTCGGTCCTGCTCGCCGTCGGTGTCGGTGCCGCAGTTACCTACGTGAGCGCTGGTCTCACAGGCTGTGCACCCTCTTCGAGCGGGGCCCGAGGACCGCACGAGGATGCGCCGGTGCCGCTCACCTCAGGTACGTGGTGAGCGGCGGTGCCGATGGCCGCGAACGGCACAACTACCACCGGCGTCATGCCCGGTGCCCGGCTCGCTGGCGCCAGAGGCCCCGGACCGGTGAAACGTCTGCGAAGACCACATCGGAAGGCATAGCGCGACGGAAGCTGGCCCGAGCGTTGGTGTGGTCCTCGGTCGCCTTCGCCGCCACGTGCGTCGCTGTTGTGCGTGAGGACGCTTGGCTCACCATCTTCGATGGCGCCCTCGGCGGTCCTGCACAGCATGCCACCGCCTCGCACGACGGATTGCGCAGCTTCTGGTCGTGGATCGACACAGTGCAGTCACCGCATCACCAGCGCCTGATCATGCTCGCGGCGGCGGTGCTCCTCGCGGCGTCGAGGCGGTGGGCATTGGCAGTCAGGGTGGTGCTGGTCGTCGTGGCAGCCTGGTGGGTGGCGCCGACGGCCAAGTCGGTCTTTCAGCGTCAGCGTCCCACGTGGCCGGACTCGGTGATGGTGCTGGAGAGCTTTTCCTTTCCCTCCGGACACGCCGTCGCCGGGTGGGTCCTTGCCTGCGTCGCTGTCCTGGTGGCGGCCGAGACCTGCGCTGGAGTGCGGAGGGTGGCGATCATGGTGTGCGCGGCGGGTGCTGCCGTCCTGGTCTCGCTGGACCGGGTGTTCCTCGGCGTCCACTACGTCAGCGACGTCGCTGGTGGCGCCTTCCTTGCTGTAGCTGTCACCTGCGCGGCGTGGCTCGTGGTCCCGGACCGGCTCGCACGAGCCGTAGTAGGCGACACGGCCGAGGTCAGTTGTGCGCACGGCGAGCCGACCGGCCGTGGCATCGGCGTCGAGTTCACGCGTTGGGCTGGCTGATGCGGACGTGGTTGCCGAAGGGGTCGCGGATCCCGAAGTCGATGCCGTAAGGCTGCTGCACGGGGTCTTGGGTGATCTCGATACCGGCATTGCTCAGGGTCGCGTGGGCGGCGCCGAGGGTCGGGGCGACGCTTGCCAGGGTGAGGGCCGCGGGGACGGCGATGGATGTGAGCAGGGAGCGGGACGGCCTCGAGTGGTCCTGTCTTTGGTGATGTGCCGAACGCAATCTAGTGTTTGTTACGCAAGTTAACAACTTTGGGGCCGCAGTGGGGTGTCGGGTCGAGATCCTTGCCGACCTGCGGCGGGGGGAGGAGAATCCGTCCCCTGTCGGTGTCGGAGACTCGGGCCGTTCGTAAGGAACAGCATGAACATCACGATCACCTGCCTTGTCCCCCTGGCTGCGGTGCTGATGGCCACCGCGTGCGGCGGCGATGACGGCTCCACAGCCGAGGGACCAGCCGAGGGACCAGCCGGCGGGTCGTCATCGGCGGCGTCGAGCGCCGCTCTGGTCCCCGCAGGCATCGTTGCCTGTCTCGTCGACGCCGGACTCGACGCCGAAGAGGTGGAGTCGGGAGACACCGCTCGCATCGAAGTGCGCTATCCCCTCGACACCACCAAGCTCGACTTCCGCGACACGCCCGCCGATGCCGAGCAGGACCTCGAGTTCGGCGAGGCGTACGACTTCAACGACTTCATCGTCGGGTCGGTCTACGTCCTGCTCGGTGACGATGACGAATCGGCTGTGGAAGACCGGCCGATCATCGAAGGCTGCCTGTCGTGAGTCTCATCGGCGCACAAGCCACGCAACGGGAGCCTCGCGCCCCGGCGCGGGCGGCCGCTATCGGCGGCCGCGCACCGGGCGTGCCGCAATTTGGTGAGTACTCCGCCGAGGATTCTCCGATCCGCCGACACCAACGTGCTGGGTTTCCTAGGGTCCAGACATGATGCAGTCCCCCGCGGTGGCGACGATCCCGGAAGCGATCAGCGTGATGCAGGAACTGAGTTCGTCGCTGCCGGCCACGGATGGGGTGGCCTGCTTCAACAGCATGTACCTCCAGGTGACCGAGGCGGTCGGCGCGAAGCTCAGCGAGGGCGCGTTCGTCGATCCCGAGTTCATGGACCGGCTCGACGTCAACTTCGTCAACCTCTACCTGCGCAGCTACGCCGCGCACGGGTCCCAGGGGCAGGTGTGCCGTTCGTGGCGCACGCTGTTCGACCGCCGCGACGACGACCGCGTGCTGCCCTTGCAGTTCGCGCTGGCCGGCATGAACGCCCACATCAACCACGACCTGCCGCTCGCCGTGACGATGACCTCCCAAGAACTGGGTCGACCGCCGTCGGCCCGAGGAGTCCGCGAGGACTTCCTCGCCGTCAACGCGGTCCTCGCGGAGGCCGACGACGCCGTGCGGGCCCGGCTGCAAGGCCCGGTCGCAGCGAGGCTGGACGAGCTCGCCGGTCCCGTGGACGACGTGATGGCCAGCTGGGGCATCGCGCAGGCCCGTGACCTGGCCTGGGGCCAGGCGCTGCGGCTGTGGGAGCTGCGCGAGGAGCAGCACCGCTCCGCCCGCTTCCTCGGTGCCCTCGACAGCGTCGTGTCGCTCGCCAGTCACTGCCTGCTCGCGCCGATCGACGTGCGCGGCTCCCGTGCAGCCGACTTCATCAGCACCGCCTTCGGCGCGGTCGACGACTTCGGCGCCGGGATGCTCGACGCCTTGTGGGGCAGCGATCGCGATGACAACCAGCCCGGCCCGTCGCTGTGGGACGACGATGATGACGGTGGCGACGACGGCGACAGTGGCGACGGTGTCGTCGACCGGGTGTTCGCCCGGCTCCGCGACCTCCGGCAAGGCGATGCCGAGCCGGTGCTTGCCCCCACCACCAGCTGAGGCGTCGACGGCGGTTCAGGTCGTCGTGGGTTCGGCACCCTTGGTCGCCTCGACCGGATCGACCGGACCGGCCGGAACGAGGCTGTCGGGTGGCGACATCGGTCGCAGGAGGCGCCGACCGACCAGCCACCCTGCCCACGGGATGCCGATGAGGAAGAACGCCCGTTCGGGTGCGCCGGAGGTCACGTCGACGGCGTGGGTCACCTCGCCCCAGTTGAGGATGGTGGCACTGAGCACCAGGTAGCCCACGAACATCAGGGTGCGACCGCCCTCGGGCAGGCGTTTGCTGCTGATCCGGGTGAAGCTGGAGTCGCTGAGGACGGAGTAGACGATCCCGACCACGACGGTGATCACCGCGGAGAGCCCGAAGATCGCGCCGAGAGCAGTGATCCAGTCCCCGCGGCTCAGCGCCAGCCAGGCGAACACCGTGAACGCGGCCAGCGCGACGAGTCGTACGTCGTCGAGGCGCCGCCACCGCGCGGCGAGGACGACCGCGACCGCCACGGTCACCACGGCGTCGACCAGGGGGTAGGAGAAGCCCGGGTTGGCGTCCCACGTCTGCAACCAGAGCTGGGGTGCCGCCCAGGCACAGATCACCACGAGGCCCGACGCCGTCTCCTTGGTCAGCAGACGTCGCTGCGACGTGCCGCGCGCCAGCCACAGTCCGACACCGAGACCCACCAGGGCGACGATGGGCAGACCGTGCTCGATGAGCCAGTCGGTCGGGAAGGCGTCGACGTAGCCGGGCAGGCGGTAGGCGTCGAAGTGGGTGACGGTGACGATCCCCGCCCCGAGCAAGACCATGAACACCAACACCGGAAGGGCCAGCACCACCACACTGCTGTAGACCAGCCGTTCCTTGGCCTGGTCGAACGCCGCGGTGACAGGGTGCCGGGTCACTGCGCGCACCAGCAGTGCGAGCAGCAGCACCGAGACCACCGTGCGCGCCACCGAGAGCCGGCTGTCGGCGAGGTAGGCCGCCCAGAAGTCGGTCTCGCGGCCGACGATCCACCAGAGCTTGAACGCCAGCAGCACGACCAGCAGCAGTCGCAGGGCACCGACGGCGAGGTCGCGTGCGGCTTCGGCGACGCCCTCGGCCACGTCGAGGCTGAAGTCGACGAGCAGCACCCCGGAGACGAACAGCAGCGGCAGGAGCAGGGAGTCCACCTCGCCGATCGAGATCGACAGCAGGCTCTGGACCGCGCCTGGCGCTCCGTCGTCGACGTAGGCGATGTGCACCCACAGGTGGCCGAGGAAGCACGCCGCTAGTCCCACCACGGTGCTCAGTCGCAGGACGGGTCGGGCCCAGCGGTCCACTCGCGGCACGAACGCGGCCAGGGCAGCGGCCAGCATCGCAACCCCGGGTGCGAGCCAGCCGGCGGTGATCACCTCGGAGCCGTAGCGGACGGCGAGGCTGTCGCCGACGTCGACCCCGGACCTGTTGCTGAGCCCGGCGGTCGTCACCAGGTACAGCGCTCCCACCGTCACGCGGACCGCGGCCGAGGAGGCCAGGGCGCCCCACAACAGCAGGGTCCAGCCGACCGCGAAGGCGACCAGGGTGACCGGCAGCAGCCGCTCGGGCAGGAACACCAGCGTCGCCTCGTCGCCCGTCGGCAGCATGGTGCCGCGGCGCCACAGATCGCTGAACAGGGTCGAGGCGAGCAGGAGGGCCAGTGTCACCAGCCCGATGCGGGCTGCTTGGCGTTCGACCCAGGACGTGCCGGTCAGCGTCAGGTGGCTGTCGACGACGGGGTCGCGGAAGGCGGTCCTCCAGATGGGCCCGATGGGACGTGCGGCTCGCCGCGCCCGCCGGACGAGCGGTCCTGGCCGAGGTGCAGCACCAGCCGAGTCGGCCAGGTCGGCTGCGGTGGTCGATCCCGGTACGTCGGGAGCCGGAGACAGGGCGGACTGAGATGCGTCGAGTTCGGTCACGGTCGGGGCTCCAGGATCATCATGGCGCTGCCGAAGATGGTGGCGGGTACGAGCAGTCGGCCGTCGCGGGTCGCGCTGAACGACGGCGTCAGCGTGTAGCCATGCGACGGAGGCGCGAAGGCCCCCAGGAACGCTCCCGTGCGGGTGTCGTGCACCGAAATCCGGTACTCGCGTTGGTAGAGGTCGTGGGTGCGGCCCTGCTCAGCGACGTAGGTGCGGTCGCCGACGACCACAGGACGCCCGGCAAGTGCGGAGCTCAGCTGCAGCCGCCACAGCTCGGCCCCGGTGTCGGCGTCGAGGGCGAGCACGAGGCCGGACTGGTCGCCGTGCACGACGACCCCGTCGTCGGCGGCCGGCCCGAGCTCACCGAGCGGGCTCTCCACCACCCAGCGGACCTGGCCGGTCTCGGCGTCGACTGCGCCGATGCCGCTGGTGTCGGCGATCCGGAAGACCTGCCCGAACACCGTGCCGTCGTCGTACGCCAGGGCGCCCAGGGTCTGCCCGTCGGCCGCCTTCCACACCGGCTCGCCGGTGCGGCCGTCGTAACGGGCCAGACCGCCACCGCCGTAGACGACGTCGCCCACGGGCAGAGCCACGGGCGAGGTGCCGCCCATGTCACCGGGGACCTGCTGCACCCACATCGGCTTTCCGTCACGCGAGACACCCACGATCCCGGCACCCACTAGGGGCAGGAAGACGGCGTTCTCGCCGATGGCGGGCTGCGTGTACGGCGTGGGGGTGGTGGCCGGGTGCGTCCAGAGCGGGTCGCCGCCGTCCGGTCCGTAGGCGAGATACTCCTCGCCCTTCTGCACCACGACGAGGTCGTCGTCGACACTGACGCCCAGGCCCACCCCGGGCCCCTCGACCACCGTCTCGACCGTGCCGTCGGTGGTGCTGCGCAGCAGCGACTCGCCGCTGGGCGTGAAGAGGGTGGACCCAGACATGTCGGAGCCGAACGACGGCGACGCCGGCAGGTCACGAGTGCTCACGCGGAACCACACGCCACCGGTCGCCGCCTCCGCGGTGGTCGGGTAGGCGAACAGGGTGGTCTCCTGCCCGACGGCCTCGGTGTCCGCACCGATGACGAGCGAGCCGTTGACGAGTCCGAGGTCGAGGTCGCAGAGCAGGTCGCCGGAGACGCCGCGGGGCAGGTCCCACCCGGTGTCCTCGGCTCCGTCGTCGAGGTCGCGCACCGAGACCCGGCCCGCCTTGGACACGGTGATGACCTGCTCGCCGACGATCGCCGGGGCCACGACGGTGGTGGGGAGGTCGCGCTGCCAGCGCAGGTCGCCGTCCTCGAGGGCGTAGGACTCCAGGTGGTCGTCGTCACCGAGCAGCACGACCTCGTCCTCGCCGAGGGCCAGGTGGGTGGGCAGGTCGCGGCTGATCGCCTCCCACACGATGGTGCCGCCGCCGTCGAGGGCGTAGACGCTGCCGGCGTCGTCGGCGACGACCACGCGACCGTCACGCGCGAGGGGGCCGGCGGTGAGACCGCTGCCGAGGTCTTGTCGCCACAGCTCGGAGCCGTCGTCGAGGTCCAGGGCGAAAACGCTGCCGGCCGGGTCGGCGACGACCAGTGCCCCGGTGTCGACCGCCGGCGCCGTCGTGAGCCGCACCCCGAGGTCCTCGGTCCACTCGACCGCGCCGCTGGCCAGGTCGATCGCGGTCATCAGACCGTCGTCGCTGGCCACCAGGGCCAGCGACCCGTCGACGGCCGGCTCGGTGGACACGATGTCGCCGAAATGGTGCACCCATCGAGCCGCACCGTCGGCGAGGTCGAGGGCCCACAGGTTCTTGGTGCCGTCGGCGACCAGTACCCGGTCGCCGGCCATGGCCGCGGTGGCGAGGATCGGGCCCTCGAGGCGGACCCGCCACCGGATGGCGCCGCTCGCGTGCTCACGGACCGTGACCTGGCCGTCCTCCTCGACCAGGACGGCGACCTCGTCGTCGCTCACGGGCGCCCAGCCCAGGTCGACGGCCGGGGTGTCGCTCCACGCCAGCGTGGGCTCGAGCCGGCCCTCGAGCACCGCACGGGTCCGTCCGGGGTCGAACCCGGCCTGGCTGCCCGGTCCCGGGTCGGCGTCCACGGCCGGTGGGCGCTCGGCGTACCAGCTGTCGGCGGCGCCGTGGAACTCGACGAGCTCCTCGGTGATGAGCTTTTGTCCGGGCAGGTCAAGCACGGTGCGCACGGCGCCGTAGCCCGGACAGGACCACTCCTCCACCACCTCGACGTCGGCGGGTTCGTCGCTGGGCTCCTCGTCGGGTGCGGTGACGGTCTGACGGGACTCGGTGTGCACGCAGTCGGTGAAGGTGCGGCCGCCGACCTCGAGGTCGGTGATGTCGAGGATCTCGGAGGTCGAGTCGAGGGTGAGCGACCCGACAAGTCCGTTGAAGGACCAGGTGGCGCCGACCTCCAGGGGCAGCTCGAAGGAGGCGGCGGGCGGTTCGACGGCGAAGTGCTGGGCCTGCTGCTGCAGGCCGTACTGGAGCAGCTGCTGTCCGTCGTCGCTGAGGTTGAGGTCGACGGTGTTGGAGGTGGGACCGCGCCCGGGATAGTCGGTGTAGCTGCTCTGCAGCTTGACCGCGTCGAGGGCCTCGGCGTTGAGTCCGGCGGGTCCGGTGATCTGCTTGGTGCGGGTCCCGGACGGCTCGTCCCCGGCACGGACGTCGTAGACCCAGGTGGTCCCCAGCTCCAACGGCTGGAGGAGGGCGAGCTCGTCGTCCTCAGGCGATGGTTCGGCGACGTGGACCAGCCCGGCCATGACAGCGGGGACCAGGACCAGCGGGGGCAGCCAGGCTGCGCCCCGCCTGGCCCGGGACGTCATGGCCGGGCGGCTCACGGTTACAGCCCGGCAGGGATGGTCGCGGTGAGGATGTCGTCGCCGCCGTAGACCGAGTCCTGCCACACGAGCCGGTCGCCCGAGATCGACGGGAAGCCCTGCTGGCCGGGTTGCGGCAGCAGGTCGTAGACGGCGCCGGTCGCGTGGGAGTACAAGAAAAGGTCGGTGTCGGGGAACACACCGAGCGCGTCGTTGGCCTCGGCGACGCCGCCGCCCAGCGTGGCAGTGATCTCGACGAAGACGCTGTAGTCGGCGCTCATGGCCGCGCCATACGGCTTGGCGTCCTGCGAGAGCACCGTGACGTCGCCGCCGCTGCCGACGATCGCGGCCTGGCCCTCGTCGGTCACGGCCAGCACCCGCGTGCCATGGGCAGCGACGTTGACGACCTGCCCCTCGACCTGACCGAGCTCGACGATGTCGCCCCCTGGGGTCCAGGCGAGGACACGGCCCTGCTCGGTGCCCAGGCCGACGACCCCGCCGCCGGTGCCGACGGCGGTGATGGCGTCGCCGCCCAGATCAGGCAGAGGCGTCGTGGACACCTGCCCTGCGGGGTCGACGAAGTACAGGGCGCCATCCCCTTCGACCTGCCACGCTGCGCCTTCGGCGGAACCTCCGAGGCCGGCCAGCAGGGTCGAACGGTCCGCGCCGGACAGCTCGGTCCGGGTCCCGTCAGGTGCGGTGCGCACGATCGAGGCCTGCGAGCCGTCGGGAGACTCGAAGGTGACCACCGCGTCCCCGGAGAACGCCAGCATGGCGGTGTCCGGGGTGCTGCTGACGTCCTCGGCACTCGCTCCGACGGAGCTGGTGTATGGCACACCCCAGTTGCCCTCGATAGCGGTCGTCCAGGCGACCTGGTCGCCGGAGACGGCCGGGGACAGCTCGGTGACCGGGTCGCCGGAGATGAGCTCGCCGCCCACGGGGCCGACGTCGGCGCAGCCGGCGCAGATGTCGTTGCCGTCGAAGACTTCACGGGCCAGCGACAAGATCCTGGGATCAGCGCCTGCGTCGACCGCGACCTGTTCCACGGCGGTGCGCGCATCGACGAAGCCGGAGGACGGTCCGAGCTGGGTGGTCAGAGCGAAGTACACGATCCGGTCGAAGTCCTGGGCCAACGGGGACTCCAGACCGGTCGAGTTGTCGATCTTGGCCAGGGTGCTGCGGATCGTCCACAGCGAGTTGTTCCAGATGGAGGAGTTCAGGTGCACCCCGCCGTGGTCCTGGTTGCCGAATCCGAGCTCGCCGAGCCGCAGGCCCGGGTTGAGGACCGAGAGGTAGTCGCCGTAGCCGGTCCCGTCGAGCATGTAGCGGGTGGCGCGCTGCCCGTCGGGGTTGGTCGCGCAGCCGTAGGTGTCGGCCGGGATACCGGTGCAGGACTGCTCGGAGAAGCTGTCGGAGTCACGGCCGAGGTAGGCGTCGCCGATCACGTTGCCGAAGTAGTCGGCGAAGCTCTCGTTGAGCGCTCCTGACTGTCCGGCGTAGATCAGGCCGGCGCTGGTGTCGATGACGCCGTGGGTGATCTCGTGTCCGGCGGTGTCGATGTCGACGGTGGAGCCCGTGATCGGTTCGCCTCCATCGACGCACGGGTTGCCGTAGACCATCTGCGGCGGCGTGAGCGTGCTGCTGTAAAACGCGTTGCACACTGCGTCACTGTTCTCGGAGTTGACCGTGGACACCAGGCTGGAGCCCGCGTCATCCCAGGAGCGTCGCCCGAGCTGGGCGTAGAAGTCGTAGACGGCGCGGCTGAGGGCGTGCGCGGAGATCACCTCGGGGTCGGCGATCTGCGTGCTGTCGGAGGTGTAGACGGGGCCTGGCAGCTGCTCGGTGTCCCGGGCGTCGTTGGTGACGATGCCGCCGGTACCGGTCGCTGCGTCGTAGGTCGGGGTGGTCGTGTCGATCAGGGCGACGCCTTGGTCGGTCTGCTGGCCCTGTGCGGTCAGCGTCATGCCGAACGGGTCGGTGCCGGTGACCTCCACGCTCGGTCCTTCCGCGATCCGCGGCACGGCCGCGGCGGCACCGGCGCCGGGCAACGGCGCACCGCGCACGAGCCGCGGAGCCGACCGGGTCCAGCGGTGGTGGCTGGGGACCGCGCGATCGGCGGCCAGGGCCCGGTTGTCGATGACGTCGCCGGTCGTGGCGTCGAGGTAGAACAATCCGTCGGACAGGGTGAGACCTTCGCGCTGGCGGGTGACTCCGGCCACCGTGATCTCCCAGGTGAGCACGCCGGTGTCGTGGGGCAGCACGGTCAGCACAGGGTCGCCGACGGTCTGGCCGCCGGTGAGGGCAGCGATCCGACGGGCTGCCCGGGCCGCCGGGATCTGCGGCTGGGTGGACACGTCGAGGCCGGGGAAGACCCGTCCGCGGACGTGGTGCAACCGGTCGTCGTCACTCGTGCCGCCGAGGCTGAAGACCAGCTCGCCGTCGCGCACCGGGACGTCGTCGAACGTCTGGGTGGCGCGGATGGTAGTGGCGGCCGGGCCGGTCTCGTCGAGCTGCAGGGTGCTGGCTTCGCCGAGGGCCAGGTCGGTGTCGTCGATGCCGAACAGCTGCTCGCCGTAGGCGCCCATGAGCTCCTCGACCACCGCAGCCCCGGACCCGTTGTCGGGATCGCCGTACCCGCCGCCGGAGAGCTCAGCGAGGTAGCCGGTGACGTCGTCTTGTCGTCCGACCCACCCCGAACCGGTGACGGCGCGCAGCTCATCGACGCCGTCCGCGAGGTCGGCCAGCCGGGCTCGCACCACCTCGGAGCTCGTGTTGCGCACGAAAGCGTCGGAGGCGATGAGGGTGGTGGGTCCGGGGCCTCCGCCGCCGAAGCCGGTGGAGGAGTCCTCATTCCGGGAGCCGTCGCAGCCCGTCGCGGCGAGCGCGACGAGCGCGACGAGCGCGGCTCCTGCAGTGCGGCGGACGGGGCTCCGGTACGAGCCGGGCGCGATCGAGGCGTTCGGTGGCGGTGTCATCATCGTGTCCGCTCAGCCGCCGGCGAACAGGTCGATCGACCCGTTCAGCAACACGCTCCAGCTCTCCTGGGTCGCGGTGATCTCGTCGAAGGATGAGTTCTCGATGTTGATCATCAACACTGTGCCGTCCTGGCGGACCGCGGCGTAGATGTCTCCGGCGACCGGGGCGGAGCCCTGGGAGTCGGTGTAGGTCGCCTGATAGCTGATCAGCGCTGCCGAGACGACGCCGCCGAACGGCTGCAGCGGCGTGATGTCGGAGAGCTCGGTCTGGGTGTAGGTGTCGGGGGCGAGGAAGAGCTCGATCTGTCCGTTGATCACGTTGCCGGCCTCGACCGAGGCGTCCTCCACAGCACCGGTGACGATGTAGACCAGGTTGTTCTGGTCATCGGCCATGAGGACGTTGCCCTGGGGGTTGTCGGTGAGCACCTGGAAGTTCGAGGGCACGACGACCTGCACGCCGTACTCGGGCAGGGTGAGGACATCTCCGATGGCCTCCGTGGGCTGCGTCGGCTCAGCGGGCGGTTCGACCGGCGGTTCTGCCGGCTCATCGACCGGGGGGACCGGCGCATCGCTCGTCGCCGGTGCAGTCGGCGTGCTCGGCGCAGCGGGCGTGCCGGGGGCCGGGGTGGTGCCCGGCTGAGGCGCGGCGGTGCCGACCGGCTGGGGGTTCAGCACGCTGGAGCCTTGGCTGCTCTGGGACCGGTCGTCGGAAGTGGGGGAGTCGTCTCCGCCTCCGAACGCTGCGGCACCGACCGCACCGAACACGCCGGCGGCCACGACACCACCCACGATCAGACCGATCGTCTTGCCCTTGCCGGACTTGAAGTTGCCACCAGGGGTGGCGACCGGCGCGTATGACGGCGGGGGGAAGCCCGGCCCGGCGTGACCGGGTTGCGGGGTGTATCCCGGCTGCGGGGCGTACCCGGGCTGAACGTGCTGGTCAGGCTGAACCGGCTGGCCGGGCTGGCCGGGCTGAACGGGTTGTGGAGCGTAACCCGGCTGCGGGGCGTACCCGGGCTGCTGCGGCGGCTGGGCTACGCCCTGCTGGACCGGCGGGACCGGCTGCTGAACGGGCTGCGGGGGGATGGGCTGCTGGGGGACGGGAGCCTGGGGATCGCTCATGACTGTCCTCCGTTCTTAAGCGAGCCGCTATCGGAAGCTGTTGCTGGCGCGGACATGTGCTTGCGGGCCTGGTGGGAGGAGGAGCGGACCGAGGTGCCGCACGCGATGCAGAACATGGAGCCGACGAGCAGCATGTTTTCGCACTCGGGGCAGAAGGTCTCGACGAACGACTCCCGCTTCGACCCGGTCTTGGCTGCGTCCTCTATAGCGGCCTCGAGCAGAGCGGCTTGGAGCATCACCCGGATGCGGATGACGAGGAAGCCGAGGATGATCAGGCCCCACAGCAGCCCGAGGGCCTGGCCGAACGGCAGGTGCGCGGCGGCCCGCACGCCGAGCCAGTACAAGATGTTGGCGCCGGCTGCGAGAGCGAAGTTGCGCAGGTACAGGCCGGTGAAGCCGTCGTAGCCCTCGCCCTTGCCGGAGAACGACGCGACCGCGATGCCGGTGGCGGTGCCGTAGATGAGGGACTTGACCACCATGACGTTCAAGACGATGACCAACCAGCTCGCCAAGCCCTGGGTGGTGCGGAACTCGCCACTGGTGAACACCGAGCCGAAGACGATGATGGTCTCGAACGCGGCGTAAGCCGTGCCGGCGGCGATGCCGAAGGTGAGGCCGTCGATCATGTCGTCGAACTGCGGACGCCTGGCGAGCAGTACCGCCGGGAGGTTCTTGACCACCTCGGCGATCAGCGGGAGGGCCACGGCGAACAGCAGCAGACCGGTGATCGACAGCGACTCGATGCCGCCGCGTCCTGAGGACTGCAGCAGCTGTCGCCACTCGGTGTCGAAGACCCACTGGTAGAAGGTGAGCGAGACGAGCACGGCGAGTGCTCCGGTGACCAGGAACAGGCCGGCGACCACTGGGGCCGGCGCGTCCTCCCACATGTTGACGTCGTAGATGTAGACCAGGTAGGCGATCGGCACCATGAACGCCGCTGCTGCGATGGCGATCGGCAAGAAGCCCAGGGCGGCGCTGCCGACGATGAACACGGCGCTGAGGATCATCGCCCAGCGGTAGTTGTCAGCCGTTTCGCGATTGGTGTGGGGCATGATCGTGGAGATCAGCGCGAACTGGTTGACCCCCTCCGACGACTGCACCGCGTAGGTCGACGTCCGCGAGGACGCGTTGCCGCGGAGTGAGGCTCCGCAGCGATGGCAGAAGGCTGCAACTTCAGGATTGTCGGTTGCGCAGGTCGGACAAGTTGCCACGGTGCTGGTCTCCCTCGGGCGGGGTGATGGAGTTGTGAGGCCCGAGATGCCGTCAAGCCGGATCCTTCACCTCGCGAACTGAGGGCGTTCGCGTTTTACACAATGTGCTAGGAAAAAAGTTTGTGTGACTAGGAGGGAACGACTGTTGCGGCCGCTGGCTCTGGTCGGCTGCGGCGTCCGGGTAGTTCCGAGGCCGCGTAACGCCGAGACGCCGCCGGCGACCGATCGGTCCGTGCGCCGCTCGAGTCATGTCACAGCCGCTGACTGGAGCGGCTAGGCCACCGTACGGTGCGATTGGATGCCGGCTGTTCGGGAGTGTGGTCGGCGCTCCGGGGCCGCCTCGTCCTATGCCGCTGCTGTGGCGGGGCGGCCTCCCGGATGCACGACTTCCCCAGGGCGACCCACGCGCAGCGCTCGCTGATGCTGCCTCGCTCTTCTCCGACGAGGCAGCACCAGCAGCAGCCGCGTCCGCTCCTGTGGGGACAAGAAGACGGACGGCGACACCGGACGACTCGGATGCTCGCCCTGGCTCCGCGACGCTAGGGACGTTCTCGCCAGCACGCAGCCGATTCGGGATGAGTCTCACCAGTTGTAGGGAAAGCGCCGTCGCCCAGGCCCGTGGGCTGAGGAGACGGGCTCGAGAGCTGGTCCCGCCCCGAGCGAACGCGGCGGGATCACTCATCGCCGAGTGGGTTGAAGGCGTACAGAAGGACAGCGCCGGCTCCGACGATGAGGCCGGCACACAGAACCGCAGCCGCGGCGCACGCGGCCGCGATCAGGCGTGTCCGGGCCCGGTTTTCGGGCGGGTTCGATGGTTGAGCCGGGTAGGAACCGCTGCCGAACGTGTCGTTGTCGGTCATCGTCCGAGTCTGTGCTTGTCCGAGCGGCTCGACGTGAGGCTTGGTACTCACCGCCGCTACACGATGAGTGCTTCGGCTGCGACAACCCAAGACCTCTGGCATCGCGACCCGAATGTGTCGACCGAACTGCCGCATGCAGTGTCCGATTTCCGCTAGCCGTGGGCCCAAATATGGTCTCAAATATCGACAAAAAGGTTCCAGTTCGGTAACGACGCGACATGTCGTGAACGACGCACAAAACACCGTCTCACCTGCGGAAACACTGCCTTCCTCCGTCGGGACAGTTCGGGCCAGATCGCGTCCCAAACCTTCTGATTCCGCCTACGGATCAAAATGTTCGGGGTTCGAATCCCTACAGGCGCACAAGATGTTCGAGCGACGGATCGGCCTCTGACCTGCGGAACGCGCAGGCGGGGGCCGTCTGTGTGTCCGGGGTTCGGATCCATCGTCGTGGTCAGGACACACAACGGTGCCGGGCATGACACACAACGCACGGGTCTGCGCGACGCCGCCGGCACTGCATGGGCCCGACAACCGAACCCGGTCACGACGCATCACACGGCTCGACCGCGCTCGCCTGCGTCGTCGTCCCATCACGGAGGTCCTGTCATGCGTCGCACCACGTCCACTCGCCCACTCCTCACGTCGGCCGTCCTTCTGGCGCTCGCCCTGACCGGATGCGGCGACGATGAATCGGCAGCCGTCGCGTCCGAAGGCGCGACCTCGCCGGCGACAGAACCGGCCACGACCACTGTTGACGTCGAACCGACTGCGTCACCCACCGAGACCGACACCGACTTCCCGGAGGCTGTCGAGGCGCCTGAGCAAGGCCGCACCTACGGCGTCGTCGTACTCGGTGATGCAGCGGACCTGACCGCGACACAGGAGGCGGTCGCCCAGTACGGATTCGAGGCCTACACCGCCGACATCGGGTGCCTTCGCGGGGCCGGCCCAGCGTTGGCCATCGCGGACGGCACCATCGTCAGCTACCTGACCTTCGCCGACATCGACGCAGCCCAAGACGTCTACTCCCTCTACACCTACCTCGAGCCCGACGCCAAGATCCTGGGTGCGGCCGCGGCCGCCATCTACTGCTTGGACGGATGACCCTCCCTCCGTGACCGCCGGCCGGGGCCTGGTGCGAAGGCAGTGACCCGCGGGGGGGTGATGAGGCGCGCTGGTAGCGCCTACTCCACTCCTGCCCGTTCTAGCCGGGCCGGGTCCGAGGATGCCCGCTTCTCAGCGGGAGATGTCGGGGCTCCTGCCAGCAGGTCGACAGTCCCGCCGACGGCGCGACCAGTGCCCGCTGAGCGGCAGGTTCGGGGGAGGTCGCTGTGCGGCAACGGCGGGAACCGCGCCCATTGGACCAACGACGCCTCTGAACGCGCGACAACGGGTACCTCGCCAGGGTGACCGTGTACGTCGCCTGGACATCGGCGGACCTCGGCGACTTCGATCCGTCGCGAGACCTGGCCGGGCCTTGGCGCGAGGTGGTCATCGCTGCCAGCGGGCTGGCCTTCGTGGACAGCGACGACACGCTGTCATGCGTCTACCACGCTTTGAAGTGGTCGCTTCCCGACGACGTTGCTCTCGCTGTCAGCCCGGTCGCCGACGTGCCGAAGGCCAAAGGCCTTGCACCCGGCACGAACAGCTGGCTCCGAGCGCGGTTCAGGTGACGCTGACGTGCCCCGCGTCGTTCGCGGGTGGCGGCTCAGCGGCAGGGCCGCACGGTCGAGCGGGGCCAGCAGCAGCATGCGACAGGCGCGACGCCGAATGTCCAGCCAGTGCCATGGCCTCGCCCGTCCCACCCCGATGACGGCGTCGGAGGAGGCCCGCTTGGTGCTTGGCTCGACTCCATGCGCATCTTCTTCACCGGCGGCAGCGGCAAGGCCGGACGCCACGTGGCGCCGTACCTCGCCTCTCAGGGCCACCAGGTCACCAACGCCGACCTCACCCCGCTCGGCGACCCCGACGTCACCGACCTCAAGGTCGACCTCACCGACGCAGGCCAGACCTACTCGGCGCTCGCCGCCGTACCCACGCAGGCCGACCTCGACGACCCCGACCTCGACCTCACGCACGGGTCGGCGTACGACGCCGTGGTCCACTACGCCGCCATCCCCCGCCCGCTGCTCACCACCGACGCCACCACGTTCGCGACCAACATCCTCACGACCTACCACGTCCTCGAGGCCGCGACCCG
The DNA here is from genome assembly GCA_025964985.1 of Nocardioides sp. Lineage (GTDB taxonomy): Bacteria > Actinomycetota > Actinomycetes > Propionibacteriales > Nocardioidaceae > Nocardioides. The sequence continues at coordinate 26,301 of JAOPXU010000412.1, forward strand.
GCTCGGGATCCTCAAGATCGTCTTCGCCTCCTCCGAGACGACGTACGGCGTCTGCTTCGGGCAGGGCGACCGCAGGCCGCTCTACGTGCCGGTCGACGAGGAGCACCCGGTCGTGCCGGAGGACTCCTACGCGATGTCGAAGGTGGCTGGCGAGGTGACCGCGCGGTCCTTCCACGCCCGCACGGGCGCCGACATCTACGGCCTGCGCATCAACAACGTCATCGAGCCCGACGAGTACGCCGAGCTGTTCCCGCCGTTCCTCCAGGACCCGTCGCTACGCCGCCGCAACCTGTTCGCCTACATCGACACCCGCGACCTCGGGCAGATGACCCTGCGCTGCCTGCAGACCGACGGGCTGGGCTACGAGGTCTTCAACGTCGCCAACGCCGACATGTCCGTCGCCGAGACCACCCAGGAGGTCATCGACCGCTTCTACGACGGTGTCGAGGTGCGCCGTGAGATGGGACGAGACGAGACGTTCTACTCCATCGACAAGGCACGCCGGCTCCTGGGCTACGAACCGGAGCACTCCTGGCGTGACGTCCTCGACGACCCGCGCGAGTAGGGGCCCGTCCGCGCCATTTCGGTGACTCGGCCGAACATGCCGGGCTCTCGGCGACACTCGCGGACGTGGACGAAGACAGTGCCGTCGTGCTCTGGACCGGTCACGGACTCCGGCCTCGGCCGCGCCGCGACGACGCAGCCGTGGTGCGCGAGTTCGGTGAGGCCCGAGGTCGCGCCCTGCTCTCGGCGATCCTCTCGGTCTACATGGTCCCCGGAGTGTTCCGAACACTCTCCGACTTCCTGCTGCTGCCCGCCGCAGTCGACGTCGCCCGCTCCGTGGTCTACCTCGGTGACATCGGCGTCGGGCACGACCTGCTCGTCCTCGCCGTCTGGGGGCCGTCGGCCTGGCTCTGAACTTCCTCGTGGTCGACCCGTGGCTGAACCGGAGCGGGGCTGAGCCCCACGCGCCGATGGGCCCCAAGCACGGACGCACCGCAGGGGCGGACGCAACTCCAGCTGCCCAGTAGCCAGGGCCCGACCCTCAGCATGTTCAGGCGACTCGACGCACTCGACGCGACCTGAGCAACGGGCCAGTGACCGTCCCATCGTGCATGCGCAACGTGAGACGGTGACCCGCGCCGTTCGTGCAGGGTCTAGTCGAGGTCGGCGGTCAAGGCTGTGCGGTCGTCGCCGGCGGAGGCGCGGTCGTCCCTGGCGTGTCCACGGTCGATCGCGGCGTGGCGGCGACCAGGAGCGTCCCAGCCGTAGGTGTCGGACGGCTCGTGGTCGACGAAGGCCCGAAGGTCTGCGTCCCGGTCCCGCTCGCTCGCCTGCCCGTCGCGGTCCTCGGCGTCGGCATCCCGGGCGTCGGCACCTTCGAGGACGTCTCGCGCGACCTGGATGCGCTGCTCGAGCACTGACTCGCGCAGCTCCAGCTTGGCCTCGCGTCGATCGAGATCGGCCTCGCGGCGTTCGAGCTCGCGTTCACGGTCGTCCATGCCGACGAGTCAACCACGAGAATCGCCGCAGACCGTCAGCTCGCTCCCGTCCCCGCAGCGGGGGCGATCAAGGGGGCCGCTGGCCACCGCGCCCGCTGGCGACCCCGATCGTGCTCGGACGCTGGGCCGTCCGTCTTGCTCCACCGGGCGGCTCACGTCGTCCGCTCTGCGCGGCGTTTGATGCCGAGCATCATCTTGCGTTCCATCAGCAGGTGGATCGGTGCCAGGGCGTACTTGTTGCTCATCCAGGCGAGCGGGCTCGGTGCGAAGTCGTTCTGGAAGCGCACGACCAGTCGGCACCGCTCGGGCCCGACCGGTTCGAGCCGGAACGTCCAGCTGGGGTAGGGCACGTGTGCCGCGTACGCCGCGGCCCGGGTCTGGGGCGGCCCCAGCACGAGCAGGTAGGGGGCGGTGATGGTGGCGACCGCGAAGCGCAGCGGGGGCTGGGTGCCCTCGGGCACCATCCGCACGATGTCGCCGACCGCGAGGTGCTGCAGGTCCGGGTCGACCCGGTCGATGCTGTGGATGTGGCACCCGACGAGGTTCTCGAGCCAGTCGTAGCTGTAGAGGCCGCCGCGGCCTTGACCCATCTGTACCAGCCACGGCCACACCGCCCTCACCGGCGCCTGGATGGTCACAGCGTGGGTGCTGCGGTACTTCGGTGTGTCGACGATGTCGTCACCGGTGATCCACTCGGTGGCCTCGGCGTCCGTGGCGCCCCACTGCAGCATCCGCCTCCAGTGCGCAGCGACCCACGCTGAGGCCGCGAGCGAGGCGATCAGGGTCGCCAGGGAGGTGCCGACCAGGAGGCGGTGGGGCGGCGGCGTGCTCGGCGTCAAGAGTGGCTCCTGGGGTGAGGGTCGGTTGCTGCCGCCGTCGTGTCGATGTCCTGAGGTGGGCCCTGGCGTGGGCGGACGACGGGGCGCGGGTGGGACCCGCTCGCTCTCGCTGCCAGAGCACGAGCCGCGGCTGAGGCGACCTGGCTCAGGCCGTGAGGTAGAGGCTCACCGACGGTGGTACGCCGAGGACCAGGGCGTGTCCGCGGTGCTCGAGCCTGACGCCTCGCGGGGTCCACCCGGCGTCCCACCCGTGCATGGGCAGGAGGTGGGTGAGGCTGGCCAGCAACAGGTCGGCTCGTTCCTCGGCGTCGCGGGGCTCGCGGTCGGTCGAGACGACGACCTCCACGCCGATCTCGTGGGGGGTGCGCCCCGAGAGCCGCTCGAGGCGGCGGTCCAGCTCGAGCGCGATCGGTGCCAGGTAGAGATCAGTGACGTCGTGCGGCTTGGTGTCCATCGTTGCTCCTTGGGGGTCCTGCGTGCTGTCCCGCGGCGTGATCGTCTCGGGGTGTGCTCAGGGCGCGCTCGGTGGCGCGAGCAGCACGGGGTAGGTGGATGCCTCGAGCACCCCGCGCGCGACGGGTCCGAGGTGGGAGCGGTGCGACAGGCCGTGACGGCGGCGGCCGACGACCACGAGCTCAGGGGCGCTGACCGCTCCGACCAAGAGCTCGACGGGGTCCGCGTCGGCGACGACCCGGTGCACGGATACGTCCGGCCAGGCGCTGGTGACCTCCTCGACGGTGCTCATCCATCGCTCGCGTTGATCTGGCGTGGGGCTGCCGGCGTGCACGACGCGGAGCGGGAGGACGCGGCGGGCGGCCTCGGTGAGAGCGACAGGGAGCACGGTGGCGGCGTCATCGAGGTCCTGGATGCCGACGACCACGCAACCCACGCGTTCGGGACCGCGCGACCAGTCAGCAGGGACCGCGAAGACCGGGACGTCGGTGCGGGCGGCCACCCCGTTGGTGGTCGACCACGCGACCAGCCGCCGCAGACGGCCGAGCTGGCGGTGCTGGATGACCACGGCGCTGGCGCGCGTGCTCTCCTCCACGATGTCGCGGACCACCGTGCCGTGCTGGAGCAGGTGGTGGGTGACCCGGATGTCGGGGCCTGCGGCTTCCCGTGCCTGCTGTGCTGCGGTCTCGAGCAGCTTCTCGGCGTCGACGACGGCCAGCCGCCAGACCTCGGCGGCTGAGACCCCGTCGACCGACGGCATCCGCACCATGTGCACGACATGGACGCCGGCGCTGCGAGCGCTGGCCTCAGCCACGGCGAAGCGGACGGCGCCGCCGGCGTCGTCGCTCCCGACGGCGACGACGACGTCGCCCGGGACCGGCGAGGCATCCGGACGTTCGTGGGCGGGGGGCTGCTCGGCCACGCGCGGTCGAGCGGTTGCCACGGGGCGGTCGTCGGCCACCAGGAGGACGGGGCAGGAGGCGTCGAGGAGCAGGCGCCGTGCGACGGGACCCAGGTGGCTGCCCCAGGCGTGGTCGTGGTGCCGGCGTCCGCTGACCAGCAGTCGCGATCGTTGCGAGGCGTGGATCAGGGCGTCGACCGGCCGGTCGAGGACGATGTCGAGGCGCACCTTGAGATCGGGGTGGGCGGCCACCGCTTCGGCGACGGCGACGTCGAGGTCGCGGTGGGCCCGTTCGACCCAGTCGGCGCGCGCGTCGACGTCTGCCGTGTCGTGGCCGCGGGCGCGGTCGACGGCGTGCAGGACGACGAGCTCGGCGTCGCGTGCATGTGCCTCGAGCGCTGCGCGGCCGACGACGGCCGGGACCTCGCCGGCGTCCTGCACCGCGGCGGTCACCACGGCCGGTGCGCTGAGCTCCTCGCTCCAGCGGCGGGGGACGCTCAGGAGAGGAGCAGTGGCGCCGAACGCGATGCCGTCGGGCTTCGAGCCGGTCAACAGACGGTTCAGGCGGCCGTGGTGGGTGTGTTCCACGACCACGCAACGCGCCCCTTTCCCGGCTTCCACGATGCCCGCAGCGATCCAGTCGCGCTCCACGAGCTCGGCCTCGACCGGTCCCCCCGGGTAGAGGGCGAGGGCCCGTTCCCTGGCCTCGTCGAGGAGCGCCCGGCTCGGCTGGTCGCTGTCGAGCGGCGTGACGTGCACCAGGAGCAGTCGGGCGTGCCAGCGTTCGGCCTCCTGTGCCGCGGCGGCGAGTGCCGTGGGTGATCCGTCCTCCCCGATGGCGCAGACGACGGTGTCGTGCTCGTGCTGCAGCTGCTCCATGACGGGTCTCCTTGTCGACGTGCTCGGCCTGTCCAGTGCAGCGTGCCTCGCGACCGGTCCGGCCGGTACGGGCCAGGGCCCCGGTCGGGCGGGACCTTCGGCCCTCGCTCCCGTCCGTCCGGGCAGTGGCACGTCCAGGTCGGACGGTCGCCGCACGACGGCGCGGGCGAGACCGTCAGGGCGTCGCGCGGCTCAGGGCAGGGCGTCTGCGGGCGGCGGTCGTACCTCGACCACGCCCGGGACGCTGGAGACCATCACCCGGGCCAGGGTGGAGTCGCCGCGGCCGAGGGCGTCGAGTCCGGCCAGGCTGACGATGCCGTCGCAGACCTCGACACCGAGGTCGTGCAGCCCGACCGAGCCGAGGGCATCGAGCACGTCCTGGGCGAGGCCCGCATCGGCTCGTGCGAAGCACCGGACCACGTCGGCGCGACTCAGCACGCCGCGCACGCATCCCTGGTCGTCGACGACGGGGACGCTCTTGACGGTGGTGGAGGTGAGCAGGTCGACGGCGACGGTCAGCTCGGTGCCAGGGCTCACGGTGACGGCGTGAGCAGTCATCACGTCCCCGACCGTCGCGGGATGGACACGGCCGTGGTCGAAGGACCGGTTGAGGTGGGCGCGCGGGTCGTGCGGCACCAGCTCCCGGATCAGGTCGGCTTCGCTCACGACCCCGCAGAGGCGGCCGCCGGTGAGCACCACCGGCAGGGACGTGATGCGGTGCAGGTCGAGCAGCTCGAGCGCCTGCTTCACCGACGCGGTCGGGACCACGGTGACCGGGTCGAGAGTCATGATGTCCTGGACGAGCATGGCGGTCCTCCTGACCGGTCGCCTCCAGGGTGCGTCATCGCAGAGCCTGGTGAGCAGGGGCGAAGGTCCCCCGGCGGCGGGCCGGTGCTCCCTGGTGCTGTCCTTCCGACGACCACAGCATCGGGACATGACCACCGACCAGCTCGGCTCCAGCCACCCGGTCCGATCGGACCACGCACCCTCGGTGGCCCGGATGTTCCACGACCGCGTCGCGGCGACCCCCGACGCGGAGGCCTACCGGTTCCCGACACCCGAGGGCTGGGGTACGGCGACCTGGGCGGGGACGAGGGAGACCGTCGACGCCCTCGCCGCCGGTCTGCTGGCGCTGGGCATCGAGCCGGAGGACCGGGTCGCGATCGCGAGCAGCACGCGCATCGAGTGGATCCACGCTGACCTCGCCGTCGCGTGCGCGGGCGCCGCGACGACCACCGTCTACCCCACGACGGGCGCCGAGGACGTGGCGTTCATCCTGGCCGACAGTGGCACCCGGATCGCGTTCGCGGAGGACGAGGCCCAGGTCGCCAAGCTGCGCAGCCTGCGGGACCGACTACCCGACCTCGCGCACGTCGTCACCTTTGACGGCGCCGTCGACGGCGACTGGGTGCTGACCCTGGAGGACCTGCGGCAGCGGGGACTCGCACACCTGGCGGCGCGCCCGACGGCCGTCGAGGACGCCGTCGACGCAGTGCTCCCCGAACACCTCGCGACGCTGATCTACACCTCCGGGACCACGGGGCGCCCCAAGGGCGTGGAGCTGCCCCACCGGTGCTGGACCTCCATCGGTGCCGCGGCCGAGGACCTCGGCTTCCTGTCCTCGGCGGACCTGCAGTACCTCTGGCTGCCGCTGGCGCACTCGTTCGGCAAGATGCTCGAGACGGTGCAGCTGCAGGTGGGCTTCCCGACCGTGGTCGACGGCCGGATGGACCACATCGTGTCGAACCTCGCCGTCGTGAGACCGACCTTCATGGCCGGTCCGCCCCGCATCTTCGAGAAGGTGCACGCCAAGATCGTGCAGACCGTCGAGGAGGACGGCGCCGTCAAGCGGGCCCTGTTCGGCTGGGCGTTCCGGGTCGGTGCTCGCGTCGCCGAGGCTCAGCAGCACGGGCGACGGCCGGGACTCGTCACCCGCGTCCAGCACGTCGTGTCCGATCGTCTGGTGCTGGGGAAGGTCCGCGCCACCATGGGCGGGCGGATCCGGTTCCTGATCTCCGGGAGCGCCGCGCTCTCGCCCGAGGTGGGGGCGTGATTCCGGGCCGCCGGCCTGGTGGTCCTCGAGGGCTACGGCCTGACCGAGACGAGCGCCGGGGCGTGCCTGGTCCGGATCGACGACCCGGTGCTGGGCTGCGTGGGTCCACCGATCCCGGGCACGGAGATCCGGATCGCGGCCGACGGCGAGGTCCTCGTGCGCGGGGCCAGCGTGATGCGCGGCTACCACGGTCTGCCCGCGGAGACCCTCGAGGTCCTCGACGCCGATGGCTGGTTGTCGACGGGTGACGTGGGCGAGCTCGACCCACGCGGCCACCTCCACATCACCGACCGCAAGAAGGACCTGATCAAGACCTCCGGCGGGAAGTACATCGCCCCCCAGGCCATCGAGACCATGTTCAAGGCCGACTGCCCCCTCGCCAGCCAGATGGTCGTCCACGCGGAGGGCCGCAGCCACGCGACCGCCCTGGTCACCGTCGACCCGGACGGGTTGGCCCAGTGGGCGCAGGCCCGGGGCATGGCGGAGACCGACTACGGCCGGCTGAGCGCCGACCCAGGCGTCCACGACTACGTCGCCAGGTCGATCGAGCAGGTCAACAGCAAGGTCAACCGGTGGGAGACGATCAAGGACTTCCGCATCCTCGACCGCGACCTCACCGTCGAGGACGGCGAGGTCACCCCGAGCATGAAGGTGCGCCGCAAGGCCGTCGAGGCGAAGTACCACGCGCTCCTGGACTCGATGTACTCCTGAGGGCCCGGCCGCGACGACCGGCCCGATGGGACCTACGGCCCTGCTGCTCCAGGTACGCCGCCCCTGCTGGCGACCGCCCTCGGCCCACAGGATGGGGCGGGTCGGCGGGATCTCGCTCGACACGAACGTGTCGGCACGACGCACGGAGGTGGAGATGGACAGGCTCAATGCCCTGTCGGCCGCGTTCCTGACCCTGGAGGACGTGAGCCCGGCCGTGACCGCGGTGATCGGGTCCTTCGCGGTGCTCGAGGGCCCGGCTCCGACGGTCGACGAGGTCCGCGCCGTGATCTCGGACCGGCTGGCACTCGCGCCGCGGTACCGCCAGCGCGTGGTGCGGTCCCTGCTCGACGTCCGCGCGCCCGGCTGGGCCGACGACACGGGCTTCGACGTCGCCCGCCACGTCCACGCCTCGCCGGTGCCGGCCCCGGGGGAGCCGCCCGACGTCGGGGAGCTCATCGCCCGGGTCATGAGCCAGCGCATGGACCGCGCCCACCCGCTGTGGGACGTCTGGGTCTGCGACGGGCTGGCAGGGGGTCGCTGGGGCCTGCTAGGCCGGGTCCACCACGCGCTGGCCGACGGGATGTCGGGCACCGCCCTGCTCCGCATGCTCTACGACGAGGTCCCGGTCGATCCCGCCGTGGTGTCCGTCCCCCGGCGCCCGGTCGGGCTCGTCGACGCTCCCGGGCTCCTCGGGACGGGCGCCGCCGTCGTGCGCGGCAGCGCCGCCCTGGCCGGCGCCCTGCGCCCGGTGCACACCACCGAGCTCATCGGGCCCGTCGGAGCCGGCCGTGCCTACGCCTGCACGACCGTGGACCTGACGGAGGCCGCGGAGGTCCGCCGGTCGCTCGGGATCACCCTCAACGACGTCGCCCTGGCGAGCGTGGCCGGCGGGTTCCGCGCGCTGCTGCTCTCGCGGGGCCAGGAGCCGACCGCCCGGGACCTGCGGTCACTGGTGCCGGTCTCGGCCTGGCGGGGCAACGCCGTCGACCAGCCGGACAACCGCGTCACCCTGATGCTGGCCCGGCTCCCGGTGGAGATCGACGACCCGCTCGAGCGGGCGCAGGCCGTCCACGACCGCATCGCCTCCCTGCGCCGGTCCGGCGAGCCCGCCGCCGGCAGCGCCCTGCAGGCGGTGGCCGCGCGGTTGCCCTACTCCGTCGTCTCGACGGCTACGCGCTGGGGGCTCCGGCTGCCCCAGCACTCGGTGTCGGCCGTGACCACCAACGTGCCCGGCCCGCGTACGCCGCTGACCGCACTGGGCCGGTCCGTGCACGGCTTCCTCCCCTACGTCCCCATCGCCGACCGGGTCCGCGTCGGCGTCGCGATGTTCAGCTACTGCGACCAGCTCGCCTTCGGCTTCACCACCGACCTGGACAGCACTCCCGAGGCCGAGGTGCTCGCAGCGGGCACCGCAGCGGCCTGGCGGGCGATCGTCGAGGCGGGGCGCGACCCCCGGCGGGAGACCGCCCCGGTCCGCGCAGAGACCGAGGAGTGCTCATGACCGGCACCCACCGCCACGGGTTCCTCGAGCTGGACGTGCTCGCGAACGAGCTCCAAGCGGAGCGCCTCAGCATCTAGGCCCTCCAGGCGGAGCTCGTGGCACTGAGCGGTCGGGCCGGTCAGCCTCCGGCTGCCTCCGGGACCGCTCCGGTCACCGCACCGTCCCGTGCTCGCGCGCGACGGGGTCGACGGGCGGGGCGTGGTCCAGGTCGACGACCGCGTCGACGAGGTCGAGGCCCACGTCGCCGTGCGTGATCCAGACGATGCTGCGACGGCGAGGTCCGCCGAGGAGCTCGTCGGCCAGCAGCACCGCGGTCGCGTGGTCGAGGTGGGCGGCCGGCTCGTCGAGCACCAGGACCGGCTGGTCGGCCAGCAGCGACCGGGCGATCCCGACCCGGGCCCGCTCACCGCCCGAGACCTGGGCGCAGCCCTCGCCGAGCCAGGTGTCGAGGCCGTCGGGCAGGTCGTCGAGCCAGGGCCCGAGCTGGGCGTCTCGCAGCGCCCGCTCGACCTCCGCGTCACCGGCGTCCGGGCGGGCGAGGCGCACGTTCTCGACGAGCGTGGTCGCGAAGAGGTACGGGTCGTCGTCGACGAGCCCGGTCAGCCGCCGTACGTCGTCGAGGGCCATCGAACGCTCGGGCACGCCACCCAGGGTGACGGTGCCGGTAGCCGGGTCCAGGAAGCGCAGGAGCACCGCGGCGAGGGTGCTCTTGCCCGACCCCGACGGCCCACGGACCGCGATCCGTCCGCCGGGAGAGAGAGCGAGCGACACCTCGCGGGTCAGCCGTGCGTCTCGAGTCCACCCGGCGCGCATCCGGTCCACCGCCAGCCCGTGCGACGACGGCGGCGAGACCGTGACGGTGTCGCGCACCGCGGGGGCGGAGCGTTCGAGTCGCCGCAGGCGTTGCTGGGCGGCAGCAGTGCGGACGGCCAACGCGCCGGCGTCAGCCATCGGGAGGACGACCTCGAGCAGGGCGATGGGCAGCAGGACGAGCAGGGCGGCGATCGGAGCCGACAGTGAGCTCTGCGCGACGGCGGCCCGGGCGACCTCGGCGGTGGCGACGAGCGCGACGCCGGAGGCGACCAGCACGACCGCACGGGCCACGCCGGTCCAGGCTGCGGCGGTGCGTGACCCGCGGCCGAGCCGGTCGCTGAGCAGGGAGACCCGGTCGACCGCGGGTGCGACGGCCTGCCACATGCGCAGCTCGACGGCGTTGTGCAGGGTGTCGACGACCGAGACCGACATCGCGGCGCGGGTCTCGACGACCTCGCGCTCGGCCCGTCGCGTGCCGGTGCGCGCGACCAGGTACGCGGCGCCGCCACCGACCGCGCAGCCCAGGCCCACCGTCAGGCCGGCCGTCGGCAGCAGCAGAGCGGCGACGACGGTCGCGAGCGTGCCGACCGCGGCGTACGTGCGGACCGGGAGGACGACCCGCAGCTCGCGGTCGACCACGCTGTCGACGTCGTCGACGATCGAGGTGAGCACGTCGCCGCGGCGTCGTCCGAGTCGGGCCGGCGTGAGCGGGATGAGCGAGCGGTAGACCTGGACCCGTCGATCTGCGAGCACCCGCAGTGCGTCGTCGTGGGAGCGCAGACGCTCGGCGTAGCGCAGGACGGGCCGGGCCAGACCGAAGGCCCGCACCGCCACGATCGCCACCAGGAGGGTCAGCACCGCCGGGCGGGTCGAGGCCTGCACGATCAGCCAGCCGGCCGTCGCCGTGAGCGCCACCCCCGAGGCCGACGCCAGCGACCCCAGGACGGCGCTGAGCAGGAAGCGGGGTCGCCCGCCGGCCTCGACGTCGGGCGCCACCGGTGGTCGGCCTAGGCGCACCGCGCGCACGGCGCGCACGGGGCGCGTGGACGTCGAGGGGGCCGGGACGGGCCGTTCCCGGGGGGCGGCCAGGGAGACCTCGTGATCGCCGAGGGCGATGATGGCGGGGCGGTGGGCGACCACGACGACGCCGCTGGTCCTGCCGAGATCGACGATCGTGTCAGCGATGACCTGTTCGGTGAGGGGATCGAGGTGGGCGGTGGGCTCGTCGAGGAGCACCCACGGCCGGCGGGCCAGGACGACGCGGGCCAGCGCGAGCCGAGCCCGCTCGCCCGCGGAGAGGGTGACCCCGTCCTCACCGAGGGTGCAGGCGAGCCCGCCGGGGAGCGCGCGGACGCGTTCCTCCAGGGCCACGCGGCGCAGGGCGTCCCACAGCGGCTCGTCCCCGGCGCCGGGGGCGGCGATGCGGAGGTTGTCGGCGATGCTGCCTTCGACGAACAGCGGACGTTGGGGCAGCCAGGCGATCTGCGACTGCCAAGCCGACCCGCCGACGGCGACGCCGCCGGCCTGCACGGCGCCCGAGGTGGGCGGCAGCAGCCCGGCCAGGGCGGCCAGGAGCGTCGACTTCCCGCAGCCGGACGGTCCGGTGACCACGGTGACGCCACGTGGAGCGAACCTCGCGTCGAGGCGCTCGAGCGCCGGCCGGGTCCGGCCGGGGTGCACGACGGTGAGGTCGCGCACGACGAGAGGGGCCTCGGCCGCGGCAGCACAGCCCCGGGTGCCGCCAGCCGGAGCGGCCTGCTCGACCAGGGCGTCGGCCTGCTCGAACGTCGCGACCCCCTCGGCTGCGGCGTGGAACTCGGCACCGACCTTGCGCAGCGGCCAGTAGGCCTCCGGGGCGAGGAGCAGCACCACGAGGGCCGTCTGCAGGCTGAGGTCGCCGGCGGCCAGCCGAACGCCCACCGTCACGGCGACCAGCGCGACCGACAAGGTGGCGACCAGCTCGAGCACCGCCGAGGAGGCGAACGCGAGCCGGAGCGTGCGCGCGCTGGCCCTGCGGTAGCGCTGGGTGATCTCGCCGATCCGGTCGGCCTGGACCTGCGCCCGTCGGTGGGCGACGAGCGTGGGCAGGCCGCGGACGACGTCGAGGAAGTGACCGGACAGCGAGGTCATCTCGGCCCACTGCTCGCGAGCCCGGTCGCGCGTGGCGAGTCCGACGAGCGCCCCGAACACCGGCACCAGCGGCAGCGTCGCGAGCACGATGACAGCGCTGAGCAGGTCCTGGGTGGCGATGGCGGCGACGGTGAGCGGAGGCAGCAGGCAGGCGAGCACGAGCGCCGGCACGTAGCGGGTCAGGTAGGGCTCCGCCGAGCTCACGCCCCGGGTCACCAGCACCGCGGTGGCGCCGGTGGTCCCGGGCTCGTCCCGGGACGTCGCGGCGTCCAGGAGCCGTCGCCGCATCGACGTCCCGACCGTGGCGGCGGCCCTGGCGGCGAGGACGTCGCCCAGCCAGGTGGCCCCGGCGCGGGCGCCGAGCACGGCGAGGACGGCGACGCCCCAGGTGGCGGTGTCGCCGGCACGCACGACCGCGACGACCAGTCCGGCGACGACCCACGCCTGGGCGATCACGAGCAGGGTCGTGACCACGCCGGTGCCGACGACGCCGGCCAGGGCCGACGCGGCGGGCGCGAGCTGGGCGCGCACCCGTGGGTCCGAGGGCCTCACGAGCCGGCCGGGGCCGGCAGGGCGGTCACGGGGATGTGGTGTGCGGAGATCCGCTTGCGGAACACCCAGTAGGTCCATCCCTGGTAGGCCAGGACGACCGGGGTGAAGACCAGGGCGACGACGGTCATGATCTTGAGCGTGTACGCCGTCGCGGCCGCATTCGTGGTCGTCAGCGTCGTGCCCGTGGCGAGCGAGGTCGGCATCACGGCGGGGAACAGAGCGAGGAACAGCCCGGCGACCGCCAGGCCGATCGCGACGAAGGTGCCGAGGAATCCCCACCCCTCCCGGCCGGCGGCTGCGGCGGCGACGCCGGCGAGCAGGGCGGCGGCGGCGAGCACGAAGGCGATGGCCGACGACGCGCTGCCGGTGTCGAGCTGGGTCCAGCCCAGGAACGCGACCGCGGCCGAGGCGGCGCCGACGCCGAGGCGGACGGCCAGGGCGCGGGCGCGGTGCCGGATCGGCCCGTCGGTCTTCAGCGCCAGGAACATGGCCCCGTGGGTGAGGAAGAGCAGCGCCGTGGTGACGCCGCCGAGCAGGGCGTAGGGGTTGAGCAGGTTGAAGAAGCCGCCGACGTACTCGAGGTCGGCGTCGATCGGGACGCCGCGGACGATGTTGCCGAACGCGACCCCCCACAGCACGGCCGGGACGGTCGAGCCGATGATGATCGCGAGGTCCCACCGGGCTCGCCAGGTGGCGTCGTCGCGCTTCGCGCGGTACTCGAACGCCACGCCGCGCACGATGATGGCCACGAGGATCAGCAGCAGGGGCAGGTAGAACCCGCTGAAGAGGGTGGCGTACCACTCCGGGAAGGCCGCGAACGTGGCGCCGCCGGCGACCAGCAGCCAGACCTCGTTGCCGTCCCAGACGGGGCCGATGGTGTTGATCATGACGCGGCGCTCGGTGTCGTCGCGGGCGAGCACCGGGAGCAGCATGCCGACACCGAAGTCGAAGCCCTCGAGGACGAAGTAGCCGATCCAGAGCACGGCGATCAGGGCGAACCAGACGGTGGTGAGCTCCATGGGTGACGCTTTCCTGGTGCGGGTCGCGGGCGGGCGGTCGGCGGTGGTCAGCCGTGGTCGGCAGTGCTCAGTAGGCGAACGCGAGGCGACGGTCGGCGCCGTCCGGATCGTCCTCCCCGGGCAGCGGGAGCGGGTCGGCGCCGCGACCGATGTAGGTGAGGAGCAGGCGGACCTCGACGACCGCGAGGACGCCGTAGAGCAGCGTCAGGACCGACAGCGAGGCGACCACCTCGAAGGTGCTCACACCGGGGGAGACGGCCCGGTCGGTGGTCATGAGCCCGAACACCGCCCAGGGCTGGCGTCCGACCTCGGTGAAGATCCAGCCGAACGAGTTGGCGAGCAGCGGCAGGAAGGGGAGCGCCACGGCAGCCGCGAGGACCCGGCGTCCGGGGGCGGTCCGGGCTCGACGTCGTGTCGCCCAGAGGATCCACGCGGCGAGAGCCGCGGCCAGCAGCCCGAGCCCGATCATCAGCCGGAAGGACCAGTAGGACACCGCGATGGGCGGGGTGTAGTCGCCGGCCGTGTAGTAGGCCTCGCCGGGGTCCTGGCCGTAGGTCTCCTCGTACTCGGCGCGAAGGTCGTTGATGCCGCGCACCTCCGCGGACGGGTCACCGGTTGCGAGATAGGACAACAGCCCCGGCACCTTGACGGCGAAGGTCTCCTCGGACCCGTCGAGGCTCCCGAGGGTGACCAGCGAGAACGACGCGGGTGACTCGGTCTCGTAGAGGCCCTCGGCCGCGGCCATCTTCATCGGCTGGACCTCGGTCATCACCTTGCCCTGCAGGTCTCCGGTGGTCGCGCCCCCGATGCCGCTGACCAGCACCAGTGCGGCGCCGGTGCGCACGGCCGAGCGGTACATCCGGTGGTCGCCGGAGCCGTCTGCGTGGCGGCGCATGTTCCAGAAGGACACGGCGACGACGAACGCCGCTGCGGTGAGGTAGGCCGAGAGCAGCACGTGCGGGAAGGTGACGAGCTGGACCTTGTTGAGCAGGACGGCGGCGAAGTCGTTCATCTCCGCACGGCCGGTGTCGGGGTTGTAGGCGTAGCCGACGGGGTTCTGCATCCAGGAGTTGGCAGCGAGGATGAAGTAGGCCGAGAAGAGGGTGCCGAGGTGCACGAGCCAGATGCACGCGAGGTGCATCCGGGCGGGCAGCCGGTCCCAGCCGAAGATCCAGAGCCCGAGGAACGTCGACTCGAGGAAGAAGGCCAACAGGCCCTCGATCGCCAGCGGGGCGCCGAAGACGTCGCCGACGAACCGGGAGTAGTCGCTCCAGTTCATCCCGAACTGGAACTCCTGGACGATGCCGGTCACGACCCCGATGGCGAAGTTGATCAGCAGGAGCTTGCCGAGGAACTTCGTCAGGCGCAGCCACTGCGGGTTGCGGGTGCGCAGCCACGCTGTCTGGTAGCCGGCGACGATCGCCGTCAGTCCGATCGTGATCGGCACGAACAGGAAGTGGTAGACGGTGATGATCGCGAACTGCCAGCGCGCGATGTCAGTCGGGTCCACGGGTGCTCCTGGGGTGGGCCGGCGCCCCGCGCTCGAGTGGGCGCGGCGGGTCGGGTCGACCCTAGGAACGCTCGTTGAGCCGCAACACGGTCGTCGGGCCCGCCTCGCGAGGACCTAGGTCCTGGCCCTCGTCCCGACCCACAGGAGCCCGGCGGCCGTCTCCTCGGTGCGGCGAGCGTCCCGCTCGGTGCAGCAACGCCCAGCCCATCGCGATGAACGCCGCGGCGAGGGTGCGCACGGTGCTGCCCGACCCTGAGAGCGAGACCCCGAGGACCATGACGGCACCGTGCACCGTCAGGGACCATCGGCCCCGGCCGCGGTGTCGGGCGACGTGACCGGCGCCGCGCGGCCCGCGTCCTGCAGCAGCTGCCGCGCCCGGGCGATGGCCGTGGGTGTGTCGTGCAGGATGCGGCCCTCGGACCGCATCGTCTCGACGTCGCCGAGTGCCTCCATCACGTCCTCGTGCCCGGGCTGCAGACCGGAGAGGAGCACGATGACGTTGCGGCGCTCCAGCCGGGCGACCGTGTCGGCCAGCATCCGTGCCCCCGTGGCGTCGATGGAGGTGACGCGCGACATCCGCAGCACGATGGCGTCGACGTCGAACACGTCGGGCAGCTCGAGCAGCCGGTGGGCCGCACCGAAGAACAGCGGCCCGTCGATGCGGTACACGACGATGTGCTCGCCCAGGAGGGCGTGTCCTTGCGTGTCTTGGCCGTCCTCCTCCGCGAGGGGCACCTGCTCGATGTTGGCGGAGCGCGCCACCGTCCGCAGAGCGAGCACGACGGCGACGGCCACCCCCACGCCTACCGCGACCACGAGGTCGACCGCGACCGTGACCCCGAAGGTCAGCACCACGATCGCGGCGTCGGACCGGGTCGAGCGCAGCAGCGCTCGCAGGGCTCCGGTCTCGACCATGCGCACGCAGGTGGCGAACAGGACCCCGGCCAGCGCGGCGAGCGGCAGTGCTGAGACCAGGGGACCGGCCACGAGCACCATCGCCAGCAGCGTGAGCGAGTGCGTGATCGCGGCCAGCCGGGACCTGGCGCCGGCGCGGACGTTGACGGCGGTGCGGGCGATGGCGGCGGTGGCGGGGACCCCGCCGAAGAGAGGGGTGACCATGTTGGCCAGTCCTTGGCCGAAGAGCTCGCGGTCGGGGTCGTGGTGCTCGTCGACCGTCATCGCGTCGGCCACCGTGGCGCACAGCAGGCTCTCCAGGGCAGCCAGTGCAGCGATCGCGAGAGCGCTGGTGACCAGGACTCCGAGGGCGCCGGCGTCGACGAACCCCAGGGACGGCGCAGGCAGCGTCGAGGGCAGGGGGCCCAGCACCACGACGTCCAGGTCCAGGACCGACGTCGCTCCGCTCGCCGCAGCGAGACCGATCAGCGAGAACGGCAGCCGAGGCCGCCACCGCCCACCCCAGAGCATCAGGGCCGCCACACCGGACGCGAGCCCGACGGGTGCGGCGTGCGGCTCGTGCGCGAACTGGACAACGGCGTCGAACGCGACCGCCCAGACCTTCTCGCTGCCTTCTTCCGCCTCGACGCCCAGGGCGACCGGAAGCTGCTGCAGTGCGATGACCACGGCGATGCCTGCCGTGAAGCCCTCGAGGACCGAGACCGGCAGGAACCGCACGTAGCGCCCGAGGCGCAGCAGCGACATGCCGATCAGGAACAGGCCGGCCATCAGACCCACCATCAGCACGCCACCGGGTCCGTGCACGGCGACGACGGGGAGCAGCACCACCGTCATGGCCCCGGTCGGCCCCGAGACCTGGACGTTGGAACCGCCGAACACGGCGGCGACGATGCCTGCGACCACGGCGGTCGCGAGCCCGGCCTCGGGCCCGAGGCCGGAGGCGGCCCCGAAGGCCAACGCCAGCGGCAGGGCGACCACGGCGACCGTGAGGCCGGCGATGAGGTCGCGGCCCGGTGCCCGGCGTACGGCCTCGACGTCGGCTCGGACCGGGAGCAGCGCGGAGAGACGCCCCAGTCCTCGGCGCACGCCGCTGCGCTCGTCACCGGGCAGCACCGCCATCAGGTGGGCCCGTCGTCGTGCGCTGGCCGGTGTCGGAGGCCTCGCCCGGCGCTCATCCTGGCCTCATGGGCGGTGGACGGACGCGTCGGAGCACCGGCGCCGGCGCGGCGGGCGACGACGAGCCCGGCCGCCCAACCCGGAGCCCTCCCGTGGTCGGGCGGGTGCAGGCCGTCGACCTGGAGGCCGCTGCGCACGATCAACCAGGCGTTGACCGAGTTGGAGTTCCACATCTCGCCGGCGTGCTGCTCGTCGCGACCCCAGGTGTACGCCGGGACGGCAGCCACCAGGTCCAGGAGGAGCTGGGCGGTGTGCCGGTCGCTGCTCAGCCGCTGGGGGCTGTCGACGGCTGAGGCGAGGTCGCCGATGACTCCCTCGCGCCAGCGGTGCACGGCGTAGCGGAAGCACCGGCTCCGTCCGAGGACGGGGAGCCCGACCGGGCCCCGGACCACCACCTCTCGGTCCGCACGGCTGGGGCTCCAGTCGGGGGTCATCTCGATCGTCCACCGCACCCCGTCCACCCGGACCGAGAGCGCCGTGTGGAAGAGCCGCTGGCGGCGCCGGTGCTGGCGCGCGGCGGCGAGGGCCTCGAAGGCGCGGCCGCTGGCGCGCACCAGTGCCGAGCCGGGTCCCGAACCGAGCGGGATCCAGACGAGCTCGACACAGGACGCGGGCGTGGACGTCATCGGACCAGGTCGAGCGTCTCCGATGCGTGCGCGTACTGGAAGACGATGCGGGCGGGGACGTCGCCGGCGAGCACCTCGGCGATGGCGTCGTTGACGTCCTCGAGCTCGCGGGTCTGCGAGACGACGCGGGTGCGGCCGGCGGCGTGGAGGGCGAACACCTCGACCAGGTCCTGGCGGGTGCCGACGATCGATCCGATGACGGACAACCCCTTGATGACGGTCTCGAAGATCGGCACCGTCATCGCGCCGCCGTCGGCCGGCAGCGCCAGGCACACGAGACGCCCCCCGCGACGCAGCGAGGCGAAGGCCTGGTCGAAGACGTGCGGCGAGGCGGCTAGGACGACGGCGACGTCGAGACCGCCCAGGGCGTGGAGCGCCTCGACGGGCTCGACGACGCCGGCGTTGACGGTGTGGCTCGCGCCCAGCTCGTGGGCGAGCGCGAGCTTGTCGGGCTTGACGTCGATCGCCACCACCGTGCCGCCCATGATCTGCGCGTACTGGATCGCCAGGTGACCCAGGCCGCCGATGCCGAAGACACCGACCCGCTCGGTGGGGGCGATCCGCGCCACCTTCATCGCCTTGTAGGTCGTCAGCCCGGCACAGGTCAGGGGCGCCGCGTCGATCGAGCTGACCCCGTCGGGCACGGGTACGACGTGGGAGGCCTGCGCGACGGCGTACTCGGCGAAGGCGCCGTCGACGGAGTAGCCACTGTTCTGCTGCTGCTCGCAGAGGGTCTCGCGACCGTCGACGCAGTAGCGGCAGGCGCCGCAGGCCGAGGCCAGCCAGGCGATCGCCACCCGCTCGCCGATCCAGCGCGAGGTGACCCCCGCGCCGAGCTGCTCGACGATGCCGATGCCTTCGTGGCCCGGCACGAACGGCAGCGGCGGCTGCACGGGCCAGTCCCCGCGAGCGGCGTGGATGTCGGTGTGGCACAGCCCGCAGGTCTCCAGGCGGACCAGCACCTGCCCAGGTGCCGGCACCGGGACGTCGCGCTCCTCGATCGTGATCGGCTCCGTGTACGACGTGACGACTGCTGCTTTCATGGCGGGCCTCTCGTGGCGGGTGCACCGCGGTGGGTGCGCTGCCTCCAGCGTGCCTCCGCCGAGGCGGGCCCTGCAGGGCCACTGGGCCACCAGCCACGGGCCCTAGGTCCCCGATCCGTGTGCGGGACCTTCGCCTCTGCCCGGCCTGCTGCGCCGCGACGATGATCGCGTCATCGCTGCCTCGATCGCCCGTCCACCACGTCCGCGTTCCGTCGTCGTGGCCGTAGGGCCGTCCGGGTCGCAGGCAGCCCTGCTCCTCGGTGCCCGGCTCGCCGTCCGCACCGGGGCACCCCTGCACCTGCTGCATGTCGTGGAGCTCGCGCCGGGTGCCGTTCCTCCGCTGCGCCCGCCCCACGGGCCCCCAGGGCCGTCGGGCGCGCAGGTCCTGCACCGGGCTGGGGTCCGAGCGCGTGAGCTCGTGCGTGACGCCGTCCCGGTCTCCGGTGAGCTCGCGCACGGCCAGATCGTCGATCGCGTCCTCGCCGGCGTCGCTTCGGCCGCCTACCTCGTCGTGGAGCAGTCCGACCAGCCCGCCTGGGCTCCCAGTGGAGGTGAGGTCTGCGCCCAGCTGGCCGACCAGGTGGCGGTGGCGGTCTTCTCGGTCCCGCGGCTGCCCGCCCCTGTCGACCCGCCGGCCCCCTTCGCCACGATCAGCGTCGGGGTCAAGGACCCCCTCACGAACGGTGCGCTGATCAGTGAGGCCAGGAGCCTCGCCCAGTCGGTCCGGGGCCGGCTCCGAGTCGTCCACGTCGCCGAGCGGAGCGAGCACGCCGAGGCCCGTGATCTCCTGGAGACCACTGTTCACCGCCTCGACGGCCTGGAGGTCTCCTCAGCTCCGACGGTCGAGACATCGATCGAGGTCACCGAGGGCCTGCCGGTCTCGGTGCTGCGCGAGACGTCGAGCGACTCCGCGGCCCTGGTCCTCGGACGTCACCACCGACACCGCGCGGGTGGAGGGACTCTCGGTCCCGTCGCTCGCTCGCTCGTGCACCGGTCGGGCTGCCCGGTGCTGCTGCCCAGTCCGTCTCGATCGGCGTCGTCCGGCGAGTGGGTCTTCCAGACCGAGTGGGCCTGAGTCGCACGACGGGCCCGCGGCGCCCGTCAGCGCGCCGACAGGTCCGGTCGGCCCGGTCCGGCCACCGTCACGCTCTCGTGGATCTCGCGGACGTGGCGCTCGATGACCCGCATCGACTCGGTGTTGCCGTGCAGCTCGAGCTCCTGGGTCCGGAAGTCGTGGTCCGCCTTGGCGCGTTGGAACTCGGCCTGTCGGTTCTGTCCGATCATCACGAACGTCGACAGGAAGATCGCCTCCAACGACACGACGAGGGTGAGCGTCGGCCACGGGGTCTGCTCCATGACGAGCATCCAGGTCGCGAAGACCACGACGTGGACGTAGACGAAGGGCATCGAGCCGGCGAACCGGGTGATGAGGTCGGCCACCCTGACCTGTACGTCAGCGGCGCGAGCGGTCTCGTGGGCAAGGACCGCTGGATGCCGGCGCACCCGCAGCGCGCCCAGGGCGTCGAAAGGCGCTGACGGTCCGGTCTGGCTGGCGCCGTCGGGACTCGCAGGGTCACTGGTCACGGATCTAGTGGCTCGCGCCGAGCAGCTTGGAGGCCATCACGGCGGCCTGGGTCCGCCGTTCGAGGCCCAGCTTGGACAGGATGCTCGAGACGTAGTTCTTCACGGTCTTCTCAGCCAGGAACATCCGCTCGCCGATCTGCCGGTTGGTCATGCCCTCCGCGATCAGGGCCAGGAGCTTCAGCTCCTGGTCGGTGAGGCCTGAGAACTCCGGGGCGGTCGTCGTCGGGTGTCGGAGCCGATCGAGCACCCGCGCGGTGAGGGAGGGGTCGATGAGCGACTTGCCGTCCGCGACCTGTCTGATCGCGGTGACCAGGTCGTTGCCCTTGATCTCCTTCAGCACGTATCCGGCGGCGCCGGCCATGATGGCGGCGAACAGTGCCTCGTCGTCGTTGTACGACGTGAGGATGAGGGCCTTGATCGACGGGTCGATCGAGCGGATCTCTCGGCACACCTCGACTCCCGAGCCGTCGGGCAGACGGCCGTCGAGCACGGCCACGTCTGGAAGCAGCGCCGGGATCCGGCTGGCGGCCTCGACCGCTGATCCGGACTCGCCCACGATCTCGATGTCGCCGCTGCTCTCCAGCAGGGCGCGCAGGCCCTGGCGCACGACCTCGTGGTCGTCGAGCAGGTAGACGCGGATCTTCGGATCGATGGGGAGCTCCTCGTGGTGCAAGCACGGACGGACGGCGGACGACGGACCGTTCCACCCTCACAGCCGTCGTGGGGTCGCGACAGGGCCGATGGTCCCTGGTCGGTGGGCCAGGACGAGCGGGACGTCGGTGCAGACCTTTGACGACCAGACGGGGACCTTCGGCACTGCTCGGCCCGAGCCGGCCGGTGGTTGCGTGAGCAGCGTCGGGGGGTCCCCTCCGCGGGGAGGGACAGATGACGCAGATCGAGCACCGACCGGACGTGGCACCACCCGAGGAGGGTGAGCGGCTCGGACTCCCCCAGTCGACCGCGCTGGTCATGGGCAGCATCATCGGCGTCGGGATCTTCAGCCTGCCCTACGCGATCGCGAGCTACGGGCCGATCAGCCTCGTCGCCATGCTGGTCGCCACCATCGGGGCCGGCGCTCTGGCCATGTTGTTCGCCGTCATGTCGCGTCGCCTACCGGCCGACGGTGGTCCCTACGCCTACGCCAGGGTCGCCTTCGGCAACGGTCTCGGCTTCAGCAACGCCTGGTCCTACTGGATCACGGCGTGGGCTGGCAACGCCGCCATCGTGGTGGGCTGGGTCTACTACGTCGAGACGTTCGTCAACAAGGACAGCACCGTCGTGTGGTCCATCGCCATCGCCCTGGTCGGTCTGTGGATACCCGCGGCCGTCAACCTGACGGGCGTGCACAACATGGGCGTCCTCCAGGTGTGGACCACGGTGCTGAAGTTCGTGCCCCTGGCCCTGATGTCGACGGTCGGCCTGTTCTTCATCAGCTCCGGCAACTACACCCCGTTCAACACCAGCGGCGAGAGCGACCTGTCCGCCATCGGCGGCGCGATGGCGATCTGCCTGTTCAGCTACCTCGGCGTCGAGACCGCCTCGGTGGCGGCCCGCAAGGTCCGCGACCCGGCCCGCAACGTGGGCCGTTCGACGATCTTCGGCACCCTGGCCAGCGGTGTCGTCTACCTGCTCTCACTGGTGGCCGTCTTCGGCATCCTGCCGGCCAGCGCGCTCGCCATCGACAGCAACAGGGCCTCCTACTCAGCAGCCGCCGACTCGATCGTGGGCAGCGGCGCCTGGGCCGGCAACCTGGTGGCCCTGGCCGTCATCGTCTCGGGCATCGGCGCCCTCAACGGCTGGACCATGATCTGCGCCGAGATGCCGCTGGCAGCCGCCAAGGACGGGCTGTTCCCGAAGCGGTTCGGAACCCTGTCACGTCGCGGTGTCCCCGCCTTCGGCATCATCGCCTCGACCGGGCTCGCCTCGATCGCCGTCGTCATCAGCTACCTCGGCACCAACGGGGCGTCGGTCTTCACCACCCTGGTCCTGATGACCGGCATCACCGCAGCGATCCCGTTCGCGTTCTCTGCGCTCGCCCAGATCACGTGGCGCTGGCACGACCACCAGGCCGGGCACACGCCGCGCCTGGTCCTCGACCTCGCCGTGGCGGCGGTGGCCCTGCTGATGTCGCTGGCCTTCATCTACTACTCCCGCAACACCGGCAGCTCCTGGTACGTCGTCTGGGGCCCGTTCCTGATGGCCGGCGGTGCCTCACTCGTCGGCATCCCGGTCTACCTGGCCATGCGCAGCACCATGACCGTCCCCGAGCCCGTCCCGCCGCACCCGGGCTCCTCCGTCACCCTCTCGAAAGGCCCGAACTGATGACCTTCCACGTCGACTCCGAGGTCGGAGTCCTCAAGCAGGCGATCGTGCACCGACCCGGCCTCGAGCTGAGCCGCCTGACCCCCGCCAACGTCGATGAGCTGTTGTTCGACGACGTGATGTGGGCCGACCGCGCTCGCACCGAGCACGACGCCTTCGTCGTGCAGCTGCAGGAGCACGACGTGCAGGTCCACGAGTTCTCCACACTGCTCACCGAGGCACTCGACGTGCCAGGAGCGCGTGAGTTCGTCCAGGAGGTCCTGACCACGGCCACCCGGTTCGGACCCGCACTCGACGCGCCGCTCGACGAGCTCGTCGCCACGACCCCGGCCCCGGTGCTCGCGGAGCTGCTCATCGGCGGAGTCCTCAAGCGCGACGTCAGCGCACTCCTGCACGCACCCAGCCTGTTGATGGACTACCTGCGCCCCGACGACTTCCTGCTCCGTCCACTGCCCAACCACCTGTTCCAGCGTGACAACTCGGCCTGGATCTACGACGCGGTGTCGGTCAACCCGATGGCGAAGGCCGCCCGTCAGGGCGAGACGATCAACTCACGGGTCGTCTACAACTTCCACCCGATGTTCACCGCCGCGCCCGTCGACTTCCTCTACGGCAACGACGCACTGAGCCACGAGAGCGCGACCATCGAGGGCGGCGACATCACGGTCATCGGCAACCGGGCCGTGATGATCGGGATGGGCGAACGCTCAACCCCCCAAGGCATCGAGATCTTGTCCCGCAACCTGTTCCGCGCCGGAACGGTCGACACGGTGATCGTCGTCGAGCTGCCGCGCGAGCGGACGTTCATGCACCTCGACACGGTCATGACGATGGTCGACCACGACGCCTTCTCGGTCTTCCCCTACCTGCCGGCCGACCTCCGCTCCTTCACCTTGCACCGGGTCGGCGAGGGCGGCGACTTCAAGATCGAGGAGAACAGGGAGCTCTTCGCGGTCGTGGCCGACGCCCTGGGCGTCGACAAGGTGCGACTGCTGCGCACCCGCATCGACCAGCGTGGCGCCGAACGCGAGCAGTGGGACGACGGCAACAACTTCCTGGCCGTGGCCCCCGGTGTCGTCCTCGGCTACGAGCGCAACACCGTCACCAACCGCTACCTCGCCGACGAAGGGATCACCGTCGTGCCCGTGGTGGGTGAAGAGCTCGGACGTGGCCGCGGCGGCCCGCGCTGCATGACCTGCCCCATCGAGCGCGACGCCGTCACCGCCGAGGTGTCGGCATGACCACCACTGCTGACCCGTCCACGGCTGCGGCCACGGATGGGGCTCACCACGCGGCCGACGCGCCGACGGGCGCCCTCGACCTGAGCGGTCGCAGCTTCCTCAAGGAGCTCGACTTCACTGCCGACGAGTGGCGCTCGTTGCTCGCCCTGTCGCAGGACCTCAAGGCGGACAAGAAGCAGGGCCGCGAGATGCAGCGGCTGCGTGGCCGCAACATCGCCCTGATCTTCGAGAAGGCCTCCACCCGCACCCGTTGCGCCTTCGAGGTCGCCGCCCACGACCAGGGCGCCCACGTCACCTACCTCGACCCCACCGGTTCCCACCTGGGACACAAGGAGTCGGCCGCCGACACCGCCCGGGTCCTGGGCCGGATGTACGACGGCATCGAGTACCGCGGTTTCAGCCAGGAGACGGCCGAGACCCTGGCCCGCCACGCCGGCGTACCGGTCTGGAACGGACTCACCGACCACTGGCACCCGACGCAGTCGTTGTGCGACATGCTCACGATGCGCGAGCACAGCGACAAGCCCGACAGCGAGATCTCGTTCGCCTTCGTCGGTGACGCTGCCGACAACACCTCCAACTCGCTGCTGGTCGCCGGCGCCATGCTCGGCATGGACGTGCGGATCGTCTCCCCGGTCTCCCTGTCGACCCCCGACGACGTCGTCGAGGCGGCCCGGGTGATCGCCGAGGAGACCGGTGCGCGGATCACGCTCACCGACGACATCGAGAGCGGGCTCCGCGGCGTCGACTTCGTCTACACCGACGTCTGGGTCTCCATGGGCGAGCCCGTCGAGGCATGGGGCGAGCGCATCGCCCTGCTCACGCCCTACCAGGTCACCACCCAGATGCTCGCCGACACCGGCAACGCTGCGGTGAAGTTCATGCACTGCCTGCCTGCGTTCCACGACCGAGCCACGGAGGTCGGCGAGGAGCTCTACCGGCAGACCGGTCTCACCGCGCTCGAGGTGACCGACGAGGTCTTCGAGTCCGAGGCCTCGATCGTGTTCGACCAGGCCGAGAACCGGATGCACACCATCAAGGCCGTCCTGGTCGCCACCCTGGGTGGCCCGCGATGAGGATCGTGGTCGCGCTCGGGGGCAACGCGCTGCTCCAGCGTGGTGAGAAGCCGGACTCCGCCATCCAGATCGAGCACGTCGCGCAGGCCGCCCCCGCCCTGGCGGCGATCGCGGCCGAGCACGAGCTGGTCCTGGTGCACGGCAACGGACCGCAGGTGGGGATGCTCGCCCTGGAGTCCGCGGCTGACAGCACGTTGAGCGAGCCCTACCCGTTCAGCGAGCTCGTCGCCGAGACCCAGGGCCTGATCGGCTACTGGCTGCAGCAGGCGCTGACCAACGCCGGCCTGACCTCGCCGGTCGTGACGCTCGTGACGCAGACCGTCGTCGACGCCGCCGACCCGGCGTTCGCGCACCCGACGAAGTTCGTCGGAGCCGGCTACGACGAGGCGACGGCTCGAGACCACGCCGAGCGGCGCGGGTGGTCGGTGCGTCTCGACGGCTCCGCGTGGCGCCGGGTCGTGGCCTCGCCACTGCCGGTACGCATCGTCGAGATCGACACCGCTCGGATCCTGCTGCAGCACCGCACCACGGTCGTGCTGGCCGGCGGGGGAGGGGTCCCCGTGCTCGACCAGCCGCACGGCCTGCAGGGGGTCGACGCCGTCGTCGACAAGGACCACGTCGCCGCCCTCGTCGCGACCCGGCTCGAGGCGGACCTGCTCGTGATGCTCACCGACGTAGCAGCCGTGATGACCGACTACGGGACGCCCGAGCAGCACCCGATCCGCCACGTCAGCGCCGCCAACCTCCGCGCCGGCGACTTCCCTGACGGCTCGATGGGGCCCAAGGTCACCGCTGCTTGTGCCTTCGCGACCGACACCGGTGGACGCGCAGCCATCGGGTCGCTGCTCGACGTGGCCGACGTCGTCTCCGGCGCGGCGGGCACCCAGGTCACTGCCGTGCGCGTCGGGCAGCCCGCATGACCGCGGTGGCTCGGGCCGTCGCCGGCCGGCCGGACCGCGAGGACCTCGACGCCGTGCCGGTGGCTCGGGCCGTCGCGCTGAGCAGGACCTACGGCGAGGGCGACGCGATGGTCACCGCCCTCGACCGCGTGTCCGTGGACTTCGAGCGCGGTCGACTGACGGCGATCATGGGACCCTCCGGATCCGGCAAGTCGACGCTCATGCACTGCATGGCGGCCCTCGACGCCCCGTCCGCAGGGCAGGTCTTCATCGACGGGACCGACATCAGCCACCTCAAGGACCGGGCCCTGACCAGGTTGCGACGCGACCGGCTGGGCTTCGTCTTCCAGGCCTACAACCTGGTCCCGACCCTGACGGCCCGGGAGAACATCACCCTCCCGCTGGACATCGCCGGCCGGGCCGTGGACCAGCAGTGGTTCGACACCGTGGTCGACACCCTCGACCTGCGCGACCGGCTCGGACACCGCCCGGATGAGATGTCCGGGGGCCAGCAACAGCGGGTCGCCTGTGCCCGTGCGTTGCTCGGGCGACCAGCGATCGTCTTCGCCGACGAGCCCACCGGCAACCTCGACTCCCACGCGAGCCGCGAGATCCTGCGGTTCCTGCGGGCCTCCGTGGACGACTTCGGCCAGACCATCGTCATGGTCACCCACGACCCCTCGGCGGCGACCTTCGCCGACCGGGTCATCTTCCTGGCCGACGGTCGCCTGGTCGCCGACCTCGCGCGGCCCGACCTCGCCACCGTCCTCGCGCAGATCCAAGCCCTCACCCCCGACGACGCGGACAGCTGATGCTGCGGGTGACGCTGCGCGGGCTCCAGGGACACGTCCTGCGCCTGCTGCTGACCGCGGCCGCGGTGATGCTGGGCGTCTCGTTCGTCACCGGCACGTTCGTGCTCCGCGACAGCATCGACGGCGCGCTGCACGGTCTCATCGCCGGTGCCTCGGCCGGCCAGGACGTCTCGGTCCGCGGTGTCGAGGTCGAGACCGACGACGTCTCGGACGGCCTGCGGCCCGGCGTACCGCTGGGCCTGGTCGAGACGGTCGCTGCGGTGGACGGCGTCGCCCGGGTCTCACCCGACCTCGCCGGGACGGGAGTCATCGCCGGCAGCGACGGCCGACCGGTCCGCAACAGCGGCGCGCCCGGCCTCGCCTTCGCCTTCGCCGTCGACGACCCGGCCTTCACCCTGGTCGACGGGCGTGGCCCCGGAGCCCCCGACGAGGTGGCGGTCGAGAGCGCCACGCTCGCCAAGAGCGGCCTCGCCGTCGGTGACACCACGCGCGCAGTCATCGGAGGCCGCACCGGGTCGGTGACCATCACCGGCGAGGTGTCCTTCGGGACCCTGTTCGGCGCCACCGCCGTGCTGGTCGACGACGACACCGCGCGTGAGCTCTTCGCCCCGGACGGCACCGTCACGTCGCTGACGGTCACCGCGAAGGACGGCGTCGACCAGCAGCAGCTGCAGGTGGCCGTGTCGGCGGTGCTCCCGGCGTCGGCCGAGGCGGTCACCGGCGAGGCGGTGCAGGCTGAGAGCGAGGACGCGGTCCAGGAAGGCCTGGGCTTCTTCACGACCTTCCTGCTCGTCTTCGCGGCCGTCGCCCTGTTCGTCGGCGGCTTCATCATCATCAACACCTTCGCCATGCTGGTGGGCCAACGCGCCCGCGAGCTGGCGCTGCTGCGCGCCCTCGGCGCTTCGCGCGGTCAGGTGCTGCGCGCAGTCCTGGGCGAGGCGGTCATCGTCGGGATCGTCGGATCCCTGCTCGGGATGGGCCTGGGTGTCCTGGTCGCCTGGGGCGCACTGGCTGGGATACGGGGACTGCTCGACGTCGACCTCGGCAACGACCTGCCCGTGTCTGCCTCCACGTTGGGGATCAGCATGCTCGTCGGTGTCGCGGTGACGGTGGTCGCGGCGGTGCTTCCCGCCAGGCGTGCTGCGCGCACGGCGCCGGTGGCCGCGATGCGGGGCGACCAGCCCGGGCGAGCCGGCAGCGTGCGACGCCGTGGCCTCATCGGCGCGGCGATGCTGGTGTGCGGCGCGGTCGGTCTGCTCCTGACCGTGACCCGTGACGAGGTCGCGTGGGCCGGCGCCGGCGGTGCGGCGTTCGTCGCGACCTTGGGCGTGCTCGTCATCGCTCCCTGGGCAGCCACCCCGGTCGTGCGCGCGGTGTGCGCGCCGTTCGTCGCGGCCGTGGGCGTCGTGGGTCGCTTGGCGCGACAGAACACCCTGCGGGTGCCGCGGCGCACGGCGGCCACGGCCAGCGCCCTGATGGTCGGGCTCGCCCTGGTCGCCGGCATCTCGGTGCTCGCAGACAGCGTCCGAGCCAGCGTGACCGAAGGTGTGTCCGAGGAGCTCACCGCCGACTTCGCGCTCAGCGGGGGACTCTCCCCGGTACCCGCCACCCTCGCCCCGATCGTGCGAGACCTGGACGGGGTCGACGCGGTGGCGGCGATCAGCCAGGTCCCGATCCGCATCGACGGCTTCTCGAGCGCCGCCACCGCTGCGACAGCGGCTGACGTCGCCGACACCTTTGACGTCGACATGGCCGCGGGCGCCCTCGCCGACCTCGCGGGCAACGGCGTGATGGTCGACGAGAGCACAGCTGCGGAACAGGGCTGGTCCGTCGGAGACGAGGTGAGCGCCACCCTCGGCGTCCTGACCGGCGAGGAGCTCGTCATCACGGGCATCTACGAGGACAACCAGGGCTTCAGCCTCCACGTGCTCGTGGACCGCGCCCTCTACGAGCA
Organism: Nocardioides sp.; assembly: GCA_025964985.1. GTDB lineage: Bacteria > Actinomycetota > Actinomycetes > Propionibacteriales > Nocardioidaceae > Nocardioides. The sequence continues at coordinate 54,812 of JAOPXU010000412.1, forward strand.
GGCGGTGCCCGCCGCCCAGCGCAGCGACCAACAGGTCTTCGTGCGCGCCGAGACCTCTGCGGACCTGGCGGCGCTGCGCACCGCCCTCGAGACGGCCGTGGCCCCCTACCTCGTCGTCGAGGTCCAGAACGCCGAGCAGTTCGCGGACGCACAAGGCAGCTCGATCGACCTGGTGGTCAACCTCCTCTACGTGCTGCTCCTGTTCAGCGTCGTCATCGCCGTGCTCGGCATCATCAACACCCTCGCCCTCTCGGTCCTCGAACGCACCCGAGAGATCGGGCTCCTGCGAGCAGTCGGCCTGGGACGACGTCAGCTGGGCGCGATGATCACGATCGAAGCCGTCGCCACAGCCGTCTTCGGCGCGGTGCTCGGCACCGTGCTGGGCGTCGGCCTCGGGGTCGCGCTGCGCTACGGCCTGCGCGCTGAGGGGCTCACCGACCTGGGCATCCCCTGGAGCCTGATCGTCATGATGCTGGGCGCCTCGGTCCTCGTCGGGATCATCGCCGCCGTCGCCCCGGCCGTACGGGCGTCGCGCCTGCACGTGCTGCAGGCGATCACCCGGGCCTGAGCCCGCGCCGACGCCAGCCGGACACCGGCGGGGCGACTACGACGAGGGGCGCGGCTCCGGCACGGGTACCTGACCCGCTGCTCTCGACTCCGTCGGGGCGCCCCGGAGTCGGAGCGAGAGACCCTTGTCGACGGCCACGACCAGGGAGACCACAGCGGTGACGCCCGCGATCTTCAACCACGCAGTGGCCTCGAGCGGCGCGGTGCCGAAGACGTCGTTCATCACGGGTAGGTAGGTGAATGCCGCCTGGAGGAGGACCTGGAGGAGCACGCCTCCCACGACCCATCGGTTGGTGAGCAACCCGAGGCGCCAGGAGGCGCGCGTCAGGGAGCGACAGCTGAGGAGGTAGGCGATCTCGACGGCGACGAAGACGTTGACCGCAGCGGTCCGCGCCTCCGCGAGGCCCGCGCCCCGGCCCTGCTCGGAGACGAACACCCACCACGACGCTGCCACGAGCAGGCCCGCGACCAGTGCTGTGCGCCAGACCAGGGCGCGGGTGAGCAGCGGGAGGTCGGGGGCTCGCGGCGGTCGCTGCATGATCCCGGGCTCGTGCTGCTCGAAGGCCAGCGTCAGCCCGAGGACCACCGCGGTGGTCATGTTGATCCACAGGATCTGGGTCGGCAGGATCGGCAGCGCACCACCGAACAGGATCGCGACGAGGATGACGAGCCCCTCGCCCATGTTGGTGGGCAGCGTCCAGACGATGAACTTGGTCAGGTTGTCGAAGACGCCACGACCTTCCTCGACCGCGGCCTCGATGGTCGCGAAGTCGTCGTCGGCCAGCACCATGTCGGAGGCGTCCTTCGCGACCTCCGTCCCACCGCGACCCATGGAGATCCCGATGTCGGCTCGACGCAGCGCGGGAGCGTCGTTGACGCCGTCCCCGGTCATGGCCACGACGTGACCACGCTTCTGCAGCTCCTCGACCAGGCGCAGCTTCTCCTCCGGCGACACCCGGGCGAAGACCCGTGAGCCGGAGACCGCTGCGGTGTACTCCGCGCCGCTCATGGCGGCGAGCTCGGCCCCGGTGACGACGACCCGCTCCTCGACGGGGCGGTCCTCGACACCGACCTCGGCAGCGACGGCGGCCGCGGTCGCTGCGTGGTCGCCGGTGATCATCTTGACCTCGATGCCGGCGGCGTGGCAGGCGGCCACGGCCGCGGTCGCCGCGGGCCGGGGCGGGTCGATCATGGCTTGCAGCCCGGTCAGCACCAGCCCTCCGCCCAGGTCTGCTGCAGTCGTCGCATCGGACGCCGCCCGGAGGTCGACCGCGGTCGCGAGCACCCGCATGCCGCGACCTGCCAGCACCTCGGCAGCGGACTCGACCGCGCGGACATCGAGCGGTCCGGTGGTCCCGTCGCTGCGCAGCCAGCCGTGGCACAGCCCGGCCACCTGTTCCACAGCGCCCTTGACGAGCAGGATGCGGCGCTCGCTGTCGTGCTCGCTGTCGTGCTCGCTGTCGGTGTCGCGGTGCAGGGTGGCCATGTAGCGGGTCCGCGAGTCGAACGGCACCGTGGCCACCCGGCTGTGTCCGAGCTCGCCGGCGTCGTGCACGCCGGTCTTGAGTGCGACGACCTTCATCGCCGCCTCGGTCGGGTCACCCGCGATCTGCCACTCCTCGTCGATGAGGCTGACCGCAGCGTCGTTGCACGCGGTCCCGGCGACCAGGCACCACCGCAGCGCAGCGAGGGTGGCCACGTCGACCTCGGTGCCGTCGTGGGTCACGTCGCCGTCGGGTGAGTAGCCGGCGCCGCTGACGTCGTAGGAGCCGTCGGGGGTCCAGATGGCGCGCACCGTCATCTGGTTGGTGGTCAAGGTGCCGGTCTTGTCGGTGCAGATGACGGTGGTCCCGCCGAGGGTCTCGACCGCCGGCAGCAAGCGTACGACCGCGTTGCGCGAGACCAGGCGCTTGACCCCGATGGCCAAGGTGATCGTGACCGCCGCGGGGAGTCCCTCCGGGATGGCGCCCACCGCGAGAGCGACCGCGGCCGTGAACATCGTCGGTGCGTCCTCGCCGCGGGCGGTCCCGATCGCGAACGCGACCGCGGCCAGCGCGACGATCACCATCGTCAGGACGGCGCTGAAGTGCGCCAGCTTGCGGGTCAAGGGCGTGGCGAGCACCGTGGCCCCGCTGACCAGGCGGTGTATCGCGCCGAGCTCGGTGTCGCTGCCCGTGGCGACGACCACGGCGCGGGCCGAACCGGACCGCAGGAAGCTGCCCGCGTAGAGCATGTTGCTGCGGTCCGCCACCCGGGTCGCTGCGGCGAGGACCGCATCCAGCTTGTCCACCGGCACCGACTCCCCGGTCAGGGCGGACTCGTCGACGAGCACCTGGGTGGCGTCGAGGACGCGCAGGTCAGCCGGCACCTTCTCGCCGGCCTCGAGGAGGACCAGATCGCCGGTGACGAGGTCCTCGGAGGTGACGGTGCGGACGCTCCCGTCGCGAAGGACGCGGGTCTCGGTGTGGGCCAGGGAGCGGAGGTGGTCGAGTGCCTCGAGGGCCTTCGACTCCTGCACGAAACCGACCAGCGCGTTGACCAGCACCACGCCGAGGATGACGCCGGCGTCGACGTACTCGCCGAGCACGGCGGTCGTGGCCGCTGCGGCCAGCAACACGTAGATCAGGGGGCTGTGGACCTGGCGCAGCATCCGCAGGACGAGCGGGTCGCGGCGAGGCGCTGCGAGTGCGTTGGGTCCGAGCCGCGACAGCCGGTCGTGTGCCTCGTGCTGGTCGAGGCCGCGCTCAGCGTCGGTCCCCAGCCGGTGCAGCACCTCGGCGGAGGCGGCGGTGTACGGCGCTGGCGGCGCAGAGGGGGCCTGGGCCGTTCGTCCGTCACGGGACACGACATCCATGCCCCCAGCCTGGTCGGGGCCGGGACCCACGCGCAGCGGCGGACGACCCGGACCGCAGGGCCGAACGTCCCTGTCGGACCTGGGTGTCGACCCGCCTGGGAACCTCCTCCGCGAGATCGCGGCTACTGTGAGAGACCTCCCGCACCTCGACGGTCTCGAGGGCACCACGCGCCACGAACGTGAGGGAGATGAGGACGATGCCCACTCTGCGGGCCACCAGCTCTTCCACCCAACCGCAGCTGCGCCGACTGTTGGAGGCCAACCGCAGAGCCGTCGAGCACCTCGACCTCCGGCTCGCGCTGCGTCAGATCATCGAGGCCGCGGTCGACCTCGTGGGCTGTGCCTACGGCGCGATCGGCGTGCTGGGCCCTCACGGCAGGCTGGAGGAGTTCATCCACACCGGGATGGACGCCGACACCGTGGCGCGCATCGGCCCCACACCGGAAGGTCGCGGCCTGCTCGGCGCGCTGATCGAGGACCCGCAGCCGGTGCGGCTCGAGGTGATCGCCAGCGACGACCGCTCGGTCGGGGTGCCGCCGGGTCATCCACCGATCACGAGCTTCCTCGGGGTGCCGCTGGAGGTGCGCGGCGAGGTCTACGGCCACCTCTACCTCGCTGACCCTCGACCCGGCGCGTTCAGCGCCGAGGACCAGGTGCTCGTCGAGGCACTGGCGACGACCGCAGGTGTCGCGATCGCCCATGCCCGCCTCTTCGAGGAGAGCAAGCGACGCGAGCAGTGGACGGCGGCCACGACCGAGATCACCCACGAGCTGTTGACCAACGAGCACGTCGACACGCTGCAGCTCGTGGCGCAGCGCGTCCTCGGCCTGGCCAGCGCCGACCTGGTGGCCGTCGTGCTGACGCACGGCGAGAGCGAGCCGTACGACGGGCTCCACGTCGACCGAGCGGCAGGCGTCCACGCGGAGGACGTGGTCGGCCGACCGCTCGAGGCAGGCGACAACATCATCCGCCGCTGCCTGCGGACCCGGCGACCGCAGCTCATCGAGGCGTGGACCGAGAGCGCCGGGACCCGCCTGCTACCCCGCGACGCGCTGGGCCCGGCCATGGCGGTCCCGCTGCCCGCGGGCGTCGGGGTGCGCGGGAGCCTCTTCGTGCTGCGCGACGTGGCCGCGGCGCAGTTCACCGAGTTCGACCTCGACGTGGCGGCGTCGCTCGCCGGTCACGCCGCCTTGGCCCTGGACCGATCCGATGCTCGAGCAGCGCAGGCGCACCTGCGCACGCTGGAGGACCGTGACCGGATCGCGCGCGACCTGCACGACCACGTCGTCCAGCGGCTCTTCGCCGCCGGCCTGAACATCCAGAGCGTGTGCGGCGCGCTCGGTGCCGGTCCGGCCTCGGATCGGTTGAGCGCCCAGGTCGACGAGATCGACGCGACCATCCGTCAGATCCGCACCACCATCTTCGCCCTCAACGTGGACAAGGGTGCGACCGCGAGCCTGAGGGCCCAGATCCTGTCGGTGATCGCGGTGACGGCCGTGGTGCTGCCGGCGCCACCGGAGGTGACGTTCCGAGGGCCCCTGGACCTGTTGGTCCCCCCGTCGATGTTCGCCGACGTCAGCGCCGTCGTGCGCGAGGCACTGACCAACGTCGGCCGACACGCGCAGGCATCGAGGGTCGAGATGGTCGTGAGCGCGACCCCGACCGAGCTGCGGATCGAGGTGCTCGACGACGGCCGAGGCGTCGCGGAGGACGTCAGCCTGAGCGGCCTCGACAATCTGCGCCGACGCGCCATCGCCTTGAGCGGGTCCTTCGAGCTGACCAAGCGGGCCGGGCCTGGCACCCGGCTGACGTGGTCGGTCCCCTTGAGCGAAGAGCCCCGCCGCTGAGGCACGCAGGTCTCACGACGTCGGAGCAGGGCCGCCGTGCACGACGACGACGTCGCACTCGGCGCGTTCGAGGACGGAGGCCACGGAGCCGAACAGGAAGTCGTCGACGAGGTTCTGCGGATGACGGCCCAGGACGAGCAGGTCCGCGCCCTGGGAGGCTCTGACGAGCTGGTGCACCCGGGTGCCGCGGACGAGCTCGAGCTGGTCCTGGACGTCCGGGAACTTCTCTCGCATGCCGACCGCGGCCTGGGAGAGCCATGAGCGCTCGCCCTCGAGCCCGCGATCGTCGTCGGTGACGACGTGCTCGTCGTCGCCGAGGTGGGTCGGGTCCCACACGACCCGGAGGACCGTGAGTGGGAGCGAGCGGCACGACGCCAACCGGTAGCCGAGCTCGACCGCCGTGCGGGACTCCTCGCGGTCGTCGACGGCCACCACGACGCCGCTGCGAGGGGCAGTGCCTGCGGGGAGCCGCACGACCACCACAGGACACGCGGCGTGCTTGGCCACGGTCGCGCTGACGGATCCGAGCAGCACCGAAGCCACCGGACCGCGACCACGTGATCCGACGACCAACATCGCCGCGTCCTCAGCCAGGTCGAGAAGCATCCGACGAGCGTCGAGCGAGGTGTTGAGCCGGGTGTGGACCGCGAGGTCCGGGTGCTCGTCGAGGACCTGCTGACGTGCGGCGTCGAGCAGCTCGTGGCCGGCCGCCTCGACCAGCTCGAGCAGTCCGCTGACGTCGATGCCCGGCTGGCCCATCCACAGGGTGTCGCCGCCCATCGTCAGGTGCGAGGCGTGGGCGATCGTCAGGGGGCGGTGCTCGATGACGGCCTGCTCCACGGCCCAGCCCAGCGCCTGCTCACCGCCGGGTGAGCCGTCGATGGCGACGACGATCGTGCCCGAGGGCCCGGCGGCGGGGGTCGTGGGAGAGGTCATGGGTCCTACGGTGCTGGCTCCCCGGTGTCCTGCGACACGGTCAGGTGTCCTGAATGCCCGGGCCCTTCGGCCCCAGCGGCGCGTGGTTGCGCCTCGGGCGGGCCGTTGGTCCTCTGGTCGGCGGACCTCTGCCCGTTCTGGCAGGCGACGGGGCGCAGGACGATGGGTTGATGACTTCTTCGCGGGTGGCCGCCGTCGATCTCGACCAGCTGGATCCGCTCGATGAGTCCGAGGTCGCGACCGTGGACGCCTGGTGGCGGGCGGCGATGTACCTCACCGTGGCCCAGGTCTACCTGCGCGACAACGCGCTCCTGCGCGAGCCGCTCACCGCCGAGCACGTCAAGCCGCGGCTCCTGGGGCACTGGGGGACGAGCCCGGGCCTGGCGTTCGTCTACGCGCACCTCTCGCGGATGATCCGCGAGACCGGGCAACAGGCGATCTACCTCGCCGGTCCGGGACACGGGGGACCGGCGTTGGTCGCGGCGGCCTGGCTGGAGGGCACCTACTCCGAGGTCTACCCGCACGTGACGCGCGACGCGGCCGGAGCCCAGCGGCTGGTCCGGCAGTTCTCCACCCCGGGAGGGATCCCGAGCCATGTCTCGGTCACCACGCCGGGGTCGATCCACGAGGGCGGCGAGCTCGGCTACGTCCTGGTGCACGCCTTCGGTGCGGTGATGGACGCCCCGGACCTCCTGGCCGTCGCCGTCGTGGGTGACGGGGAGGCGGAGACGGGCCCGCTGGAGGGTTCCTGGAAGGGGATCTCGTTCCTCAACCCGGCGCGCGACGGAGCGGTTCTCCCCGTCCTGCACCTCAACGACGCCAAGATCAGCGGACCCACGGTCCTGGGTCGCAAGGACCCGGCCGAGGTCCGTGCGCTCTTCGCCGGCCACGGCTACGAGGTGGTCGAGGTCGAAGGGTCCGACCTGCCGGGCATGCACCAACGGTTCGCCGCTGCACTGACCCACTGCTGCTCCCGCATCCGACGCATCCAGGACGACGCCCGCAGCGGCCGGTGGGACGGCTCGCGGCCACGCTGGCCGATGATCGTGCTCCGTAGCCCGAAGGGCTGGACCGGACCGCACGACGTCGACGGCGTCCGCGTCGAGGGGACCTTCCGCTCCCACCAGGTCCCGCTCTCCGGGGTGCGCGAGAACCCGGCGCACCTGGCGCTGCTCGAGGCGTGGCTGCGGTCCTACCGTCCCGAGGAGCTGTTCGACGACGCAGGGCGCCCGACCACCGGCGCCAACGACCCGGTCGGTCGGCTGCGGATGAGTGCGACCCCGGCAGCCGGCGCAGGGCAGTCGTCCCCGGACCTCGTCCTGCGCGACTTCCGCCGCCACGCCGTCGGCGTCACGACTCCAGGTGCCACCCAGGAGGAGTCGACCCGCCGCCTGGGTCGCGTCCTGCGTGACGTGTACACGGACAACCCGACGAGCTTCCGCCTGTTCTGTCCTGACGAGACCCGCAGCAACCGGCTCGGTGACGTGCTCGAGGTGTCGGACCGCGCCTTCATGGAGCGGGTCGAGGACGGCGACGAGCAGCTGTCCCACGACGGGCGAGTCATGGAGGTGCTCTCGGAGCACAACTGCCACGGCTGGCTCGAGGGCTACACCCTCACCGGGCGGCACGGGCTGTTCGCGACGTACGAGGCCTTCGCCATGGTGAGCGCCTCACAGACGGTGCAGCACAGCAAGTGGCTCGAGGAGGCCGACGGACTCCGGTGGAGAGCGCCGGTGCCGAGCCTCAACGTGCTGCTGACCTCGACCGCCTGGCGCAACGACCACAACGGCTTCTCCCACCAAGGACCTGGACTGATCCAGGTCATGCTCACCCACCGCGGTGACGTGACCCGGGTCTACCTGCCGCCGGACGCGAACTGCCTGCTGTCGGTGGCCGACCACTGCCTGCGGTCGCGCTCCTACGTCAACCTGGTCGTCATCGACAAGCAGCCCCAGCTGCAGTACCTCGACATCGACGCCGCTGCCGCCCACTGCGCAGCCGGAGCCGGGATCTGGGACTGGGCCGGCAACGACGACGGGGCTGCCCCGCCCGACGTGGTGCTGGCCTGTGCCGGCGACACCCCGACGTTGGAGACGGTAGCGGCGGCACAAATCCTGCGCGAGCGCCTACCGGCGCTGCGGACCCGGGTCGTCAACGTCGTCGACCTGATGTGTCTGGTGCGACCGGGCGACCACCCGCACGGCATGCGCGAGACCTACTTCCGCGAGCTGTTCACCGACTCCGTCGACGTCGTCTTCGCGTTCCACGGCTTTCCCGGCGCGATCCACCAGCTCGTCCACGGGCGTCCCGACCCGGGACGGTTCCACGTGCGTGGGTTCATCGAGCAGGGCACGACCACGACGCCGTTCGACATGACGGTGCTCAACCGTCTCTCCCGCTACCACCTGGTCATCGACGCCCTGCACAACGCAGCGTCGCTGCCGCAGGGGGCCCAAGAGCTCGAGGACTGGTGCGCCGCCAAGCTGGCCGAGCACCACGCCTACGTCTGCGAGCACATGGAGGACCTGCCCGAGATCAAGGAGTGGCGAGTCAGCCGCCCCTGACCGCCCGCACGAGGGTCGTCCGCGATGCTCGCGGCTCGGGGGTGGCGGCCTGCCGTCGATCGGACATCCGGCTCGTGACGTCAGGCGCGGGAGCGTTGGCCCCGGACGTCGTCGGGGACCAGCTCGACCCACATCGCCTCCCGGCCCGTCGCCCAGGGCGCAGGTCGGACCGGGGTCCACAGTGCAGCGAGGGTCGCCGCGTCCTCGACCGGGTGCACGGCACCGGTGACGGTCACGGCCCAGGAGGCCTGCTGGTCGCCCTGCAGGTCGTCGAGCTGCAAGGTGACAGGTCGCGCCAGGACACGTCGTGCGAGCGGCCCGAAAGCGGCGGCACGCAGATGGATCCGTCCTTGGCCGGCGACGTACGGCGTCATGGCGACCTCGACCCGGTCATCCGTGCAGAAGCACAGCCGTCCGAACCTGTGTGCCTCCAGGACGCGCCAGCACTCCGCAGCTCCGAGCCGCTCGAGGACCTGGGACTGCCTCAGACCTCGCCACGGCACGGGGCGGTCCTTCGGCTCGTCATGGCTACAGTCTGGCCGCGCGACGCGTCGTGTCGTAGGGCCCGTGGTCCTCTCGTCGTGGGCACTCAGCCTCTGTGGTGCACGAGGGGCCGGCAACACAGTCGGAGCATGAAGATCGCCATCGTCTACGAGTCCCTGTTCGGCAACACCGAGGCCCTGACCGGGGCCGTCGCCACCGGACTGCGCGCTCGAGGAGCCGAGGTGGTGGCGATCCGGGCAGGGGAGCCGGGCGACCACGACCTGCACGGCATCGACCTGCTCGTCCTCGCGGCTCCGACCCACGCACTGTCCCTGAGCAGGAGCGCCACCCGGGCCGACGCAGTCACGCGCGGAGCCCAGGAGACCTCCGCTCGTTCCGGGATCCGTGACTGGCTCCTCGCCGCGGCCGAACGCGACGATCGCCCGCCCGTGGCCGTCTTCGACACCCGGGCCCGGGTCACCCGTCACTGGCCAGGATCGGCGGCGCGCACCGCGAGCCGCATGCTGCGGCGGATGGGCTTCAGCGTCGTGGAGAGTGCCAGCTTCTACGTCGCCAGCATCACCGGGCCGCTGCTCCCGGGGGAGATGGATCGGGCGCGCTTCTGGGGACAGCGGCTCGCGGAGGCGCCTGCGCGTGGGCCGTCGGTGGTGTGAGCGACGACTGAGCGTGCGGCGCGCAGCCGTTCAGGTGAGCAGTCGCCGAGTCACCCGCGAGACGCGATCGGTGGGGCCAGGTCGAGGAGGTCGCACGTGTCGGACAGGGACTGCTGCGGGGTGCCCGTGGTCTCGATGACCGTCGCCGAGGGCCACCCGCTCTCGTCGCCGGCGAGTCGTGCAGCGACCACGGCGTCGGCGTCGGAGGCCCCTGGCGCGCGCGTCCGCATGCGCTGCTCGGTCAGGCGCACAGGCGCGTAGCAGCGCACCTCGTGCAGGGTGGCGTGCGCCGAGCGTGCCAGCGCTCGGAGCGGCTCACGACGACCCTCATCGGTCCACGACGCATCGAGCACGACGGACTCACCCAGCGCGAGGAGCACCTCGGCTCGTCGGCAGAGCTCTGAGTACGTGGCGTCGGTCGACGCGGGCGAGTACAGACCCGTGCCGTAGGCCGCCGGGGCCGCCGTCTTCGGAGCGATGCCGGCCAGCTCCTTGCGGATGCGGTCGCTGCTGAGCAGCACGTATCCCCGCTCGTCGGCGAGCAGGCCGGCCAGGGTCGACTTGCCGGTGCCGGGCAGTCCCCCGACCAGGATGAGCCGGACGTCGCCCAGTGCGAGATGGCGGATCGCCAGGTCGGTGAGGTCCATCGCCAGCAGGCGTGCGTCGTCATCACCCTGGGCCACCCGAACGCATGCCACCTTGGCGCGGACGAAGGCGCGGTAGGCGATGTAGTGGTGGCGCAGGCTCGCCGGGGCGCGATCACCGGAGAACTCGACGTAGGCGTCGAGGAAGCGTGCGGCCAGGTCGGGCGCGCCGAGCCGTTCGAGGTCCATGGCCAAGAAGGCGGCGTCGTCGAGCTGGTCGACGTGGCGCAGTGCCTCGTCGAACTCCAGGCAGTCGAGCGCGCGAGGGCCCTCAGGCACACAGAACACGTCATCGGCCTGCAGGTCGCCGTGGCCGTCGAGGACGCAGCCGTCGCGGATCCGCTGCTCGAGCAGCGCCTCGCGCCCGGCGAGGAAACGCTCGACGAGGTCGCAGAGGTGGTCGATCCGTTCGGGACCGACGGCGCCGAGCGTGCGTACCTGGTCGATGCTGTCGCGCCACCGTCCTCGGATCGCGTCGCGGCCCGCCTGGCGCTCGAGGGCCGGGTGTCGTGGAGCGCCGGCGTGGAAGACGGCGAGGTCGCGGGCCAGCTCACGCAGCTCTGCGTCCACGCACACCCCCGCGGACACCAGGGTGGACAGGCGTCGGTCATCAGGCATCCGGCGCATCACCACGACTGCTTCGTCGGGGAGGTCGGGCTGCTGGAGCGTCCCGACCCCGAGGTAGACGTCAGGAGCCATCCGCTTGTTCAGCGCCACCTCCTGCTCGCACGCCTCCTGACGCCGAGCGGGGGTGCTGAAGTCCAGGAATCCCAGGTCGACCGGCTTCTTGAGCTTGTAGGCACGGTCTCCCAACATGACCACGGTGGCGGAGTGCGTCTCGCGCACCTCGGCGTACGGCTGAGCCGTCACCCGTGTGGGGCAGGCGACGGTTGCCCGGTCGCGTGGCGCTGGACGGTGCCGGGTCGGTGGGCGGCGTCCGGGACGACGTCGCGAGGGCGGAGCAGCCGGCCGGTCACGTCGCTCGGCGTCAGGCGGAACACCATCGAGCGTGTGCCGTCAGGCCAGGGTGCGGCGTCGAGCCAGCCCGGGGGCGCGGTGAGATCGCGCACGAGGACGTGCTCGGCTCGCCCCCGCAGGAGCACGCTCCACCCGGAGTGGTCCCGTTCGTCGTAGAGCCCGACCTCGAAGGCGACGCGCTGACCCGGCAGGTGGACCGCGAGGTGGTTGTACGACGCGGTCCTGAGCCAGACGGCGCCGTCGTGGGCGACGTAGTTCAGGGGCAGGATGATGGGTCCGTCGCGGTCGACGTAGGCGAGCTGACCGACCTGACGACCGGCGAGGTACTGCCAGCACTGCGCCTCGTCGAGCTCTCGAAGGGTGCCGCTGGTGGTGTGGTGGCTGGTCGTCATGGGCGCTCCCGCAGTGCGTCGGTCGGCCACGCGTGCGCCGCTGAGTCCAGTCCATGCGCGTGGCAGCCCGCGGGGTAGGGCCCTAGGTCTCCCATCGGAGGGACTTCAGGGCGCAGAGCGCGAGCTCGTCAGCGTCGCGCGTGTCGCAGCAGTGTCCAGCCCATCGCGATGAACGCCAGATCGGGTACCGCAGCGGCGATGGTCCGCACGGAGTTGCCGGACCCCGACGCCGCTGCCACCACCACGACACCAGCGCCCAGCGCGACCCCGGTCCAGCGGGGGAGATACCCGTCGGAGCGGGCGACCCCCACTCCGAGGGCGAGACCGCCGATGACCATGACGGCTCCGTGCACGGTCAGCCACCAGCCGAAGTCGTCGGAGAGCGTCTCCCAGTCCGGGGTCCCGGCGACCAGGGCCCACACCACCGTGCTGGTGAAGAAGACGAACGCGTAGGCGTAGGCGACCCCTCCGGCGAGCGCCCACCACGGAAGCCGGCCGGCGAGCAGGACGCACAGCCCGACCACGACGAGCGCCAACCCCGCCTCGCCGCCGTAGGTCAGGGAGAGGCGGAACGTCGAGAAGTCACCTTGCACGACCTCGACGACGTCGGACACCAGATAGATCAGGGGGAACAAGATCGCACCCAGCCCGACGGTGCGGGTCATGGCGCGCACGTGACGCTCCGAGCGATCGGGTCGCTCAGGAGCGACCTGCGTCGGAACGCTCACGACGAACGACCCGGTCTCATCATGCGTTTGACCAAGACGTGGAGCGGGGTCAGCCGGGTGCGGCTTCGACGTCCTGGCCGCACACAGCCTGCCCGCGTGTGCGCGTGCTGGGGCTCAGTCGGTGGAAGGGCGGTCGCGGAGCGGGATCCGTGATCCCGTTCGGCGCGCATCGTCGTGACGGTTGGCTCGTCCACGAATCTGGCTGACGTCGGCACGGGTCCAACCTCCGGCCGCGGCACGTGACCGCACCAGAGGCCGGCGACCTCGCCGCCGGGGACCAACGGCCCGACCCGGGGTCGGAGCACCCCGTCTTCTGCCGGTGCCGCGGTGCACGTGACGGCCGGCGACGGCAGCAGAGAGCCAGCCCCTGGCGTCGTCCTCGGCTAGTGCTCGGTGTTCTCCCGGCAGCCCTGGGAGGCGCGGACGACGCCGCCAGGGCGCAGTGTGACCCGCGGCCCGAGGGGTGCCCCGCAGGTCTCACAGCTGCCGTACATCCTCGCGAGCACGTGGTCCGCATCCAGCGAGGACCGGACGCGGTCAGTCGTCGTCGCGCTCATGGGATCCGGCGTACCCGCGCTCGTTCGACCTGAAACGACCTGACCGGGCGAACTCCGGACGAAGCCTCGACGCCGCCAGTGCCAGCGGGCTCATCGACGACGCGGCCGCTCGGGCCGGCGATCCCCCGCCTTCGTCGCCCGAGACATCGTCGACACCTGCAGCCGCCGCGCGGGCGACGACGGCAACTAGACGATCAGGCGGAGTGCGTGACCACGCCGGACCTGGACGGTTGGCTGCTCAGCGGGCGGCCCACTCTGCGGTGGTGAGCAGCTCGTCCATCTTCCAGTCGGGGCGGGTCGATCCGGCTGCGGACACGACCTCGTTCGCCGTGGTGATGGCGGCCCCGGCGATGACGACGTCGTGAGTCAGGTGCTCGCGGCGGGTGAAGTGCCCGGTACAGGCGACGCAGCCTGGCGCCGGGAGGCCGAAGGCGCCGGCCGCGACGTGCGCCCGCGTGTCGTGCCTGCCGTCGTGGTGGTGGTGCGTGTCGTCGTGGTCATCGCGCGAGGGGGTGTGCGTCTGGTGGGTCATGCGACCTGCTTCCGAGTGCAGCGTGCGCAGGACCGGGCCGACGCGGAGGTCGCGCAGCGTGGCAACCCGAGGTCCCGCTCACTGACGACCGTAGCCCTCACCTGGGCCCACGGCCACCGGTGTACTGGCTGCTGACCCTGGGACCCGTTGCGTCTGGGGTCAGCTCTCGTAGTCCTGGTGGCACGGGCACGCGCAGGGCGCTCGGCGCTCGAACGGACCCGACTTGCGAGAAGCCAGGGGCGCCCCTTGCAGCCAAGACAACTGGTGTCTGAGCAGTGCGTTCGTCATCCAGTCCATGCGTTCGACGCTGCGCTGGCGCATCCCGAGCGCCAGGGGCCCGGACCCGCTCGCGATCTGCGACGGGGGCCTCAGCGGTCCTCGGGCCGCATCGTTTGTAGGACGAGTTCGGCGACCTCCGACTCCTCGACGCCTGCGCGTTGCGCGACGTCACGGATCGCGGCTCGGGCCTCGTCGAGGCTGATGCCGCGCTGGGCGCTGAGGACGCCGGTCGCGCGGTCGACCGATATCTGCTCACGCAGGACCTGGGGGGCACGCCGTGCTGTCTGCCGGGTCTCGAACGACAGGTCGGCGTTGGTGACTGCCCCCGGCGCCCAGGCCCGGCAGATGTCGGCGACGTGCTCGTGGTGGCCGTCGAAGGCGTCGACGTCGACTGCGTACAGGTTCACGCTTCCCACCACGGTGCGCCCGTCCAGGATGGGCAGCGTCAGGGTGCTGGCGATGCCGGCGTCGGCGGCTGCGGCGGCGAACGACTGCCAACGCTGCTCGACGAGCGGGTCGTCGTTGCGGAACGGGGTCGCGCGCCGGTGATCCAGCGCGGTCGTGTCCCGAGGTCCGTCTGCGTCCTGGTCGCCTTCGAGGCCGGGGGTGGTGTCGACCTCGACGATCTCGACACACGGGCCGCCGTCGAGGTACTGCACGGCGTCGAGTCGAGCTATCTCGTCGGCGGTGGCCTGGACGGTGAAGGTGAGTCCTTCTTTGGTCAGCCCCAGGCTCAGGCCCACGCACGAGGGCACCACGTCACGGATGCGGTCGGCCGCATCGAGCTTGGCTGCGAGGAGGTCGTCGTCGATGAAGGGACCGAACTCGTCGATGGCCTCACGGGTCTCGGGAATGGGTTCCATCCCGACCAGTACCCGTCGTGTCCGCGTTGAGGACGACGTCGCGCCGTCGCGATGCCAGCTCCGTCATCAGCTGCGGCTCGGGGACGACGTGCTGGCCAGGGACCTCTGGCCCTGGATGTGAACGACTGCGCACACCACCCTGGACGCGACCTCGACTCGGACCGTGGTCGGAGAAGAGAACCCAGCCATGCAACACCGGACAGCGACGCTCACCGAACGCCACACGCTCATGGTCACAGCCATCGGCGTACTCGTACTCGTCCTCCTCGGCGCTCTCCTGGGTCAGGTCATCGGGACAGCCAGCGTCCACGCCATCGAGTTCGCCCTGCGACTCTCCGAGCCCGAAGGCTGACCCGGGACAGCTCCGGAACCTCGCTGGGACGTGCCCCAGACCGCGCACCGGCTCTGCTCCACCAGCGTCCTGGGCCTTGATGGCCGGACCCCCCCCAGCGTGTGCGACGGTGAAGGAGGCCCTCTCCGTCGAGGTCGCGTCCGGCTCCACCAACGAAGTCGGGCGCTGCACGACCTCAGGGTCCGGGCCACCGAGGGAGAGAACTGATGGACAGAATCTGGATCAACGGAACCTTCGCTCAACTCATCCTCGCCGAGCTGGACGCCGACCCACCCTGGGAGCGGCGCTGCGCGCGGCTCAAGCGGATGTTCCCTGCGCCTGAGGACCGCGAACCACGGACCTGAGCAGACACGGCCGACGGGACAGCAGACGCTCGAGCGGGCTGGCCGTCACTGACGGAGGCGAGCGCGGAGACAACGGGCCACTGGCCCTGGGGAGTGTCGAGTTCCGGCGTCCGCGCTCATCGAACAGGCCGCCCGGGCCGGTGTCAGCGCAGCGGCTGTGCCGAGACGGCCTCGACATCCTCGGCTGCCACCACGACGACCCGGCTAGACCACAAGGGGACTTCACTTCGCGCGGAGGGGTGATCAAGACCCGGGCGTGCAGAGGCTGAGTCACGACGCCTGGGCGCTGGGTACCTTCTCTACGTCATCTGAAGGGTTCTGAGCAGAGGGTCCGTTCACGCTGACACGGAGCCCCGCCCGCCTCACCGCGCACACAGGTCGAGGCGTGGCGGGGCTCTGCCATGGGTGGGGGGGACGGGGGGACCTCGACGAACTTCGAGAGGTCTGGCTTACCCGGTACTCACCCGCCGCAGGCACGAAGATTGACGACGTCAGCGGACCGCCGATCACTGCAGTGTCGACGGAAGATGGTCGGACGGAGCGCGGGGAAGCCTCGTCGGGTCTTGGTGCAGAGCGCGGTCCCCGGTGCCCCGCAACTCGACGGCGACGAGGACGACAGGGCTGGCAGCACGGCCTGCATGAAGCAGACGCTGCCGGTCACCTGTACAGCGAGATACGGCCACCGGGTGGAAGTCATCGCCCGAACGGCGTGCTTCCGCGCTGGTCCCGCCGTGAGCAGAACGGCGGGGCCAGCGCCCCCAGAACCTAGGTTCCTTCCCGGAGACGGCGCCTCACCCGTCCGGCGCCGGAGCCGAGGCTGGCGCCTTCGAGTGCGAGCGTCGTACGGTGTTCTCGGCGCCTAGCCCCGGAGCCATCGCGTCAGCCTCAGGCACAAGCCAAGGATCACCGATGACTGCCGCGCACCTTCCGGATCCCGCGCTCCTGCTGACGCCCCGCGAGCTCGACATCATCGCGCGCATCACGCGGGGCAACAGCAACTGGGAGATCTGCGAGGACCTTGGCATCTCGATGAACATCCTCCAGACCCACATCCGCGCGGCCTACCTGACCATGGGTGTGCGAAGCCGCAGCCAAGCAGTCATGTGGGCCCTCTCGCACGGCATCGCACCGACGAGCTGACGGCCGGCATCGAGACGCCCAGCCTTCGTGGCGGGCTCCGTCACCGACGTGCGGACCTGTGTTGAGCCCTCAGCCACCGCGGCCGTCGGCGGCACGCAAGACGTGGTCGCCGGCTAGCCCCTCGACGGGTCCTTCGCCCGGCCGGACGAGCACCTGCAAGGCGTTCCACGGGCCCACTCACGGGCCCTCAGACCAGAAAAGGGTTCCGATCCCACAACGTCGCGACCTGTCGCGGCACGAATCCACCACCGCCTCTGACCTGGGAAACACGAGCACCCGCCGTCGGCTCGGTCCACGTCAGATCGCGTCCCACACCCTCTGATTCCGGCTACCTGCCAGCGCTGTTCGCGACCGCGCCGCTGCCCATCAGACCTGCGCAACCGCGACGGGTGGATCTGTCCCGGCTGACGAGTGCGGCCGGCACGACGACCGTCGACCCCGAACGGCCGGCCGTCACCTGCGCAGCGAGGTCCCGCGGGACGGCACGCTCCGGCGGCGCGTTCAAGATGCCCGGGCGTGGGTAAGGTCCCATCGCCGCGGCGAGGCGGCGCCCCTGTCAGTCAGCTCCTACGAACGGACCCCCACCCTGATGCTCAAGTCCCTGCGCGGCCTCGCGGTCGCCACCGTGCTGTCCCTCGCCCCGCTGTCCGCGGCGACCGTCACCGCCGCTCCGGCCCAGGCCGTCGTGGCCACCGCCAGCACCGGCTCTGCGACCTCTCCCGCTGCTGAGGCACCGGCCCTGCGCGAGAAGGCGCGGCGCACGATCTCGGTCAAGGACACCCCTGGCCGCCGCGCGCGGCTGCGGATCTTCGTCCGGCCGGCATTCGGCAACAAGCCCCTGATCATCCAGACCCGCAAGGCCGGCACGTTCCGCACGACCGGTCGCGTCCGCACCAACGCCAACGGCGTGGCCATCAAGGTCTTCGCGAGCTCGCGGCGCGGCATCCGCTACCGCCTGATCGCCAAGGGCGGCCGCGACTACGCCACCGCTGCGGTCTCCTTCACCATCGCGACCCGCTTCGTCTGAACCGACCGACGCCCTGACTAGGGGCCCCGACTCCACCGGAGTCGGGGCCCTTCGCGTCTGGCGACAGTGCCGGCACATCCGACGGCTCGCGCACCGAGTTCCCGCCCGTGCGGTCCTGTCAGGTCCGGCGCCCGAGGCGCCCGAGGCGCGCGGCTGGCAGTGACCGCTGGTGAGCCCCTCGACGTGCTGCGCCGCGGACAGTGGCGGCTCGAGCTGCACGGAATCAGCTGGGCAGCGTGAACGAGACAGCAGTCCCTCCACCCGGGGCCTCGCCCATGACGACGACGCCTCCGTGCGCCTGGACGATGCGGCGCACGGTGGCCAGCCCGATCCCGGTCCCGGGATGCTCGTCACTCGCCCGGGCCAGGGGCTCGAAGACCCGTTCGCGCTCTGCGGCAGGGACTCCTGGACCCTGGTCGGCCACCTCGATACGCCACATGGTGTCCTCCCGACGGGCATGGATGCTGATGACGGGAGCGACGCCTGGGCGGGTGAACTTGGCCGCGTTGGCCACGAGGTTCTGCATGACTGCCCGCAGTTGCACGGCGTCGCCCATGACCACCGGTAGTGCTCCGACGTCGACGGTGGCGTCGGTGAGGACTGGTGTCAGGTCCTCGCGCACCTGAGCCACCAGCCGTTGCAGATCGACCTTGGTCTGCGCGAGCTGGCCACCGATCTTGGCGAAGTCGAGGAGCGCGCGGATCAGGTCGTGCATCCGTTGGGTGCCGTTCGTGGCGCGATCGAGGAGCCACTCGGCTTCTGCGTCGGTCGTGCCGTCCTCGCCCTCGAACCGCTCACCGAGGAGCTTGATGGCCATCGACACGGCGGTCAGTGGGTTGTCGAGGTCGTGGCTGACCTGCCCGGCGAATGCGGTCAGCTTGTGGTTCGAGTGTTCCAGCTCGATGCGTGCGGCCTCCAGGGCCGAGAGCGAGCTGCTCAGCTCGCGTGATCGCAGCTCGAGCTCGAGCAGGTCGACCACGCGTTCGGCGAGTGAGGTCAGGGAGCTCCTCTGCTGAGCGGTCAGGAGTCGAGGCTTGTCATCGAAGACGCAGAGGGTCCCGATGGTCGTACCGGCAGGGGTGACCAGCTGGAACGCGGCGTAGAACCGCACGGCGCCGAGCTCGCCGGACACGAAGGGGTTGTCCTTGAACCGGTTGTCCTGGCTCGCATCTGCCACGACCACCGGTTTGGTCTCCTCGATGGCCACGGTGCACATCGAGTCCTCGCGACGGCAGATGGAGGCGTCGAATCCCTTGGTGGCGATCGAGTGCTGCTCGGCCTCGGTGATCAGGTTGATCGTGGCCAGGGGCACGTCGGCGACCAGGGCGGCGACCTCGACCAGCGCGACCAGGTCCCTGCGAGGAGGGTCGGTGAGTACGTGGTAGCTGCCGATCTCGCGTACTCGCTGGCGATTCGCCGCAGCGCTGGTGTTCAATCCGGTCCCTCTCGATCAGCCCCCCAATCGATGATGCGCGGTACCAAGGGAGCGTCTGTCGAGGCGAACCCCCATCTCAACGTAGCGCGGGCACGGGCTCGCGGCGGCAACGAGGAGATGGAGGGCGGGCTCGGGCCGGGTACGGGTCCGCCGCTGCTGTGGCCGACTGATCACCGGTCGTCCTCGTCAACAGGCCGTCGCAGCCAACCGGAGGTGACGGCGGCTGACCTGGGGAATGGCCCGAGGGGCAACGCCGCGTGCGGTGTCAGGGCGTCGCCTGGTCGCGTCTGCAGCGAACGAGCTGTTCCCAGCGCCGCGCCACGGTCGACTCGAGCTCTCCGGGGACGGCGGCGGGCGGTTCAGGGACACACTCTGGACCCCGCCGATCGAGTACGCCGCTCTGCCGCCGCCCGTTGACGCCGGGACAGGCAGTTGCTTCAGACGACGGCAGGGGTCGTCTGTGTGAGCGCTGTGCGCCAGCCTTCGCCCCTGCGCACCAGCACGTAGGTGAGCGCTCCGATCGTGGGGAAGTCACTGGAACCGTCGTCCCCACGCGCCTCGTCGGAGCGTTCATCATGCACGAACTTCGTGCAGCTCACGACCGCGACGTCAACGCCCGGGAAACGCACATCGAGCATCGTGACGCTTGTCCGCACGTCGGCCAGGGGGGAGGGCAGTGCAGCGTCCATGGCGCGATCGAGCGCCTCGAGGCCGAGTACCCGACGGCCGACGACATTGACGATCGCGGTGTCCTGGGTGTGCAGCGCGAGGAGCCGGCCGGGGTCGTTCTGCGCTGCGCTTGCTTGTTCGACGACTTCTCGCACCGCGCGGACGTCGGCTTCGCTAGTGTCGGTCATGCGATCGAGCCTGCAACCTCATGTCGGGTTGAGGTCAAGACGAGTGTCGACGCGGCACCCTCGACATGGCGGACGCGACCACGAACCGCTGACTCGAGGTCGGTCGGACGCGATGTGCCAGCCCTTGGGCACGGCGGTGCCCTCGCGCATGCAGTCGGATCCCTCGACGACGTCCCGGGCGATCTGGACCCAGCCGTCCTTGTCGCAGTTGTAGGACATCGGACGGTTCCCGAGCGGGTCCCACGTCACCCCCGGTGGCAGCTCAGCACCCTCGGGGTAGCAGCTGTTGCCAGCCGGCGCCTCGCCTTGCGAGCACACCCACTCGTCGCCCACCGGGTTGAAGGCGTGCAGAACGGCAGCACCCGCTCCGACGACGACCCCGGCGAGAAGGACTGCACCCGCGACGCACGCGGCAGCGATCATGCGTCTGCTTCTGCGGGTCCGGTTGCGCGGGCGGTCTGAGGGGCGGGCCGGGTAGGCGCCGATCCCTGACGGGTGATGGTCGGTCATGGCCCGAGCCTGTGCTCGTCCGAGCGGAGCCACCTGAGGCCCGGTGCTCAGCCGCCGCGGGCGCGCTTGGCTGCGACAGCCGACGACTGGCTGGGCACCTCGCCGAGTCGAGCCGGGCCAGGCAGCTCGAAGGACTCGGACGGCTCCGAGCTCCGCAACCGCCTGTCCGTTCTCATGGAACCCGACCGGCGACCGCCACCATCCCGGTGCCGCGACGGTTAGTCTGAGGGGGAGCGCACAGTGTGTCTCCGTCGCCGCGCTCGCCTGGTGGCCCTGCTTCCTCTGAAGGCCCCCACCATGAATCTTGTGTCCACGTTCGCGCCGCCGGTCGCCCTGGCCCTGTCCGCTGCTCTGCTCGCCGGACTCGGTGGCCCCGCACACGCAGGCACCGGGGAGCGCACCGACCCCGCCACCGCCCCTTCGCGGACGGTCAGCGACGGGGTCGGCGACACCAACCCCGGCGAACGCACCGACGCGCGGCTCACCAACCTGGCCGACATCCGTTACTCGACGCTGTCGCGGGGATCCGGGAGGGTCTACCTCAAGTACGCCATGGTGCGCGTGGACCCGCCCAAGGTCGGAGTGACCCAACGGACCCTCATGAGCGCCGAACTGGGCAGCAAGAAGGTGCTCTTCATCGCGCAGGTCAACTCAGCCGGGATGAGCGCTGGGATGCAGGTCCTCACCTACGGCGCCCCCACCACTTTCCCGTGCAGGTCGCAGGTCAGGGGCTCCTACTCGACCTCAGCGGACACGATCTCGTTCTCGGTCCCCGTCTCGTGCCTGCCCACGGGCACCAGGCTCAAGGACGCCATCACCGGGGCCGAGGTTCGCAAGCGTCTGTCCGGTGAGAGCGGCAACGGCAAGCTGATCGCCTTCGACCACACCCGGTACATCGACTTCCAGGTCCGGGTTTAGCTGGTCGTGGCGTCGCCGTTCACGCCGCGAGGAGCACGTACCCAGCACTCCGGTGCTTGTCGTCGAGCCCAGGATGTCGGGTCCGGTCGCTGGTCGAGGTGGCGCCACCGATGAGTTCGGTCGGATCTGTGGTCCTTCTCGGCGCGGCACGGCGGACACCGGGCCGAGACGAGGAGATGAGGCGTCATGTCGCTGGTCCGACCGCCTGCGGTCACGTCCATCCTGGTCGCGGAGCTGCTCGTCGAGGGCGATCGCATGCCGGTCCACGTCCACGTGATCGAGCACCCCGACGCACGCGTGCTCGTCGACACGGGCATGACCGACCTGCACCCGGCGGTCGCCGACATGGACCCCCGCCTGTTCCCGTTGTCCCTCCAGGGGGAGTTCGACCTGAGCAGCATCAACCTCGTCATCAACACCCACCTGCACTTCGACCACTGCGGCGGCAACCACTTGTTCGCCGGACGACCGATCTACGTGCAACGGCGCGAGCTGCACGATGCGCGCACCGCCGAGGACTACACGATCACCGCCTGGGTCGATCCACCCGGCGTCGACTACGTCGAGGTCGACGGCGAGCTGGAGGTCCTCCCCGGCGTCCGGCTCGTCCCGGCCCCGGGACACACCCCGGGATCGCAGGTGGTGGTCCTCGGCACGGGCGAGCACCAGGTCGTCATCGCCGGCGACACCGCCGTCTTCGCAGGCGAGCTCGACGAGCCGCGCACCGAGGGCCAGCGGCTCATCCGATCAATGGATCCCGAGATGGTCTGGCTCGCACACGCACACGAACCCTGGCGGCCCCGCTGAGACCGCCGCGCGCACGGTCGGGCGGAGCCTGACGCGGGCAGGACAGTCCTCGCTGATCCCGGCTGCCGCGCCCTACCGTCGTCCCAGTCTCGGGGATTGCCGCACGTGTGGTCCGCGGTGCCCCGGTGCCCGAGTGCTCAGGGGATGACGCGGGCGTCGCGGTACTGCTGGGCGTAGTCGAAGAACGACGCCCGGGTGTCGCGGGTGGCGGTGAACCCGGCGGCTCGGCTCTTGTTCATGTCGGTGACGACCTCGATGTCACGTCCGAGGTCGGCGTCGGTGTGCCACCACGAGGCGACTCGCGTCAGGTCGGGCTCGGCCAGGTCGTGCCGGGTGGCGAGGTCGCGCCAGGCCGCCTCCATGCCGTCCATCGCCACCTCGAGGGGGCGCGGCCCGTCGGACCAGCCCTCCCAGTCGAGGTCGAACCAGGCGGCGACCTGGGGCCACAACCAGCGCCAACGGAAGACGTCGCCGTTCGCGGTGTTGAACGCCTGGTCCTGACCGGCCGGGGTGCGCGCGGCCCACGTCATCTGCTCGGCGAGCAGGCCGGCGTCGGTCACGTCGGTCAGCGAGTTCCACTGGGTCTCGGACCCGGGGAAGACGAACGGCAGCCCCTGGTCGCGGCAGAGGGAGGCGTAGGCGCAGAGGGTCGCCATCATGTTCATGGCGTTGCCCGTGGCGTAGCCGAGAACGGTGTGCGAGCGGTGGACGCTCCACGTGAACCCGTCGCGCTCGGCGGCGGCGAAGAGCTCGTCCTCCTGTGCGTAGTAGAAGTTCGGGTAGGGCAGACGTTCCTCTTCTTCGCGGAACGGGGTGTCGGGCACCTCGCCCTTGCCGTAGGCCTCGAACGGCCCGAGGTAGTGCTTGAGACCCGTCATCAGCGCGACGTGGCGCACTGCTCCGCCGGGCGACAGCGCGGCCAGCAGGTTGCGCACGGCACCGCCGTTGACCCTGATGTTCTCCGCCTCGGTGTCCATCCGCGTCCACGCCGTGATGGCGACGAGGTCGAAGGTCTGGCCGGCGAGGGCTGCGGCGAGCCCGTCAGGGTCGCTGAGGTCGGCCTGGACCGGGTGGACGTCAGGATGGGCCGTCGTACCGCTGCGGGAGAGCCCGTAGGTCTGGCAGCCGTCCTCGACCAGGCGCCGGGCCACGGCTTGACCCACGATCCCGGTCGCGCCCACCACCAAGGCCCTGCGGGGTGGCGTGGGGTGGGTCTCGGACACGGGTGAGATCTCGGTGTTGGTCATCGATGCTCCAACCATCGGCCGGGGGCGCCGATTCCCCGGCGCGACCGTCTGACCGCCGCGCGAGGGGGCTACCGGGCGTCCACCTCCTGGCGGAAGTGCTGGGCGGCGACGAGCGGATCCACGAACACCACGCCGCACAGGCAACGCCACATCGCGGCGCTCGGTCGGCGGCGTTCCAGGTAGGTCAGGTAGCCCGCGCACGGGTCCCGTTCGTTGGTCCGGTCCATCGCTGGCCTCCAGGTGGGGGCTAGGGGCGGTCGATCCTGACGAGACCTGTCTACCGGCGGGACCGGCCGGCTGAGGGGTCGATCGCGTGAACTTGCGATCACGTCGACCCCGGCGTGACCGCACGGACCGTGCAGGGGGACGGCCGCGAACGCCCACGCACGCTGCCCGGTGAGAGCCGCCTCCGGATCGCCGACGCGGACGCGACGGAGACGGACGGGTGCTGTGGCACGCTGCCGCCATGCACCTCGGACTCCTCGCCGGCGCCGCTTTCTACACCGGTGTGGGGACGGCAGCACTCCTGCGACCGGCGCTCGTGCCGAGGATCTTCGGCGGTTCGGCACCGACGGCGAGTGCCCGCACCGAGATCCGCGCCGTCTACGGCGGCCTGCCCCTCGCCATGGCCGGATTCGTGGTCGCGGAGTCCAGGAGTGCAGCGACGGGCAGCCCGAGGACCGACGCCGTCGCCGCGCTCTCGGCTGCGATGGCGATCGGTCGGGTGATCGGGAGCGTGGCCGAGGGAGAGGCCGACGCGGTCACGCGTCTGTTCATCGCGCTGGAGGCGGCGACCGCGGCGGCCCTGGTGGTCGGCGTCCGATCGGGCGGTCGCCCGACGGCGCGCGGCTGATCATGGCGCACGGCGGCCCCACGGGGCGCGGTCAGTCGGGGTGGTAGCCGGCCAGGAGCAGGGCGAGGTCGTCCTCGAGCCGGTGGTCGGCGGCGGCCTTGAGCGAGACGAGCAAGCCGTCGAGCGCCGACCCGAAGTCCGCGGTGGCCACCGCGGGGAGGAACAGTTCGGGGTCGATGAAGTCGCCGCGCGGCGTCCGCGCCTCGACCAGACCGTCGGTGTAGAGCAGCAGCCGGTCGCCTCGGCCCAGGCGGCCGCGAACCGGTTCGGGTACGGCGTCCGTGCCGAGCCCGAGCGGGGGCGACGGATCCAGGTCGAGGTGCTCGACGTCGCCGCTGGCGGTGAGCAGGACGGGCGCAGGGTGTCCGCAGGAGACGACGCTGAACGCCCCTGCGGGATCGACGTCGACGAGGACCGCGGTGACGAAGTCCTCGCCGCTCGGGAGGTACGGACGGATCCGACGGTCCATCTCGTGCGCCACGTGCGCCAGGTCGATGGGATCGGCGGCTGCAGCGCGGAAGGCGCCCATCGCGACGGTCGCGGTGCGCACGGCGGCCAGGCCCTTGCCGCGGACGTCCCCGACGAGCAGGCGGGTCGAGGACGGGCCGACGACCACCTCGTAGAGGTCGCCGCCGACGTTGGCCGCCACCGCGGCCGACACGTAGCGGGCCGACAGGGCGAGGGCTCCCGCACGCGCCGGCGGCGGGGCGAGGATCGCCTGCTGGGCCGCATCAGCGACGAGCTGCACGTCGGCCAGCCGCTCCGACTGCTCCGCGAACGCCGCAGCGGTGTCGAGGGCGAGCGCGGCCCGGTCGGACACCGCCTCGAGGAACGCCACGTCGGCCTCGCCGTAGCGGCGACCGGACTCGGCGTGGATCAGGGTCACGGCTCCGAGCACACCCTGGCGCCCGACGAGCGGCGCCACCACCGCGCTGGTGAACCCGAGCCGATCGAGGATCGCGGCGTGCTCGGCGTCGGCCGCGCTGGCGGCCACCAGCTCGGCGGGGATGAACGGGTAGAGCTCGCTGCGTCCGGTACGGACCACGTTGGGTGCGCCGGTCTCGACGTCCATCCGGGTGGGGAAGGCGTCGCGGAGCCCGAGGGCCCACCGAGTCGTGTCGGGGTCGCGGTGCTGGATCGCCATGGTCTCGAGCCGGCCGTCTCGCAGCAGCTGCACCGCGCACCAGTCGGCGAAGCGCGGCACGAGGAGCTGGCAGACCTCGGTCAGCGTGGTGGCCATGTCCAGGCTGCGCGACAGACGCAGGGAGGCCTCGGCCAGCAGGGTGGTGCGCTGGGCCTCGGCGTCCTGGCGCTCGAGCTCGCCGGCACGCACGATCGCACCGGTCAGCGCGCCGGCCAGCGAGCCGAGGAAGCCGTCCTGCGACGGGGTGACCGCAGCGGCCGGGAACGTCAGGGCCAGCAGGCCGTACGTCGCGTCGTCGCGACGCAGGGGCAACAGGTGGAGGCTGCGGTCCTCGGGGTAGTAGTCGGCGAGGTCGGGGAAGGTCCGCAGGATGTCCTTGCGGGACCGGTAGTGGACGTCGACACCCTCGCGGACGGCGACGGCACCGGGCAGGTGGCTCGAGAGGGGGACCGCCTGGTAGGTGTCGGCGGCGCTCCCGCCCCGCCCGTGCCAGGCCACGGTGCGCAGCACCTCGTCGTCGTCCAGGGACAGCACCATGGCCGAGGACGCCCCGAGGCTGCCGACCGCCCGGCCCAGGAACCCCTCGGCGACGTCCTTGACCGTCCGTGCGCCCGTGAGCTCGACGGCCAGCGCGTCGAGGACGCCTTGAGCGAGTGCGGTGGTGCGTTCCAGGTGGCGGCGTCGTCGTTGGTTGACGTCAGCGGCGAGGACCGCCAGCCCGCAGATCAGCGCGCAGGTCGCGAAGCGGACGGCCCACGCGGTCTGCCCGAGGTTGTCGTTCCACACACCCGAGGCGAGCGAGGCCACCATGGCGAGCGCCGCGACCGGGACGGTGCGACGCACGTCGGAGTTGATGGCGACCAGCACCGCGCTCCCGGCGTACACGCCGTTGATCTGCCGGTCGAGCCCGAGGTCGACGCCCACCATCAGAGCCAGGAGCACGACCCCGCTGAGCCACCACCACCGCTCGACCAGGGCACGACTCGGGAGTTCCACGGTCCTCGATCCTCACGCCTCGGTCTCGGACGGCCGCAGGTAGGCGGCACGACAGCGCGAGACCGTCGCGCCGACGATAGCGGCGCACGCGCCCGGTCGGGGCGAGATCACCGAACGCCCGGACGGCGTCGGGTCTCACATCAGGGTGACGGCGAGCAGCGCGATGTCGTCGTCGCGCACCCCGTGGTCCATCGCGGCGAGCACGTGGTCGCACAGGTCCTCGACACCCTCAGGAGCCGCTCCGAGCGCCTCCACCAGGCGGTCCGCCGAGGTGCGGAGGGTCTCACTGCGCCGCTCGATGAGCCCGTCGGTGTAGCCGAGGATCGTCGTCCCCCGCGGCACGAGGACCTCGTGCTGGGTGCGGGTGGCCTCGTGCAGGCCGAGGAGGACGTCGTTGTGCTGCACCGGGAGCATCTCGACGGTCCCGTCGGGGGCGCGGAGGACGAGCGGGGGGTGGCCAGCGCCGGTCCAGGTGAGCCGCCAGCCGCCGTCGTGCGGGACGGCGTGCGCGAACACGGCGGTGGCGATGGTCGGCATCCCGAGACCGAGCATGAGGCGGTCGACCTTCTCGAGCACCGCGGCCGGTGAGGCGAAGTCGTCGAAGGCGGCGGCGCGCAGCAGTCCCTTGAGGTGGCCCATGGCGGCGGCGGCCAGGATGTCGTGTCCGGAGACGTCGCCGATGGCGATGCCGATGCCGGCGTCGTGGAAGTCGAGGAGCTCGTAGAAGTCGCCGCCGATCTCGGCGCTGGTCTCGTTGGCGAGGTAGCGCGCCGCGGACGAGATGCCCTCGATGTGCGGGAGGTCGGGCAGCAGGCTGCGCTGCAGGACCTCGGCGATGTGGGCCTGCGCCTGGTAGAGGCTGGCGTTCTCGAGGATGGTGCCGGCGCGGCGGCCCAGGTCGAGGGCCAGCTCGACGTCGGTCTCGCTGAACGGACGGCGCCCGGTGCTGCGCACGAGCACCAGCACGTCGTGGACCTCCAGGCGGCCGCTGAGCCCGACGATGAGTGCCTGCTGGCCGTCGAGGGCACGGATGTGACCGGCGACGAGCGGGTTGCTGAGGTAGGCCGCGTCGAGGTCGGCGGCAGCAGGGTCGGAGGTGCCGATCAGCCGGACCTGGTGCCCGCCCAGCAGCGAGTCGACCAGCTCCTCCTGCTCCAGGACGTTGGGGAGGTCCGCGACCAGGGCGTCCACCTCGCCCTGGCGGGCACGGTGACGGTGGCGGCCGACCATGTGCTCCGCGCCTCCGCTGCCGGCGGGCAGCAGCACCGCCCAGTC
>JAOPXU010000032.1 GCA_025964985.1 Nocardioides sp.
TGTTGATGGCCTTGAAGTCGCGCTTGAGCGTGCGGTGGGCGAGCTCGGCGATCTGGCCGGCCATCTCGACACCGGTGGGGCCGGCGCCGACGACGACGAAGGTGAGGAGGTGGTCGACGTTCTCGCCACGGGCGGCGCCGAGCTCGGCCATCTCGAAGGCGCCGAAGATCCGGCCGCGCAGCTCGAGGGCGTCGTCGATGCTCTTCATGCCGGGGGCGAACTCGGCGAAGTGGTCGTTGCCGAAGTAGGACTGCCCGGCGCCGGCGGCGACGATCAGCGAGTCGTAGTGGTTGACCGTCTCGCGGCCGAGCACGTGGGAGGTGACCGTGCGGGCGGCCAGGTCGACGGCCGTCACCTCGCCGAGGAGCACCTGCGCGTTGTCCTGGCTGCGCAGCACCTCGCGGGTCGGCGGGGCGATCTCGCCCTCGGACAGGATGCCGGTCGCGGTCTGGTAGAGCAGCGGCTGGAAGAGGTGGTGGGTCGTCTTGGCGACCATCGTGACGTCGACGTCGGCGCGCTTGAGCGCCTTGGTCCCGAAGAGCCCGCCGAAGCCCGAGCCGATGACCACGACCTGGTGACGGGCGTGGTCGGGACGACCGCCGTCGGGTCGCGGCTGCGTGCCCCGGGCGTGGTCGTGATCGGTGGACTGGTCGTCGGTGCTGGTCGACATCGGGCGCTCCATACCTCGTGCGGACTGCCTGTCGGTACCCATTGTCCTGCTCCGAGGCACGGGACGAGCAATGCGCGGGCGCGTCTGGTGCATCACAGCCACCTATTTGGAACAATCACCCAGCGTTCGTGTTTGACCTGGACTCGGTCGGGTAAGCGAGCCGGGATCGGCCCAGCCGTGGGCTCGGTCCTCCCCTGCCCCACCTCTCGTCCGACGACCCGGAGACCAGACCGTGCCCCTCAACCGGCCCGCCCTCTCGTTGGGTGCAGGTCCGCGAGGCGTCCAGGACGCCCGGCGGTGGGTGGTCGACACGTTCCGCGACATGGGCCGCGACGACCTGGTCGAGTGCGCCGAGATGGCGGTCTCCGAGGTGGTCACCAACGCGCTGCTCCACGGCGCCCCGCCGATCCAGGTGCGCGTGCGCGGCACCCGCGAGCACCCCCGGGTCGAGGTCAGCGACGGCTCCCAGGAGGCCCCGAGCCTGCCGACCGGCGCCCCCGACCTCGCCTCGATCGACGACTTCGACCTCGAGGGCCTCGACGACATGCTGCTGACCTTCGGTCGGGGCCTGAGCATCGTGGCCCGCGCCTCCGACGCCTGGGGCGCCGACATCGAGGAGGAGGGCAAGACCGTCTGGTTCACCCCGGCCTCCGGGTTCAGCGAGGAGGACGGCGCCCCCGGCATCATCACCGGCGCCGCCACCATCGACGCCACCGGCGAGCAGGCAGCAGACCCGGTCAAGTTCCACCTGCTCGGCGTCCCCGTGCGCGACTACGTCTCCTTCCACAACCACTTCCGCGAGCTGCGCCGCGAGGTCCGGCTGCTGGCCATGGCCAACGAGGCCGACTACCCGCTGGCCCGCGACCTCGCCGACGTCTTCGCCCACCTCGGCCGCCCGCTGACCCTGGGCAGCGTGCGCGAGGAGATCGACCGCGCGCAGGACGCCGGCCGCGACACCGCCGACCTCGAGGTGCTGATGGGGCGAGCCGAGGCCCGAGAGGTCGCCCGGTTCGTCGAGCTCCTCGCGCTGACCGACGCCTTCGCCCGCGAGGAGCGGATGCTGGCCCTGGCCCGCAACGCCCGCCAGGTCGCGTTCCAGACGTGGTTCCTCAGCGAGCTGGTCCACCAGGCCGACGGCCTCGACCCCGAGCGATGGAGCGAGCCGCCCGCGGCGCCGACGACCAGCGCCGGCAGCCACAGCTCCGCCGCCCGCCACTCCAGCGTGTCGTGACCCCCGCCGCCAGGCTCTGCCTGTGCGTGGCCGCCGGCGGGGCCCTCGGAGCGGTGCTGCGGTGGTCGGCCGGCGAGCTGGTCCCCGACGGCTCCGGCGTGCCGTGGACGACGTTCGCGGTCAACGTCTCCGGGTCGCTGCTGCTGGCCCTGCTCCCCGCCCTGGCCGCCGTACGCCGCTCGGCCGCGCTCGCGGCGTTCCTCGGCCCCGGACTGCTCGGCGGCTACACCACGTTGTCGGCGTACTCCGAGCAGACGCGGGCGCTGCTCGCCGACGGGCGGCTGCTGCTCGCCGGCGGCTACGTGACGGGCACCCTCCTGGCCTGCGTCGCCGCGGTCGCGCTGGCCGGCGCGCTGACAGCGAGGGACGACGAGGCGTGACCGTCCTGCTGGTCGCGCTGGGCGCGGCCGTCGGCGCCCCGCTGCGCTACCTCGTGGCCGCCCGGCTCGACCGCGACCTCCCGCTCGGCACGCTGGCCGTCAACGTCGCGGGCTCCTTCGTGCTCGGCGTGCTGGTGGCGCGCTCGGTCGGGGGTGCGGCCTGGGCGCTGCTCGGGGTCGGGTTCTGCGGCGGGCTGACGACGTACTCGTCGTTCGCGGTGCAGACGGTGCGGCTGCGGTGGCGGGGCGTCGCCTACGCCGTCGTCACGGTGGTGGCGTCGGTCGCGGCCGCCGCTGCCGGCTACGCACTGGCCTAGGCGTAGCCGAGGTCGTGCAGGCGGTCGTCGTCGATGCCGAAGTGGTGGGCGATCTCGTGCACGACGGTGATCCGCACCTCCTCCTCGAGCTGGGCCTCGTCGTCGCAGTAGTCGAGCAACGGGTTGCGGAAGACGAAGATCCGGTCGGGCGTCCTGAAGTACCCCTCCATGTCGTTGCGCTCGGTCAGGGCGATGCCGTCGTAGAGGCCGAGCAGGTCGTCGGGCTCGTCCTCGGGCGGCTCGTCCTCGACGAGCACCACGACGTTGCGCACCAGGGCCGCGAGCGCGTCGGGGATCTGGTCGAGCGCCCGGTCGACCAGGGCCTCGAACGCGTCGCGCTCCATCTGCATCGGCACCTGCTCATCGTGCCCGCAGGACGCAAGAAGGGCCTGGTCCGGCTTGCGCCGGTCCAGGCCCTCACGTGCTGTCTTGACTGCTGCTGTGCGACCCCGACGGGACTCGAACCCGCGGCCTCCGCCGTGACAGGGCGGCGCGCTAACCAACTGCGCTACGGGGCCAGGATGGTCGTGCTGGTGAAGCGTGGGAACTCTAACGCACGCCCGACACGAGCACCCAATCGGTTGGCCGGGGCGGCCCGTGGGTCGGTCGGTGGGTCGGCGGGTCGGCGGGGCAATCCGAGGTGTCTCCCGACACCGAACCCCGATCGGTGCTGTCCTGCCTCACGGCACGAGGCGGGACAGCACCGACGCCGAGAGCATCCCGTGCGAGTGATCCGTCACCCGAGGAGCGTGTCCTCGCCGCTCGGTGCCCACCCGTCGGGCGATGACCGGGTGGGCGAGGGGGTGACGGTGGATTCACCCCTTCGGCGCGCCCTCGGCGGTGGGTGGCTGGCACCCCCAACGGGATTCGAACCCGTGCTACCGCCGTGAAAGGGCGGGGTCCTGGGCCGCTAGACGATGGGGGCCGGACTGCGCCACATCGTAGTGGGAGCCCGGCTCGGCGCTCGCACACGCGGTGGTACGACGCGACGTAGGTGGATCGCAGGTAGGTTGCCTGGACCCGGCTGCACCCCGACACGAGCGAGGGACCACGCACGCATGATCCAGCTGACCAAGGGCACCAACGCACCGCTCCAGGCCACGCAGGTGACGGTGACGGTCGACGTCAACGCCAACGCCGACCTCTCCGCGCTGCTGCTCACCGCTGGCGGCAAGGTCCGCAGCGAGGACGACTTCGTCTTCTACAACGCGCCGCAGGGCCCCGGCGTGCGGTGCACGCCGCCCACCGGCGGCGCGGGGTGGCAGGTCAGCGTCGACCTGGCCGCGGTCCCGGCCGACGTCGAGATCGTGCGGCTGGTGACGTCGCTCGACGACGGCGGCAAGACCTTCGGCCAGGTCGGCCAGCCGGTGGCCCGGGTCAGCGACGCGGCCGGCACGACGCTGGTCGAGTTCGCCATGACGGGCCTGTCCTCGGAGGTCATCGTCATGCCCGTCGAGATCTACCGCCGCCAGGGCGCGTGGAAGATCCGCGCGGTCGGCCAGGGCTACGCCGGCGGCCTCGCCGCCCTGCTCAAGGACCACGGCATCGACGCCACCGACGAGCCCACCCCCGGGGCGAGCACGCCCCCGCCGCCGCGCTCCGCCTCGGTCCCGCCTCCCCCGCCGCCCCCGTCGTCACCGTCCCAGTCGTCCCCGTCCGCCGCGGGCTCGACCCCGGCCCCGCCGCCGCCCCCGGCGTACCCCAGCTATCCGCCCGCAGCGGGCTCGACCCCTCCGACCCCTCCGCCCCCGCCGCCCCCGCCGCCGTCGTACTCGAC
>JAOPXU010000082.1 GCA_025964985.1 Nocardioides sp.
GCCGTCGAGCAGGGCATCTCGGTCAGCGTCACGCTGCTCAACTACCGCAAGGACGGCAGCGAGTTCTGGAACCAGGTCGACCTCAGCCCGGTCCGCGACCCCGAGGGCCGCATCGCGCACTACGTCGGCATCCAGACCGACGTGACCGTGCGGGTCGAGGCCGAGCTGGAGACGCGCCGGGCGCTCGACGCCGAGCGCGAGGCGCGCGCCGACGCCGAGACCGCCCGGAGCCGGGTCTCGTTCCTCATCGAGGCGATGAACCAGCTCAGCGGCACCCTCGACGTGGCCGAGTCGGCCGGCCGCCTGCTGTCGCTGGTCGTGCCCTACCTCGCCGACTGGGCGGTGCTGCTGCCCAGCGGTCGCAGCGACCCGGCGCTCATGGTCGGACGCCACCGCCACGCCGTGCGCCAGCACGACGTCGACGAGCTGCTGGCCGAGCTCCCCGCCGCGATGCGCGACGGCGTCCTGTCCGAGCTGCTGCTGGGCGACCAGCAGGTCCGGCTCCTCGAGCTCAACGACCCCACGAGCCTCTACGAGCGCGCCCGCTACCTGCGCGACATGTCGCTCACCGAGCGCACGCGCGCACTCGGCGGCAACCAGGCGCTGATGGTCGCGCTCAGCGGTCGGTCCGCGGTCCACGACGTCCTGGTGCTGGTCCGCGCCGAGGGGCGCCAGCAGTTCAGCGAGGCCGACGTCGACATGGCGCTCGACCTCGGCCGCCGCGCCGGCACCATCCTGGAGAACGCCAGCCTCTACGAGGCCCAGGCCCGCATCGCCGAGGTCCTGCAGCGCAGCCTGCTGCCCGACCTGCCCCACATCGAAGGCGTCTCCTCCGCAGCGCGCTACCTCGCCAACGAGACCAGCGCCGAGATCGGCGGCGACTTCTACGAGCTCCTCGACTTCCACGACGCCGGCATCGGCATCGCCATCGGCGACGTCTCCGGGCACGACATCCTGGCCGCCGCCGCCATGGGCCACCTCAAGGGACTGCTGCGCGCCGCCGCCTTCGACGACTTCGCCTCACCGGCGACGGTGCTCGAGAAGGTCGACCGCCTCATGCTCGGCCTGGGCATGCCCACCATCGCCACCGCCGTCTTCGCCCACGCCGTCCCGCACGACGGCGGCTGGCGGCTGACCTGGACCGGCGCCGGTCACCCGCCGATGCTGGTGCGCCAGCCCGACGGCAAGGTCGACGTCCTGCCGGTGCACCTCAACGACGTGCTCCTCGGTCTGCAGGAGGGCGGCCGCACCCAGCACGAGGTGCGGCTCCCGCGCGGGGCGACCGTGATCGCCTACACCGACGGGCTCGTCGAGCGCCGCGGTGAGACCCTCGACGAGGGCCTGCACCGCCTGCTCGACGCGGTCGCGAGCGGCCCGGTCGACGCCGAGCAGCTGTGCGACCACGTGCTGGCCGCCATGGGCCGCGGCACCCGCGACGACGACATCGCGCTGCTCGCCGTCACCCTCGACTGAGCGACGGGGGACGGGTCAGGCTACCCGGGCCGGACGACCTGCGGCGGCGAGCTGGCGGCGTACCTCGTCGAGCGTGGCGAGCACCGAGACCATCTCGGCGTGGTCGTGGAGCGGCGACTCGACGCGGCCCTCGGCGACGTAGTGCGCGAACGCCGTGGCCTGGAAGGCGTAGCCGTCGGTCGGCCCGCTGGCCGGTGGGTGGGTCCAGGAGGCGACGCGCTCGTCGTCCCACCCGCCCACGGTGACGGTGAGGCCGGTCGGCGCGAAGAACGGCGCCGTGAGCGCTGCTCTCCCGGCCGACCCGCCGACCTCGGCGGTCGTGGGCAGCGAGGTGACCAGCGACGTCGACAGCACGGCCGCCGCGTCGTCGGCGTGGGTGAGCAGGACGTGCGCGGTCACGTCGACGCCCGAGGGCGTGACGGTGCCGGTGGCCACGACGGACGTCGGTCGGCCGAGCACCATCGAGGCGAGGCTGACGGGGTAGATCCCCACGTCCAGCAGGGCTCCGCCGCCCAGGCCGGCGTCCCACAGGCGGCTCGTGGGGTCGTAGGGCACGACCGTCCCGAAGTCGGCGCGCACGAGGTGCGGGTCGCCGATGACGCCGTCAGCGAGCACCTGGCGCAGCACGTCGGTCTGCGGCAGGTAGCGCGTCCACATCGCCTCCATGGCCAGGACACCCGCGGACCGCGCGGCCGCGGTGATCTCGTCGGCGTCGGCGGCGCTCATCGCGATCGGCTTCTCCACCATCACGTGCTTGCCGGCGGCGATCGCCGCGAGGGCCTGCTCGCGGTGCAGCGGGTGCGGCGTGGCGATGTGGACGGCGTCGACCTCGGGGTCGTCGAGCAGCGCGGCCAGATGGGGGTGGCACCGCTCGACGCCGTGCGCTCGGGCCACGGCCTCGGTCCGGATGGCGTCGCGCGCCGTCCAGGCGACCACGCGTTGCGCGGAGTGCGCGTGCACGGACGCGACGACCTGGGCGCCGATCCCGGTGCCGACGACCCCCCACCGCAGCGGCCGTACGCCGAGCGGGTCGAGCAGACGGGGAGCGGGGAGCAGCAACCCGCCCGACGGCCCGCTCACGCCGACAGTCGGGCGCCGGTGGCCGTGTCGAAGACGTGCACCTGGGCGGGGTCGGTGGTGACGTGGATGGTGTCGCCCTTGCGCACCTGGTCGCGCCCGGAGACGCGCACGATGATGTTGGCCGGCGCGCCCTCGACGCCGGAGGTGCCGTAGACGTAGCCGTCGGCGCCGAGGTCCTCGACGACGGTGACCCGCACGGGCAGGCCGCCCTCGGACTCCGAGACGATGCGCCACGACTCCGGCCGCACGCCGACCGTGACGTGGCCCGACATCTTCTGGGCCGCGGCGGGGTCGACGGGCAGCAGGTGCTCTCCGAGGCTGGCGCGCCCGTCGACGACGGTGGCCTCGAGCAGGTTCATCTGCGGCGAGCCGATGAAGCCGGCGACGAAGAGGTTGACCGGCTTGTCGTAGAGGCCGAGCGGGGTGTCGACCTGCTGCAGCACGCCGTCCTTCTTCACCGCGACGCGGTCGCCCATCGTCATCGCCTCGACCTGGTCGTGGGTGACGTAGACGGTGGTGACGCCGAGCTCGGACTGCAGGTCGCGCGGCTCGAGCCCCTGCCCGACGGCGCCACCCGGCTGCGCTGGTCCAACGCCGGGCACCCGCCGCCGGTCCTGCTGACACCCGACGGCGCGGCCGGCCCGCGCGCCCGGCTGCTCTGGGCCGACCACGCCGACCCCATGCTCGGCCTCGTCGAGCAGGGGATCGACGACCTGGCACGCGTGGAGTCCGAGGTCGTCGCGCCGGCCGGGTCGGTGCTGCAGCTCTTCACCGACGGCCTCGTCGAGCGGCGCGGCGAGTCGCTGACCGACGGGCTGGAGCGGCTGTGCGCCGCGATGGACGAGCTCGGCTCGCAGGGCGACAACCTCGACGTCCTGTGCGACGAGCTGCTCAGCCGCATGCTGCACCTCGCCAACGAGGACGACATCGCGCTGGTCGCCGTCCGGCTCTAGCCGACGGCCCGGCCACCGGGCTCAGTTGACGATGCTGGCGCGCAGCCGGCGCAGGATGCGCTCGAGCCGCCGGCCGACCTCGGTGCCGCTGATGCCCAGCCGCTCACCGATCTCGCTCTGGGTCTGCTGCTCGTAGAAGCGCATGAACAGCACCTGGCGGTCGCGCTGGCCGACGCCGTCGAGCGCGTGCTCGAGCACGGCCCGGTCCTCGACGCGGTCGTAGGTCTCGTGCGGCCCGACCTGGACGACGTCGCCCAGGACCGCACCGCCGGCGTCGTCGCCGATCACGACGTCGAGGGAGAGGGGTCGTCCGGCGTCCATCGTCGCCTGCACCTCGTCGTACTCCTCACGGGTGATGTCGAGCGCGGCACAGACCTCGGCCGCGTCCGGCTCACGACCGAGCTGGCCGGTCAGGTCGGTGACGGTGGCCCGGATCTGGCCGTCGAGCTCGTGCGTTCGTCGCGGCAGCCGCATCGTGCGGACGCGGTCGCGCAGGAACCGCTGGATCTCCCCGCGCATGGTCGGCACGGCGTAGGTCAGCAGGTTGTCGGCGGATGCGGGGTCGTAGCGCTGGACGGCCTTGACCAGACCCTCGTACGCCGTCTGCCGCAGGTCCTCGAGCGCGGCGCCGCGGTTCTGGTAGCGCTGGGCCACGGCGTCGGCGACCCGGCAGTTGAGGATGACGACGGTGTCGAGCAGCTCGGCGCGCAGCCCGGCCTCGGCCGTGCGGGCCCGGGCCAGCAGGTCCCGGGTGCGCTCGGCCCGCTCGGAGCGGCTGAGGGTGGTGAGCCCGCCGCGGGCCCCTGTCGGGGTCATCCTGGTCGCGGTGTCTCCTGCGGCGTCAGCGGCCGCGGTCCTGCCGGGCGCGCGCGAAGGGGCCTGCTCGGTCATGCGGGTGTCCAATCCGTCCGAGGTGAGGGGGGTGCCGACGCGCCCATCGCCGGTGCTCTTGGACGGTAGCGACGGGTTGCCGCCCGTCTCGTCCCCCGCTCGGGTGGTCACGGCGCGGCAGACACCCCGGGGGCGGGGCCTCCCGGGGCGCTGCTGCTGCGCCGACGACGGCCACGTCGCTGTGCGCGCAAGGGTGGTCCACCCCTGTCCCGATGAGAAGTCATCCGTCCCTGCGTGGTGAGCCTGCGTCCAGTGTGCGTCGGTGGAGCGGGCCGTGTCCGCATCTTCGGGTGATCCTGCGGGTTTCGTGAGGACCGCCCTGATCGGTGCGGTGCTGGGTACCGAACGGCATGGAGCAGCAGGGCGCCGGGGACGACGTGGGCGCGCGGTTCGAGGACGTCGTGCAGGAAGCGGTCGACGCGACGTCGACGGCGTACACGAACGACGCCGGGATCGACGTCGAGGACTTCCTGCGGGGTCAGCTGTCGAGCCGCGGGGTCGCCGACCTCGCCGAGCCCCGGGTCGGCGGGCTGGTGGCGGCGATCCGGTCGGGCCACGGGGTCGAGCTCGGCGAGCACGACGGGTCCGTCCAGCCCTGACCGGGGGAGCTCGAGGCACACGGGCCGGCCGGTCCGTCCACGCCTGACGGAGCCGACCGGCCCGCGGCCGCTCGGTGGGGGCTCAGCCCTGCGGGCTGGTGTTGTCGGTGCCGCCCAGCTGGGCGAGGAACGCGTGGCAGCGGTGGGCGCGCTGGCTGTCCTGCTCCATCACCTCGCGGAAGAACGCCGCGATCTCGTCCTGGCCGGCGTTCTCGGCGTCGCGGACGTACTGGCCGTAGTCGTGCCCGGCCTTGAGCGCGTGGTACTGCAGCGAGATGAGGTCGAAGGTGACGTCGTCGAAGCCGGTCTCTCCGGTGGCCATGGCGGTCCTCTCGGTAGGGGGTGGGGCGGGTCGGAACGGGGTGGAAGGAGGTCGGTACCCCTCTCGCGACGTGCGTTCCCCAGCCCGAGGGGGTGAAGGGGGCCGGCCCTCGAAGGGGAGCAATTTCGCCGTGTCGGCCCGGCGTGACCGGGGCGGTGCCAGGATGTATGGGACACGATCACGGCAGCTGCGGGAGGACCGATGGTGAGACGTCTCGCCACGGAGTGGGAGGCCGACGAGTCCTTCGACCGCTACGCCCGTCTGGTGTGCGGCTCCCTCGGCGTCCCCGTGAGCATCGTGTCGATCGTCGAGCCCACGCGGCAGGTGTTCCCCGGTGCCCTCGGCCTGCCCGAGCCGCACCAGACGCTGCGCGAGACGCCGCTGTCGCACTCGTTCTGCCAGTACGTCGTGGCCGACGGCTGCGCCCTCGTCGTGCGCGACGCGCGCGAGGACGAGCGCCTGCGCGACAACCTCGCGATCCGCGACCTCGACGTCATCGCCTACGCCGGCTACCCGCTCACCGACGGCGACGGGACCGTGATCGGCTCGCTCGCCGCCATCCACTCGACCCCGCACGAGTGGACCGAGGCCGAGCTGGCCACCCTGCGCGACCTCGCCGCCGCCTGCTCGACCGAGCTGGCCCAGCGCGACCTCGCCGCGAGCCTGACCGACATGGTCGAGCACCTCGAGCGCAGCAACGGCCGGCTGATGGCCTTCGCCGGTCAGGTCAGCCACGACCTCCGCTCACCGCTGGCCGGCATGGCCAGCTCGCTGGAGATGCTCGACGACATGAGTGGCCTCGACGGCTCCGGTGAGAACCAGGTCCGCTTCCTGCTCGAGCGCGCGCAGCGCAGCACGACCCGGATGGCGACGCTGGTCGCCAGCGTCTTCGAGTTCGCCCGGGTCGGCGGCCGTCTCCACCTGAAGCCCGTCGACGTCGCCACGGTCGTCGCGGCGGCCTGGGAGGACGTCCACCCCGGGCCCGGCGCCCGGCTCGACGTCGTCGGCGTCCTCGACGACGTCGTCGCCGACGACGTGCAGCTGCACCTCGTCCTGCAGAACCTGCTGGGCAACGCCGTCAAGTACGCCCCCGGCTCGCCCATCGAGCTCTCCACCCGCATCGACACCGCCACCAACAGCGACGTCGACGGCGACGGCGACACCTGGACCCTCTGCGTCGTCGACCACGGACCCGGCATCGCCGCCGACGAGCGCGTGCGGGTCCTCGACTCCTTCGTGCGGCTCGACACCAGCGTGCCGGGCGCCGGCCTCGGCCTGGCAACCTGCCGCCAGGCCGTCGAGGCCCACGGTGGCGAGATCGTCATGGAGGCGACCCCCGGCGGCGGCACCACCGTGCGGCTGACCCTGCCCCTCGTCGACCAGCTGACCCCCGAGCGGAGCCCCTCGTGAACATGACAGCCACAGCCGAGACCGCCACCGACCGCTCGGTGCTGCGCGTCGCGGTCGCCAACGACTTCGACATCGTGGTGGCCGGCATCGCCGCCGTCCTGCGCGCCTTCCCCGACGACGTCGAGGTGGTCGAGCTCGACGTCCGCGTGCCCGTCGTCTCCGACGTCGACGTGGTCCTCTACGACTCCTTCGGCCAGGTCCACGGACCCGGCCTCGACTTCGACGAGCTCGTGCGCTCCGACACCGCCAAGGTCGTCGTCTTCAGCTGGGACACCGACGACGAGCTCGTACGCCGCTCGCTCGCCGCCGGAGCCGACGGCTACCTGCCCAAGGCGGTCACCGCCGAGGTGCTGGTCGACGCGCTGCGCCGCGTCCACGCGGGCGAGCGGGTCACGCCCCGGTCGCTCCCGGCCGAGGGTCTCCCCGCCGACCCGCCGCCCGAGCTCGGCGCCTGGCCCGGCGCCGACGAGGGCATCAGTGCCCGCGAGTCCGAGATCCTCAGCCTGATCTGCCAGGGCCTGAGCAACGAGGAGATCGCGGCGCGCGCCTTCCTCGGCATCAACACCATCAAGACCTACATCCGCACCCTCTACCGCAAGATCGGCGCCGAGAGCCGCACGCAGGCCGTGCTCTGGGGCATCGACCACGGCTTCCGGCCCGTGCCGCGGCGCTCGCTGCGCGACGCCTGACCCCGGTCTGGACGCTCAGTCGGTCCACTCC
The DNA here is from genome assembly GCA_025964985.1 of Nocardioides sp. Lineage (GTDB taxonomy): Bacteria > Actinomycetota > Actinomycetes > Propionibacteriales > Nocardioidaceae > Nocardioides. Next base: position 7,449 of record JAOPXU010000082.1, read on the forward strand.
TTGCTGACCAGCGTCAGCACGTCGTAGGTCGCGACCGGGGCGCCCTCGCCGTTGGCGACGACGGCGTCCCAGCGGACCTCGCCGTAGTCGGCGTTGGTGCGCGGGGTGACCTGCTTGACGGTGAGGGTCACCGCGATGGTGTCGTCGGCCTTGACCGGGGTGAGGAAGCGCAGGTGGTCGACGCCGAAGTTGGCGAGCACCGGGCCCGGGTCGGGGTCGACGAAGAGACCGGCGGCCAGCGAGACCACCAGGTAGCCGTGGGCGACGATGCCGCCGAAGAGCGGGTTGGCGGCGGCCGCCTCGGGGTCGGTGTGGGCGTAGAACGTGTCGCCGGTGAACTCCGCGAAGTGGTCGATGTCGGCGCGGGTCACCTGGCGCGGCGCGGAGGCGATGGTGTCGCCGACGCGCAGGGTGGCCAGGCTCTTGCGGAACGGGTGCACGCCGTCGTCGGTGCGCCGTGAGCCGGTCGTCCAGCGGCCGGTGATGGCGGTGAGCATGTCGGGGGAGGCCTGGACCGCCGTGCGCTGCATGTGGTGCAGGACGCCGCGGATGCCGCCGAGCTCCTCGCCCCCGCCGGCTCGGCCGGGGCCCCCGTGCACGAGCACCGGGAGCGGCGAGCCGTGCCCGCCGGCCGCTCCGGCCTCCTTCGCGTCGTCGCGGTCGAGCACCAGGATCCGGCCGTGCCACGGCGCGAGGCCGAGGACGACCTTCCGGGCGACGTCGGGGTCGTGGGTGACGAGCGAGCCGACGAGGCTGCCCCGGCCGCGGGCGGCGAGGGTGACGGCGTCGTCGAGGTCGTCGTAGGCGATCAGGGTCGCGACCGGGCCGAAGGGCTCGACGTCGTGGGGCTCGACCGCGCCGCGGGCGGCCCGCAGCAGCACCGGCGACATGAAGGCGCCGCGCTCGTGGTCGGCGCCGACGACGTCGACGCGGTCGGGGTCGCCGAACACGACGTCGGCGGAGGCGCGCAGCGACTGCACCGCCTTGCGGACCTCCTCGCGCTGGTCGAGCGAGACCAGCGCACCCATGCGTACGTCGTCGGAGCGCGGGTCGCCGACGGTGATCGTCGCCAGCCGCGCCGCGATCGCCTCGGTCACGGTGTCGGCCACGGCGGCCGGCACCAGCACCCGCCGGATCGCGGTGCACTTCTGGCCGGCCTTGACCGTCATCTCGGTGACGACGGCCTTGACGAACAGGTCGAGCTCGGGGTCGTCGGCGGCGACGTCGGGGCCGAGGACCGAGCAGTTGAGCGAGTCGGCCTCGACCGTCAGCTGCACGCCGCCGTGCAGGACGTTGGTGTGGTTGCGCAGCAGCCCGGCGGTGTGGGCCGAGCCGGTGAAGGCGACCTGGTCCTGGACGGTCAGCTCGTCGAGCAGGCCCGTCGGGCTGCCGCACAGCAGCTGCAGGGTGCCCTCGGGCAGCAGGCCCGACTCGACGATGCGGCGTACGGCGAGCTCAGTGACGTAGGCCGTCTGCGCGGCCGGCTTGACGATGGTGGGGCTGCCGGCGAGGAACGCCGGGGCGAGCTTCTCGAGGAAGCCCCAGACGGGGAAGTTGAAGGCGTTGACCTGCACGGCCACGCCGGGCCGGCTGGTCCACACGTGCTGGCCCAGGAAGGTGCCGCCGCGGCCGAGCTGCTCGAGCCCGCCGTCGAGGACGACGGTGTCGTTGGGCAGCTCACGGGTGCCCTTGCTGGCGATCGAGAACACCGTGCCGATGCCGCCGTCGATGTCGACCGCGGAGTCGCGGCGGGTGGCGCCGGTGCGGTAGGAGAGCTCGTAGAGCTCCTCCTTGTGCTCGCCCAGGTGCTTGGCGACCGCCTTGAGCAGGCCGGCCCGCTCGTGGAAGGTCAGGGCCCGCAGCGCCGGTCCGCCGACCTGCGTGGCGTGGGCGACCATCGCGCGCAGGTCGAGGCCGGTCGAGCTGATGCGCGCGGCCCCCTCGCCGGTCACGGCGTCGAGCACCGGGCGTCCCTCGTCGGTGGCGCGGAACCAGCGTCCGGCGGCGTAGCTCTCCAGCAGTGGGCTCACGGGGGTGGCTCCGATCGTGGGTTCGGGTCTGGTCTCCGCAGGACGCTTGCGCGGCCCTCGATGCCGTGTCAAGGTATTACAGACCGCACGGTCAGTAAAGACCCGACGCGAGGAGCACGCAGTGACCGCGACCGACCTTGACGCAGCCGCCCCCGCAGTCGACGAGGCCGGGTTGCTCGCCGGTTTCGAGGCCACCATCGCGCGCAGCGACCGGATCGAGCCGCGCGACTGGATGCCCGACCACTACCGCAAGACGCTGATCCGTCAGGTCGCCCAGCACGCCCACTCCGAGATCATCGGCATGCAGCCCGAGGGCGCCTGGATCACCCGGGCCCCCTCGCTGCGGCGCAAGGCGATCCTGCTGGCCAAGGTCCAGGATGAGGCCGGCCACGGCCTCTACCTCTACTCCGCCTGCGAGACGCTCGGCGTCTCGCGCCAGGAGCTGACCGAGATGCTCATCGAGGTCAAGCAGAAGTACTCCTCGATCTTCAACTACCCGACGCTGTCCTACGCCGACGTCGGCACCATCGGCTGGCTCGTCGACGGCGCCGCCATCTGCAACCAGGTGCCGCTGTGCCGCACCTCCTACGGTCCCTACGGCCGCGCGATGATCCGCGTCTGCAAGGAGGAGTCCTTCCACCAGCGCCAGGGCTACGAGCTGCTGTCGACGATGATGCGCGGCACCGACGAGCAGCGCGCGATGGTGCAGGAGTCGGTCGACCGGTTCTGGTGGCCGGCGCTGATGATGTTCGGCCCGCCCGACGACGAGTCGCCCAACACCGAGCAGTCCATGGCGTGGGGCATCAAGCGCAACACCAACGACGACCTGCGCCAGCGCTTCGTCGACATGAGCGTGCCGCAGGCCGAGGCCCTCGGCGTCACCTTCCCCGACCCCGAGCTGCGCTGGAACGCCGAGCGCGGCCACCACGACTTCGGGCAGCCCGACTGGGACGAGTTCATGCAGGTGGTCAAGGGCAACGGCCCCTGCAACACCCAGCGCATCGCCCACCGCCGCAAGGCCCACGAGGACGGCGGCTGGGTCCGCGAGGCCGCGACCGCCTTCGCCGACAAGCAGGCCGCGGCACGGCGCCAGGAGGCGAGCGCCTGATGGCCGACGCACCCGACGCTCCCACGGGCGGCGACTTCACCGCCGAGGGCGGCCACGGCGCCGTACCGCTCAAGGACGTGCCGGTCGCCAAGAAGGAGCACAGCCGCGAGCGCGAGTGGCCGCTCTACGAGGTGTTCGTGCGCGGCAAGCGCGGCCTCAACCACGTCCACGTCGGCTCGCTGCACGCCGCCGACGACGAGATGGCGGTGCGCCACGCCCGCGACGTCTACACGCGCCGCAACGAGGGCGTCTCGATCTGGGTCGTGCCGGCCGACGCGATCACCGCGTCGAGCCCCGACGAGAAGGATCCCCTCTTCGCGCCCGCCGGCGACAAGGTCTACCGCCACCCGACCTTCTACGCCATCCCCGACAACGTCCCGCACATGTAGGGCAGGAGTCCCCCGATGACCGAACGGACCGGCCAGACCGACCACAGCAACGCCTACGACGGGCTGCTCGAGCACCACGAGGTCGCCGGCGACGCGTCGCAGTGGGCGTTCGGCACCGACTTCGAGGACCCGCTCGCCGGCGTCGACACCACGGTGCCCGACGACGTCGACGCGGCCGACCTGGCGACGTACTGCCTGATGCTCGGCGACGACGCGCTCGTCATGTCGCACCGCCTCAGCGAGTGGGCCAGCAACGCTCCCGACCTGGAGGAGGACATCGCGCTGTCCAACACCGCGCTCGACCTGCTCGGGCAGGCGCGGCTGCTGCTGGCCCGCGCGGCCGCGGCCGACGCGTCGGTGGTGCCGGTGCTGCCCGAGGGCTCGCCGGTGCCGGCCGAGGACGCGCTCGCCTTCTTCCGCGAGGCCGGCGGCTTCCACAACGTGCGGCTGGCCGAGGTGCCCAACGGCGACTTCGCCCACACGATGGTGCGGCTGCTGCTGTTCTCGACGGCCCGACTCTCACTGTTCGTCCGCCTCGTCGAGAGCCGCGACCCGGTGCTGTCGGCGATCGCGGCCAAGGGTGTCAAGGAGCTGACCTACCACCGCGACTTCGCCGGTCGCTGGTTCCTCACCCTGGCCCAGGGCACCGACGAGTCCCGGCGCCGGCTGCTGGCCGCGCTCACCGAGCTGTGGCCGTTCTACCCCGAGCTGCTCACCACCCACCCCGTCGAGGCCGCGGTCGCCGCCGCCGGCGTCGGGGTCGACCCCGCCGGGCTGCGCGACGAGGTCGACGTCGTCCTCGAGCAGGTCTTCGCCGTCAGCGGCGTCGAGCGTCCCGACAAGGGCCCGCTGGCCGGCGTACGCGGACGCACCGGGCGCGACGGCCTGCACACCGAGGCCCTGTCGCTGATGCTCGCCGAGATGCAGGTCGTGGCCCGCGCGCACCCGATGGGCCTGTGGTGAGCGCCGTGGCGGCGGCCGCCCCGGCCTACGACGTCGCGGCGTCGGTCACCGACCCCGAGATGCCGATGCTCACGCTCGAGGACCTCGGCGTGCTGCGCGACGTCCGCGAGGCCGAGGACGGCGCCGTCGTCGTCACCATCACCCCCACCTACTCCGGCTGCCCAGCCATGGCCGCGATGCGCGACGACCTGGTGCACCGCCTCGTCGACGCCGGCTACACCGCCCGCGTCGAGGTCTCGCTGAGCCCGGCGTGGTCGAGCGACTGGATCACCGAGCGCGGACGCCGTGCCCTGCGCGAGCACGGCCTCTCGGCACCCGGACCGGCCACGCACGGCGGCGGCCCCGTCGCCTTGACCCTGGTGCCCCGGCGGCGCGAGATCGACTGCCCGCGCTGCGGGTCCGACGCCGTCGAGCTGACCTCGGAGTTCGGGGCGACCGCGTGCAAGGCCCTCTACCGCTGCACCGGCTGCCTCGAGCCGTTCGAGCACGTCAAGGAGATCTGATGACCGTCCTCGACACCCCCGCGCGCCCGGCGCGGTCGGCGCCGTTCCACACGCTGACCGTCGCCGACGTCGAGAGCCTCTGTGACGACGCGGTCGCGGTGACCTTCGACGTGCCGTCCGAGCTCGCCGACGACTTCGCGTTCGCGCCCGGCCAGTCGCTGACCCTGCGCCGCGACGTCGGCGGGCGCGAGGAGCGGCGGTCCTACTCCATCTGCGCCCCGGCCGGCGCCCGCCCGCGCATCGGCGTCCGCGAGATCCCCGACGGCGTCTTCTCGTCCTGGTTGGTGCGCGACGTCCGTCCCGGCGACCGCGTCGACGTCCAGGTCCCGACCGGCACCTTCACCGCCGACCCCGCCGCCGGCGGACGCCACCTCTGCATCGCCGCCGGCTCGGGCATCACCCCGATGCTGTCGATCGCCGGGTCGCTGCTCGCCCACGGCGACGCCGAGGTCGCGCTGCTCTACGGCAACCGCACCAGCGGGTCGGTGATGTTCGCCGAGGAGCTCGGCGACCTCAAGAACGTCCACGGCCCGCGCTTCCAGCTCGTCCACGTGCTCTCGCGCGAGCCCCGCGACGCCGAGCTGTTCTCCGGTCGCCTCGACGCCGACCGGGTGCGCCGGATCCTCCAGGTGCTGCTGCCGGTCGACCGCTTCGACGACGTCTGGCTCTGCGGCCCGTTCGCGATGATCAACGACGCGAGAGCGGTGCTCACCGAGCTCGGCTTCCCCGCCGACCGCGTCCACTTCGAGCTCTTCTACGTCGACGAGCCGCCGCCCGAGCTGACCCGCGAGGTCGCGGCCCACGACGGCGCGACGACCGACGTCACCCTCGTGCTCGACGGGCTGTCGGCGACGACGGCCCTGCCGCAGGACCAGACCCTGCTCGACGCCGCCCAGGCGACCCGCTCCGACCTGCCGTTCGCGTGCAAGGGCGGCGTGTGCGGCACCTGCCGCGCCAAGGTCACCGACGGCGCGGTCGACATGCGCCGCAACTACGCGCTCGAGGCGGCGGAGGTCGAGGCGGGGTTCGTGCTGACCTGCCAGTCCTACCCGGTCGGCGAGCGCGTCACGGTCGACTTCGATGCCTGACCCGGTCGACCCGCTCGCCACCTCCCGGGCGATGTGGGACGGCGACGCCGCGTCGCGCGCGCTCGGCATGGAGCTGCTCGACCTCGGCCCCGGCACGGCCGAGGTGGCGATGACCGTGCGCGACGACATGGTCAACGGCCACGCCATCGCCCACGGCGGCCTGGTCGCCACCCTCGCCGACAGCGCCTTCGCCCTGGCCTGCAACTCCCGCGGCCGGGTCACCGTCGCCGCCGGCTTCGACGTCACCTTCCTCGAGGCGGGGCGGCTGGGCGACCGCCTCGTCGCCCGGGCCCGCGAGACCGCGCTGCGCGGACGCTCCGGCCTCTACGACGTCAGCGTCAGCCGCGCCGCCGACGGCGTCGTCATCGCCGAGCTGCGGGGACGCAGCCGCACCCTGCCGCCCCCCAAGGAGTGACCGTGCACGACCTGAGCCCCCGCCCCGGCGACCTCGAGCCGATCGAGACGGCGTCCGTCGACGAGCTGCGGGCCCTGCAGACCGAGCGGCTGCGCCGGACGCTCCACCACGCCTACGACCACGTGGCGCACTACCGCGCGTCCTGGGACGCCGCGGGCGTGCACCCCGACGACGTGCGCGAGCTGGCCGACCTGGCGCGGCTGCCGTTCACGATGAAGGCCGACCTGCGCGACAACTACCCCTTCGGCATGTTCGCGGTGCCGCGCGAGCAGGTCGCGCGCGTGCACGCCTCCTCGGGCACCACCGGCAAGCCGACCGTCGTGGGCTACACCCGCGACGACCTCGACATGTGGGCCGGCGTCGTGGCGCGCAGCATCCGCGCCGCCGGCGGACGTGCCGGCCACGTGCTCCACAACGCCTACGGCTACGGGCTCTTCACCGGCGGGCTGGGCGCCCACTACGGCGCCGAGCAGCTCGGCTGCACCGTCGTACCCGTCTCCGGCGGCATGACCGAGCGGCAGGTGCAGCTCATCCGGGACTTCCAGCCCGACCTGATCATGGTCACGCCGTCCTACATGCTGTCGATCATCGACGAGATGGAGCGCCAGGGCGTCGACCCGCGCTCGACCTCGCTCAAGGTCGGCATCTTCGGCGCCGAGCCGTGGACCAACGACATGCGCCGCGAGATGGAGGAGCGGCTCGACATGCACGCCGTCGACATCTACGGGCTCTCCGAGGTCATCGGGCCCGGCGTCGCGAGCGAGTGCGTCGAGACCAAGGACGGGCTGACCGTCTGGGAGGACCACTTCTACCCCGAGGTCATCGACCCCGTCACCGGCGAGGTGCTGCCGGACGGCGAGGAGGGCGAGCTCGTCTTCACCTCGCTGACCAAGCAGGCCATGCCGATCGTCCGCTACCGCACCCGCGACCTGACCCGGCTGCTGCCCGGCACCGCGCGCACCATGCGCCGCATCGAGAAGATCACCGGCCGCACCGACGACATGATCATCCTGCGCGGGGTCAACCTGTTCCCCACCCAGATCGAGGAGCTCATCCTCCGCACCCCCGCGCTCTCCCCGCACTTCCAGTGCGTCCTCGACCGCGACGGCACCCTCGACTCGATGACCGTGCGCGTCGAGCGCCGCGAGGCCACCGCCCCCGGCGACGCCGACGCCGCCGGCCTCGAGCTGCAGCGCCTGGTCAAGGCCTCCATCGGCGTCACCGTCGGCGTCGACGTCCTCGACCCCGACGGCGTCGAGCGCTCCGTCGGCAAGATGCGCCGCATCGTCGACCACCGCCCCCGCCGCTGACCCGTCGCCTCGAGGCGACGGGTCGACCCACCCGAGGACGCCGACCCGTCGCCTGGAGGGGACGGGTCGACGTACTCCGGGACGCCGACCCGGCGCACAAACGCGCCGGGTCGACCTGCTCCGGGACGCTGACCCGGCGCACAAACGCGCCGGGTCGACGGGTCAGGTGGCGGCGAGGCCCTCGAAGGCGAGGGTGCTGATGGCGTCGGCGAGCTGGTCGACGCTGACGGGGCCGCTGGCGCGGTACCACTCGACCAGCGAGTTGACCATGCCGAAGAGCAGCCGGCTGACGAGGTCGGGGTCGAGGTCGCGGCGCAGGACGCCCTCGTCGGCGGCGAGGCGGACGAGGCCGGCGAGGTCGGCGTCGATGGTGCGACGTCGCTGCAGCGCACTGCGCTCGGTCTCGCTGTTGCCGTGCACGCGCAGGAGCAGGGTCACGGCCGGCTGGTGCGCGACGAGCACCTCCACGCTCCGTCGTACGACGAGGCGCAGGCGGTCGTGGGCCGACCCGTCGGCCGTCGCTGCGGCCCGCACCGCGGCCTCCAGGCCGACGAGGGCCTCGTCGAGGGCCTCAGCGAGCAGCTGGTCCTTGCTGGCGACGTGGTGGTAGATCGCGGACTTGGTGACGCCGAGCGACTCGGCGATGTCGCCGATGCTGGTGGCGTCGTAGCCCTTGCGGTTGAACAGCTCGATGGCCGCCGCGAGCACCGCTGCCTGGTCGTGGCCGGGGCGTCCTCGCCTGGCCGGTGCAGCGCCCTCGGTCACCGGCGAAGCCTCGCACACCGGCCGCTACGGTCGGAGGCATGGAGCACAGGGTCTTGGGTCGCACCGGTCGGGAGGTGTCGGTCGTCGGGCTGGGCACGTGGCAGCTCGGCGCCGACTGGGGCGAGGTCAGCGAGGACGACGCGCACGCCGTCCTCGACGCCTCGCTCGAGGCAGGGGTGACCGTGTTCGACACCGCCGACGTCTACGGCGACGGGCGCAGCGAGCAGGTCATCGGCTCGTTCCTGGCCTCGCACCCCGACGCGGGCATCACCGTCGCGACCAAGATGGGCCGCCGGGCCGAGCAGGTGCCCGAGAGCTACACCGCCGCCGCGTTCCGCGAGTGGACCGACCGCTCGCGCCGCAACCTCGGCGTCGACACCCTCGACCTGGTGCAGCTGCACTGCCCGCCGAGCGCGGTCATCGAGGCCGACGCGACCTACGAGGCGCTCGACGCGCTGGTCGAGAGCGGCGCGATCGCGGCGTACGGCGTCAGCGTCGAGACCGTCGACCAGGCCCTGGCCGCCATCGCCCGCCCCGGGGTCTCGTCGGTGCAGATCATCCTCAACGCCTTCCGCCTCAAGCCGCTCGACCGCGTGCTGCCTGCCGCCCTCGACGCCGGGGTCGGCATCGTCGCGCGGGTGCCGCTGGCCTCCGGCCTGCTCTCGGGGCGGTACGACGCCACGACGACGTTCGCGGCCGACGACCACCGCACCTACAACCGTGACGGCTCGGCGTTCGACGTCGGCGAGACGTTCTCGGGCGTCGACTTCGCCACCGGTGTCGAGGCCGCGCAGGAGTTCAGCCGCCTGGTCGCCGACGCCGGGCTCGACCTGACGCCGGCTCAGGCCGCGATCGCCTGGGTCGCGCAGCAGCCGGGCGTCTCGACCGTCATCCCCGGCGCCCGCGACGCCACCCAGGCGCGCGCCAACGCGGCCGCCGGCGAGGCCGGACCGCTGCCCGCGCCGCTGCTCGACGGCGTGCGCGAGCTCTACGACCGCCACTTCGCGGAGGCGTTCGGCTCCCGCTGGTGACCCGTGCCGGCTTCGCCCGATGAGGTGACGACCGGCGGCGTCCGTGCGGTCCAGGGTGAGGCCACCCGGGCCGAGGACGTCCCGCGTTCCCCGGGCCTGGAGGTCTCGTGGAACCCATCGATCCCGTCTACGGCACCGCGACGCTGCTGCTCATCGCAGCGGCAGCGGTCGCCGTCCTGCTCGTGCTCATCATCGTGGTCAAGCTGCACGCGTTCGTCGCCCTGGTGCTGGTCAGCGTGGCCACGGCCGTCGCGGCCGGCTTCCCGCTGGCCGACATCCCCGACGTCCTGCTGTTCGGCTTCGCCGGCACGCTCGGTGAGGTCGCGCTGCTGGTCGCCTTCGGCGTCATGCTGGGCCGCCTGCTCGAGGTCACCGGCGGCGCGCAGGTGCTGGCCGACCGGCTGATCTCGCGCTTCGGTGAGCAGCGCGCGCCGCTCGCCCTCGGCGTCGCCGCGCTGCTGTTCGGCTTCCCGATCTTCTTCGACGCCGGCCTGGTCGTGTTCCTGCCGATCATCCTCACCGTGGCCCGCCGCTTCGGCGGCTCGCTGCTCCTCTACGCCCTGCCGGCCGCCGGCGCGTTCGCCGCCATGCACGCGATCGTGCCGCCGCACCCGGGCCCCGTGGCCGCCGCCGGAGCGCTCGACGCCGACATCGGCGTGGTGCTGCTCGTCGGCACGCCCATCGCCGTCATTGCCTGGTACGTCGGCGTGATGCTGCCCTCGCGCTGGCTCGGCGCCCGCATCGACATCCCGGTGACCGACGCGGTCTTCGGCCAGGTCCGTACGACGGTCGGTGCCGGCGCCCCCACCGGCGGGGCCTCCGGCGGGCCCGACGACCCGGCCGGCCACGAGCCGGGCCCGGTCGACGGGAGCGAGAAGGAGAGCCGCCCGCCGGCGTTCGGCGTCGTCCTCGGCCTGCTCCTCGTCCCGCTCGTCCTCATCGCCGGCGACACGATCACCGACACGCTGGTCACCGCCGGCAGCGTCGACGAGGGCGCGGGCTGGGCCGAGGTGCTGAGCCTGCTGGGCCAGACGCCGATCGCCCTGCTCATCACGGTGCTCCTGGCGATCGCCGTCCTCGGGCGGCCGCACGCGTCGATGGCCAAGGTCTCCGACATGCTCGACGACGCGCTCGGCCCGATCTGCTCGGTCATCCTGATCACCGGCGCGGGCGGCATGTTCGGCGGCGTCCTCGAGCTCAGCGGCATCGGCGACGCGCTGAGCGAGTCGCTCAGCGACCTCGGCTTCTCGCTGATCGTGCAGGCGTTCCTCATCGCCACGCTGCTGCGCGTCGCGCAGGGCTCGGCCACCGTCGCGATCACCACGACCGCCGGCCTGGTCGCCGGGCCGGTCGGCGACGCCGACCTCACCAGCGTCCAGGTCGCGCTCATCGTCGCCGCGATCGCCGCCGGCGCGACCGTGCTCTCGCACGTCAACGACTCCGGCTTCTGGCTCGTCGGCAAGTTCCTCGGGCTCGACGTCAAGACCACGCTGAAGACCTGGACGGTCATCGAGACCACCCTCGGCACCTCGGTGTTCGTCCTCGCCCTGGCCGTCTGGCTGGTCGTGTGATGGCGAAGGACGACAAGTACACCGACCCCGAGCTGCGCGAGCGGATCAAGGAGGAGCTGAAGGCCGGCGACAAGGGCGGCCGCGAGGGCCAGTGGTCGGCGCGCAAGTCGCAGATGCTCGTGCAGGAGTACGAGCGCCAGGGCGGCGGCTACCGCGGTCCCAAGGACGACAGCCAGCGCCACCTCGAGCAGTGGACCCACGAGGAGTGGCAGACCAAGGACGGCTCGGCCGACGCCCGCGACGGTGACGAGACCGGCCGCTACCTGCCCAAGGAGGCGTGGGACCGGCTGAGCGACGAGGAGAAGGCCGCCACCGACCGCAAGAAGCGGAAGGGCTCGCGCACCGGCGAGCAGCACGTCGCCAACACCGGCAAGGCGAAGAAGGCGCGCCAGCAGGCCACCTCACCGCTCGACGGCTACGACGACCTGACCGCCAAGGAGGTCGTCTCCAGGCTGTCCGGCCTGGGCCGCGGCGACCTGGAGAAGGTCCGCGACCACGAGCGCGGTGCCAAGTCACGCAAGACCGTGCTCGAAGCCCTCGACAAGGCGCTCGAGCGGGACTGACGGAGAGGGCCCGGGCCGGGGTGGACGGCGCTGGTGCCCACCCCGGTCCGGGAGTCGGGGTCAGCGCAGTGCTGCGGCCTCGCGGGCCAGGCCGGCGATCGCGTCCCAGTCGCGGGCAGCGACGAGGTCGCCCGGTGTCAGCCAGGAGCCGCCCACGCAGCCCACGTTGGGCAGCGCCAGGTACGACGCCGCGTTGGTCGGCGTGATGCCGCCGGTGGGGCAGAAGCGCACCGCCGGCACGGGCGCGGCGACCGAGGCGAGGAACGCCGCGCCGCCGGAGGCCTCGGCCGGGAAGAACTTCAGCGAGGTGCAGCCGGCCTCGAGCGCGGCCAGCGCCTCGGAGACCGTGGCCACGCCCGGCAGGAACGGCAGGCCGGTCTCGTCCATCGCGGCGAGCAGCGACGGCGTCGCGCCGGGGGAGACCAGGAAGCGGGCGCCGGCGTCGGCGGCCTCCTTGGCCTGTCCCGGGGTGACGACCGTGCCGGCCCCGACGAGGATCTCGGGCACCTCGGCGGCGATCGCGGCGACGGCGTCGAGCGCGACCGGCGTACGCAGGGTGAGCTCGATGGCCGGCAGGCCGCCGGCGACGAGCGCCCGGGCGACCGGGACGGCGTCCTCGAGTCGGTGCAGCACGACGACCGGCAGCACCGGTACGACGTCGAGCAGGTCAGGCGTCGACACGGGAGACCTCCAGGGGAGCGGCGGGCGAGGGGTGGGTGGGGAACACCGAGGCGCCGGCGTCGGCGGGCCCGACGGTGGCGCGGAAGGCGGCGAACAGCTCACGCCCGGTGCCTGCCCACTCAGGGCCCTCCGGCGGGCGTCCGGTCGGCGGCCGCTCCTGCAGGGCGGCATCGATGCCGAGCACGCCCGTCTCGGCGTCGACCGTGATCACGTCGCCGTCGCGCACCCGCGACAGCGGTCCGCCCACGGCGGCCTCGGGCGTCACGTGGATGGCGGCCGGCACCTTGCCCGACGCGCCGGACATGCGGCCGTCGGTGACCAGGGCGACGTGCTGCCCGCGGTCCTGCAGGACGCCGAGCGCGGGCGTCAGCTTGTGCAGCTCGGGCATGCCGTTGGCGGCCGGGCCCTGGTAGCGGATGACCGCGACCAGGTCGCGACCGTCGAGGCGGCCCTCGGCGAAGGCGGTGAGGAAGTCGCCCTGGTCGTCGAAGACCAGCGCCGGCGCGGTGACGACCCGGTGCTCGGGTCGCACGGCGGAGGTTTTCATCACCGCGGTGCCGAGCGGGCCGCGCAGCACCTTGAGCCCGCCGTCGGGAGCGAACGGCGTTCCGGCCGGGCGCAGGACGTCGTGGTCGAGGCTGCGGCGCGGACCCTCCTCCCACGTCAGGTCGTCACCGCGCAGGACCGGCTCGCTGACGTAGCGGTGCAGGCCGCGGCCCATGATCGTGAGCACGTCGTCGTGCAACAGCCCTGCGCGCAGCAGGGTGTGCACGAGGAACGCGATGCCGCCGGCGGCGTGGAAGTGGTTCACGTCGGCGGTGCCGTTGGGGTAGATCCGGCACAGCGACGGCACCACGGCCGACAGGTCCGACAGGTCGTCCCACGTGAGGTGGATGCCCGCGGCCCGCGCGATCGCGACCAGGTGCATCGTGTGGTTGGTCGACCCGCCGCTGGCCAGCAGCGCGACGCACGCGTTGACGACGGCCTTCTCGTCGACGACCTCGCCCACCGGCGTCGGCTCGCCGCCCTGCCGGGTGATCGCCACGGCCCGCGCCGCTGCGGCGCGCGTGAGCGAGTCGCGCAGCGGCGTGCCCGGGTTGACGAACGAGGAGCCCGGCAGGTGCAGGCCGAGCACCTCCATGAGCAGCTGGTTGGAGTTGGCCGTGCCGTAGAACGTGCACGTGCCCCTTGAGTGGTACGACGCCGCCTCGGCCTCGAGCAGCTCGGCCCGGCCGACCTTGCCCTCGGCGTGCAGCTGGCGGACCTTGGCCTTCTCGGCGTTGGGCAGCCCCGACGCCATCGGCCCGGCCGGCACGAACACCGTCGGCAGGTGCCCGAACGACAGGGCGCCGATCAGCAGCCCCGGCACGATCTTGTCGCAGACGCCCAGCATGAGCGCGCCGTCGAACATGTCGTGGCTGAGCGCGATCGCCGTCGACATCGCGATCACGTCGCGGCTGTAGAGGCTCAGCTGCATGCCGTCGCGACCCTGGGTGATCCCGTCGCACATCGCCGGCACCCCGCCCGCGACCTGGGCCAGGCCCCCGGCCCGTGCTGCCGCGGCCTTGAGGACGGGCGGGTAGGCGGCGTACGGCTGGTGCGCGGAGAGCATGTCGTTGTAGCTGGTGACGATGGCCAGGTTGGGCTTGACCCGGCCGCGCAGCGCGCGCTTCTCGTCGGGCTCGGCCGCGGCGAAGCCGTGGGCGAGGTTGGCGCAGCCCAGGTCGCCGCGCGCAGGTCCGGTCTGGGCGGCGGCGCGCACACGGGCGACGTAGGCCGAGCGGGTGGCCGAGCTGCGCTCGACGATGCGGGCGGTCACCTCTGCGACGACGGGGTGGATGCGGACGTCAATCAAGGTCGGACTCCTGCCAGGTTCGGTCGTCGCGCTCGATGAGCGTGGCGGCGGCGGTGGGCCCGCTGGTCCCGGCGGGGTAGCGCTTGGGGCGGTCGGGGGTGACGGCCCAGCGCTGGAGGATCGGCTCGACCCAGGTCCACGCGGCCTCGACCTCGTCGCGGCGCATGAACAGCGTCGGGTTGCCGCGGATGACGTCCATCAGCAGCCGCTCGTAGGCGTCGGGCATCCGGACGTCGAAGGCGGTCGCGTAGCTGAGGTCGAGCGAGACCGGGCGCAGCCGGATGCCGCCGGGGCCGGGCTCCTTGGCGGTCATGTGCAGCTTCATGCCCTCGTCGGGCTGGACCTGGATGTGCAGCCGGTTGGCGCTCTGCTGGCCCTCGGCGTGCGGGAACATCCGGTGCGGCGGCTCCTTGAAGACGACGACGATCTCGGAGAGCTTGCGGTCCATCCGCTTGCCGGTGCGCAGGTAGAACGGGACGCCGGCCCAGCGCCAGTTCTGCACCTCGGCGCGCAGCGCGACGAAGGTCTCGGTGGCGCTGCCGGGGCGCCCCAGCTCCTCGGTGTACGACGGCACCGCGACGCCGTCGACGAGCCCCTGGCCGTAGCGGCCGCGCACGGTGTCGCGGTCGACGTCGTCGGGGGTCATCGGCTTGAGGGCCTGCAGGACCTTGAGCTTCTCGTCGCGCACGGTCTCGCGCCCGACGTAGGTCGGCGGCTCCATCGCGACCAGGCAGAGCAGCTGCAGCAGGTGGTTCTGCACCATGTCGCGCAGGGCGCCGGCGTGGTCGTAGTAGTCGCCGCGCTCGCCGACGCCGAGGGTCTCGGAGACGGTGATCTGCACGTGGTCGACCCACCGCGAGTTCCACAGCGGCTCGAGGAACGTGTTGGCGAAGCGGGTGACGAGGAGGTTCTGGACGCTCTCCTTGCCGAGGTAGTGGTCGATGCGGAAGACCTGGTGCTCGTCGAAGACCTCGCCGACGGCGTCGTTGACGGCCCGCGCCGAGGCGAGGTCGGTGCCGATGGGCTTCTCCATGACGACGCGGGCGGTCTCGTCGACGACGCCGACCTGCTGCAGGCGGCGGCAGATCGGGCCGAACAGTGCGGGGGCGACGGCGAGGTAGAACACCCGCACCCGCTCGCCCGGCGTCCCGACCACCAGGTCGTGCAGGTGCGACCAGCCGTCGGGCGTGGCGGCGTCGAGGGTCAGGTGGTGGAGCCGCGCCAGCAGTCGCTCGAGGGCGACCTCGTCGACGTCGACCACGTGCTTCTCGACGGCGCGGCGCACCTCGGTGCGGTAGCCGGCGTCGTCGAGCTCGGAGCGCGAGACGCCGATGACGCGGGTGGCCGGGGCCAGCTGCTCCTCGACCTCGCGGTGGTAGAGCGCGGGCAGGAGCTTGCGGAGGGCGAGGTCACCGGTGGCCCCGACGACGGTGAAGTCGCAGGCCGGCATGCCGTCGGCGAGCTCGGCGGTCGGAAGGGTCACCGGTCCACCGTAAGCGCCGAAGCCTGTATCTCACAAGCATACTTACGCATCTGCGAGACATAAGTGCACCTGACTTGTGTCTAGGATGCGTCCATGACGTCCGCCGGAGACCTGCTCCAGCTGGTCCGCCGGGGGCGGGCCAGCAGCCGTTCCGACCTCGGGCGCCTCACCGGCCTGTCCCGTACGGCGGTCGGCGCCCGCCTCTCCACGCTCGAGGCCGCAGGCCTCGTGCTGTCCGGTGACGAGCTGGCCTCGACCGGCGGCCGCCCCGCGGCCGGGCTGGTGCTCAACGCCGACGCCGGCGTCGTGCTGGCCGCGGCGATCGGTCGCTCGCGCTCCCAGCTCGCCGCCTTCGACCTGCACGGCCGCGAGCTCGGCTCCTCCTCCGTCGACCACGAGGTCGGCGCGAGCCCCGACGTCGTCATGCCCGCCGTGGCCGACCACCTGTGCACGATCGTCGCCGACCTGCCTGACGCCCGCCCCGTCCTCGGCACCGGCATCAGCCTGCCGGGCACCGTCGACCCGGTGCGTGGGGTCAGCATCGACTCCCCGGCCATGCCCGGCTGGGACCGCGTCGACCTGCGCGAGGCGCTGGTCGCCGGCGGTGTCGAGCCCGGCGCGACCTTCGTCGCCAACGACGCCGACGTCCTGGCCCGCTCCGAGCGGCTCGGCCACGCCGTCCACCACCCCGACCTGCTCGTGCTCAAGGCCTCCACCGGCCTCGGCCTCGGCATCCTGGCCGAGGGTCGCGTCGTCGCCGGTCACCTCGGAGCGGCCGGCGAGATCGGCCACACCAAGGTCGACGCGGCCGCCGGTCGGCCCTGCCGCTGCGGCGACGTCGGCTGCCTCGAGACCATCGCCGCCGGCTGGGCGCTGGTCGCCAGCCTGCGCGAGGCCGGCCACCCCGTCGTCCACGTGCGCGACCTCGCCGCGCTCGCCGCTGCCGGCGACCCCGAGGCCAAGCACCACCTGCGCGAGAGCGGCCGGCGCCTCGGCGAGGTGCTCGCCGTGGCCATCAACATCCTCAACCCTGAGGCCGTCGTCATCGGCGGTGACATGGCCGCCGCCTTCGACGTCTACGCCGCCGGCGTGCGCGAGTCGGTCTACGCCCGCTCCTCCGCGCTGGCCACCCGCGAGCTGCGCTTCCTTCCGTCGACCTACGGCGACCGGGCGGGCCTGGTCGGCTGTGCGGCCATGGCCCTCGACCAGGTGCTCAGCCCGGCGGCCGTCGACGCCCGGCTGGCGGTCGGCGTCGCCTGACATTCACCCCTCGGTGCAGTTTCCGGTCGCGCGCGGCCGGGGATCTGGGAGGGGTGCGCACTGGGGCGCACGTGACGAAAGGTGCTCCCATGAAGCTCAAGGTTGTCGTCTCCGGGACCGTCGAGGCCACGCGCCTGGTCGACGCGCTCAGCGCGCTGGGCCACGTCGCGAGCACCCGCACCGGGCTACCGGGCCTCGTCGAGGTCGACCTCGTCGACCCGTCCGACGCCCCCACCGTGCAGCGCATCGCCGCGATGGTCGACCACCCGTCGGCCCGCGCCGTCTCCGCCTGATCCTCACGACCAGGCTGCCGGCCGTCACCCTCAGACGAGGGTGATGGCCAGCAGCGCGATGTCGTCGTCTCGCGCGGCGTCGCTCATGCCGGCGAGCACGTGGTCGCACAGGCCCTCGACGTCCTCGGGGCCCTCGGCGACGACGGTCAGCAGCCGCTCGAGCCCGTCGTCCATCACCTCGTGGCGCCGCTCGACCAGGCCGTCGGTGTAGGCGACCAGCGTGCTACCGCGCGGCAGCAGCACCTCGTGCTGGGTCCGGGTCGACTCCGAGAGCCCCAGCAGGATGTCGTTGGCGCCGACCGCCAGCAGCTCGGTGGTGCCGTCGGGACGGCGTACGAGCGGCGGCGGGTGTCCGGCGTTGGTCCACGTCACCCGCCACCCCTCGTCGTCGGGCACGGCGTGCACGAACGCCGCCGTCGCGATGGTCGGCATGCCGAGCCCGAGCATCAGGTGGTCGACGTGCTCGAGGACCGCAGCGGGCTGGGAGAAGTTGTCCCAGGCCGCGGCACGGAGGAGTCCCTTGAGGTGGCCCATGGCCGCGGCCGAGAGGATGTCGTGGCCGGTGACGTCGCCGATGGCGATGCCCACACCGGCCTCGCGCAGGTCGAGCAGCTCGTAGAAGTCGCCGCCGATCTCGGCGCCGCTCTCGTTGGCGAGGTAGCGGGCCGCCGCCGCCACCGACTCCACCTCCGGCAGCGCGGGCAGCAGGCTGCGCTGCAGCACCTCGGCGATGCGCGCCTGGTCGCGGTAGAGGCTGAGGTTCTCGAGGATCAGGCCGGTACGGCGCCCGAGGTCGAGGGCCATGCTGACGTCCTCGTCGTTGAACGACGACCGCCCGGAGGTGCGCACGAGGACCAGCACGTCCTGGACCACCGTGCGCCCGGTGAGCGCGACGAGGAGCGCCTCGCGGCCGCCCAGCTCGGCGGTGCGCGCGGTGAACGACACGTCCTGCAGGTAGGCCGAGCGCTCGTCGAGGCTGGCGTCGTCGTCGAGGCCGGTGATGACCCGCAGCTCCTCGCCGCCGAGCAGCAGGTCGACGAGGTCGCCGTCGTGCAGCGCGTCGGGCAGGGCCCGGACGAAGTCGTCGACCTCCTCCTGCCGGGCCGCGTGGCGGTGCCGGCCGACCATGAGTGTCGCCCCGTGCTCGCCGGGGTTGTCGCCGACGTGCAGCAGCAGGGCCCAGTCGGCCAGGTAGGGGACGACCAGCGACAGCAGCCGGTCGGCCGCCTCGCCGATGTCGAGCGTGCCGCTGAGGCGGTTGACGGCGTCGAAGAGGAACGACAGGCGCCCTCGGGCGGCCTCGGCGTCGGCCCGCGCCTCGCGCTCGGCCACCAGGGCGCGGCGCGTCTCGAGCTCGGCCTCGACCCGCTCGGTGACGTCGGTCTGGATGCCGACGTAGTGGGCGATGGTCCCGCGGACGTCGCGCACCGGGCTCAGGTCGACCTGGTTCCAGAACGGCGAGCCGTCCTTGCGGAAGTTGCGCAGCACGACGCTCGCGGAGGTTCCCTGCTCGATCGCGTCGCGCAGCTGGCGCCGACCGATCTGGTCGCTCTCCTCGCCCTGCAGGAAGCGGCAGTTGCGGCCCACGACCTCCTCGAGCTCGTAGCCGGTGGTGCGGGTGAAGGCCGGGTTGACCCAGAGGAGCGGCTGCTCGGGGTGGAGGGCGTCGGCGACCGTGAACGACAGGGCGGTCGCGGTGAGCGCCCGGTCTCGGAGGTCCTGGCCGACCGGGTGGGTCTCGACCTCGCTGACGGTCTCGGCGACGGCCTCGCGCACGAGGGCGGCAGCGCCGTCGTCGGCGCCCGCCTCGTGGGCCTCGCCGGCCGCCTCGCGGATCGAGGCGGTGCGCGAGTCGTTGAGCGGCAGCAGGACGACCAGGGCGTGCTCGTCGAGCATGGGCGCGCCCGACATCGGCATCGCGACCACCCACAGCGGCACCCGGCGGGCGCCCATCACGCTGTGCCGGGCGGCGGAGACGGCCTGGCCGGACACGGGCTCGGCGCGCGCGATGCGCGACAGCGGGTGCCACGTCTCGGACAGCTCGGCGCCGTCGCGGTCGAGGAGCTCGGCAGCGTCGGACCAGGTGTCGAGGTCGACGGGCAGGCCGATCCCGGGGGCGAGCTGCTCCGCGACCTCGTTGACGTGGACGACCCGGCGGGTCGTCAGGTCGACGACCAGCACCGCGGCCGGGGCCTCCTCGAGCGCCTCGACCGCGATCCCCTCATCCAGCATCGTCCCGAGCTCCTACCCGTCCTGTGCACGACCCTCGACACCATTCCCCACGCGCGGGCGGGAGATGGCAACCCGTCACCCGTTCGGGTGGCGCAGCCCGTGCCACGGGTCGGGCCTCTAGCGCGAGGCGCCGCTCGACATGGCCTCGGCCATGCCGTGGTGGACGCCCCAGAGCACGGCCTGCGGGCGGCGGGTGACGCCGATCTTGCGGTAGGCGGTGCGGATGTAGGTCTTGACCGAGTTGATGCTGAGGTAGAGCTGGCGCGCGATCTCCTCGTTGCTCAGGCCCTGCGTGATCAGCTGCAGCATCTCGACCTCGCGGGCGGTCAGCCCGTCGGGACGGCGCTCGCGGCGGCCGGTACTCGCGCCCGGCTCGTTGCTGACCGTGTAGTCGAGGCGCTCGCCGGCGTGGATGGCGCGGATTGCGGCCAGGAACCGCGCCGAGGACAGGTCCTTCGACAGCAGCCCGGCGGCGCCCTGGGCGCGCGCCTGCAGGGCGACCTCGCCACCGATGGACCAGGAGTAGGCGATCAGGGTCGGCGCGGGCCGACCCGAGGTCGCGGCTACGGCCGGCGGCGCGGTGCGCTGCGGGTCGTAGAGGATCACGTCGGCCTCGGGCACGGGCGCCATGTCGACGTCGGGGCCGGCGGCTCCCACGATCGCCTCGACCCCGGCCATGACGACAGGGGCGTCTGCGGCGACGGCCACCCGGATCGAGCGACGAGCACCGAAGGGTTCAGGACGCACGGTGGTCGATCCCGGCACGCTCGAGCTCGACCTGGGACACCGATCCACGCCGGGCTCGCAGCGTGACGGCGGCGCGGCCGGCGGGCTCGCGGACCAGGTCGCCGAGCATGCCGAGACCGCCGGCGGAGACCGAGGTGACGTCGGTGAGGTCGATGTCGAGGTCCTGGGTGCGGCCCTGGGAGGCCAGCAGCAGGGCATAGCTGATCTGGTCGACCTCGTCGTGGCCCAGCTCGCCGCTCAGGCGCACGGCGCCGGGAGCGACCTGCTCGATGACCAGCGGCTCGGCCGCGATCCAGGCGGCGCGCAGCGGGGTGCGGTCGACGACCACGGGACGCGACAGGCGGTGGAGCAGACGGGCGCGGGTGCCCTCGTCGGTGGTGGTGACCACCAGGTCGTCGACGAGACCGGCGGCCATCGCGAGGCCGCGGCCGCGACCGATGTCGTCCTCACCGGGCGGTCGCCACTGACCGGCGTCGACGACGTCGACCTGGACCTCGCCGTCGTCGGTGTGGGACGCGTGCAGGTGGACCTGGACGTCGGTGCCGTCGGCCGCGCCGGCGTAGGCGTGCTCGACGGCGTTGGTGACCAGCTCGGCGGCGGCGTGGGTCAGCGAGAGCACGTCGGTCTGGCTCGCGCTGACGGTAGAGAGCCAGTCGGCCAGCGCGTGACGTGCCTGGCGGGTGGTGTCGGTGTCGACCGGCAGGTCGAGGTCGAGGTCGGGCCACACGATGTCGCGCACCTCGGCGACCAGGACGCTCACCGCGCCCTTGGTCTGCTGGCGGGCGAGCCCGCCGGCGTAGGCCTCGCAGGTCGCGGCGGCGTCGCCGGGGACCCGCGCGGAGTCGAGCAGCGCACCGCGGTCGTGACCGACGGGCGGCTCGTTCTCGGTGGTCGGCTCGGAGCTCAGGACCACGAGGTCGCCGACGTCGAGGGACAGGCGGGCGGCGACGGCCTCGGCGCCCGGGCCCAGGGGGCGGCTCCCGGTGCGGGCCAGGTCGCGGACGCCGCCGGCAGCGGTCGCCAGCAGCGGCGACGCGTGACCGGCCGTGGCGTAGGAGAGCTCGCGCTTGACCGGGTCGAGCACGGAGACCGCGACGGTCGTGCCGGCGACGGAGGGGGTGTGCTCGGCGTAGAGGGCGGCGTTCTCGACCGCGGCGGCGGCGTCCTCCTCACAGAGCAGCGTCGAGCGCAGGACGGCGCCGACAGCGCTCGCCCCGGCGACCGCGGCGGGGCCGCTGCCGGGGACCTGCCCCATGAGCAGCCCGATGCGACCCGACCTCAGCTGGACGACGTCGAACCAGGCACCCGTCGACTCGCCGGGGTCGGCCGGCACCGAGAAGTGGGCAGCGAGGTCGAGTCCGGGCAGCACGGGCACGCCCAACGGCAGGACGACGTCGTGCAGGGCAGCGGTGAACTCGTCGAGCTCGTCATCGTTCACGAAGTCTTCTTAGCAGTGGGGAGACCGGGGTGTTCGACCGGTGTGACAACCGACGGTCGTCGGCACGCACACCATGCCAGAGGCGCCCAGGGGGATGCTCACCCGCGAGTCGATAGTGCGACCCCCTATCGTGTGTCCTGTGCGACCAGGTTCCTTCACCGCTGAGTTCGACGACACCACCCAGATCCTGACGGTGGGCGGCGAGCTCGACGAGAGCGCGTCCGCGGCTCTGCGCGACGCCATCGATGCCCGATCCGAGGCCTACACCCGGACGCTGGTGATCGACCTCACCGCGGTCGACTACCTGCCCAGTGCGGCGGTCGGCGTCCTCGCCCGCGCGCACAAGCAGGCCACCACCGCCGGGCACGAGCTCGACCTCGTCGCCGCCGAGGGCACCATCGCCCAACGCGTGCTGCTGGTCTGCGGGCTCCCGCACCGCACCTCCTGAGGCCTCACGGGCCTCGGGTTTCACCGGCCGGCCGGTGAAACCCTCACCTGGCCGATGAAGTTCCGTCGGCCAAGTACCAGGTTCGCCGGCCCAGTGGTGCAGCCGGGACGACGCGTCAGGCAGGTACGCCGTCGGCCGTCAATCGCTGCAGGTCGCGCAGGAACCGGCGGAAGACCAGGTCCGTGACCGGTCGGGTGAGCGGCGACAGGTGGCGCGAGGGGCCCTTGAGCTCCTGGGCCAGCGACCACGTCAGGTCGCAGCCGGCCGCGGTCGGCTCGATCGTGTAGACCTCGAGGAACGCGGCGAGCGCCGAGGTCGAGCAGGAGTTGAACCGGAACGCCAGGCGGCGTCCGGGCTCCCAGGCCAGGAACTCCTCGTCGGCCAGCAGGCCGCCACGCATCGTCACCGTGCGAGTGGCGCCGACGCCGTGCGGCTCGGGGCTCGTGTAGTCGACGTCGGTGATGACCTTCGCCCAGCGCGACCAGGTGTCGGGGCGGGCCAGCACGCCGAAGAGGTCGTCGGGGCTCAAGGCGATCGCCACGGTGTTGTCGAAGCGGACCGGCGCGGACTCGAGGTAGTCGAGGCCGACCTGGCGGCAGGGGTGCATCGTCGGACGGGTGGTCGCAGCCATGCGCGGAGCGTAGGACAATCGCCGCGCAGGCGTGCCGACCGTCACGTCGCGAGACCCGGAGGTCCGATGAGCGTCCGCTCGGCCATGGCCGCACTCACCGCCGCCGTCACCACCGTGGTGCTGCTGGCGGTGCCGGCGCCCGCGCCGGCCACCACCGCCGCCGTCAGCCAGCCCGCGGCAGCCGCCCGCGCCCAGACCTTCCACCAGTACGCCGGCACCCGCGCGCAGCTGGCACGCATGGAGCGGGGCACGGTCATCAAGACGCGCACGGTCCGCTACTCGCTGCAGGGCCTGCCGGTGCCGATCCGCGTCGTGCAGCTGCTCTACCGCACCACCGACCAGCTCGGCCGCCCGACGACCAACGTCACCTCGGTCCTGCAGCCGCCGGTCGCCCTGCGCCCCGACAAGGTGGTCGCCTACGGCTCGTTCTACGACTCGCTCAACCCCTTCGACGGCCCGTCGTACGCCGTCAACGGGGGTCGCAGCCCGGGCACCAACATCGTGCACGCCGAGCTCGCGTTCGTCGCGCCGCTGCTGCTCGCTGGCTCGCCGGTGGTCGTGGCCGACACCCAGGGCCGCACCGCCGACTTCGCCGCGGGCCCGGAGTACGGGCGCACCACGCTCGACTCGCTGCGCGCCGCGCTCCGCTCGCCGGAGGCCGGCCTCGCGCCGCGTCCCGACATCGCGCTGCTGGGCTACTCCGGCGGCGCGATCGCCACCGGCTGGGCGGCGGCCCTCGCGCCGTCGTACGCACCGGGGATCGACCGGCTGCTCGTCGGTGCGGCCGAGGGCGGCGTGCTCGTGGCGCCCGACAACAACCTGGGCTACGTCTCCGGGTCGCAGGTGTGGGCCGGCGTGCTGGCCATGGCGCTGATCGGGGCGGCGCGGGCCTTCGAGCTCGACCTCGACCCCTACCTCAACGACTACGGCCGGCGGCTGTTCGCCCGGCTCGACAAGGCCTCGATCTCCGAGGTGCTCGGGGCCTACCCGGGGCTGACCTGGCAGCAGATCGCCCGGCCGCGCTACCGCGACCCGCAGTCGGTGCGCGTCTACGTCCAGGCGGTCAACAAGCTCAACCTCGGCCAGCGCCCGAGCCCGACCGTGCCGATGTACATCGGCCAGGGCACCGGCGGCGACCTCGAGGGCACGCCCGGCACCAAGCCCGGCATCGGTGCGGGCGACGGCGTGATGATCGCCGGCGACGTGCGGACCCTGGCGCGCACGTACTGCGCCGCCGGCACCCGGGTGCAGTACCGGCAGTACCCGCTGAGCCACTTCACCTCGGTGCCGCTGTTCCTGCCCGACGCGATCGCCTGGGTCGAGGCGCGCTTCGCCGGGCTGCCGGCGCCGTCGTCGTGCGGGAGCATCCCGCGCGGCAACTCGCTGGCCCCGGTGCCCGTCCCGCGCTGACCCGCCGGCAGACCGCGAAAAGCCGGAACCGGCAGCCCCCACAGGGTGCTGCCGGCTCCGGCGGGGGGACTGGGGTCAGGCCTGGGCGGCCTGGCACTCCTCGAGACGCTCCTGGGCCTTCGCGAGACGCTGCTGCTGGGCGCCCTTGGCCTCCTTAGCCTCGGCCTTCTCGGCCTTGGCCGTGCGCAGCGCCTTGCGGGCGGCGTTGCGCTCCTGGGCGGTGTCGGCGGCGGCGGCGCGGTCCTTGGCCTTCTCGACCTTGGCCTGCTTGCGCTCGAAGACGGCGGTCAGGCGGGTGAGGGCGTCCTCGGCGCGATCGACCTGGGTCTGCTGCTGGGCGCAGGGTGCCTTCTCGGGCGCGTCCGCGGCCACGGCGGGCGCGACGGCACCGAGGGAGCCGAAGGTCAGGGTGAGTCCGGCGAGGACGCCGGCAGCGCGGGTGGCGGTGTGCATGGGGGACTCCTGGAGACGTGGGACGGACCCCGACGGGGCTTGTCCTCCACCTCCGGCGGCGGGGACGTGGTGTTACACCCGCCACGTCCCGGTCCAGTCAGGTGGGGCTGAGGTCGCCCTCGCGCTCGGCCGCCAGCCGCTGCAGGCGGCGCAGCCCGCGGTGGCGGGCCACCCGGACGGCGACCGGGCTGATGCCCAGCGCCTCGGCGGCCCCGTGGTTGTCGAGGCCCAGGCCGTCGACGAGCCCGAGGACGTCGCGCTCTCGCGCGGGCAGCAGCTCGAGCGTCTGCTTCACCCAGAACTGCTGGTCGACCAGCAGCGTCGGGTCGGGCACGACGTCGAGGTGCTCGCCGACCTCGCCGACCTCACCGGGCGACGTGCGCCGGCGGTCGGAGCGCTCCTTGGCGCGCATGCTGGTCTTGCGGGCGATGCCGAACAGCCAGCCGGCGAAGTCGGACGACGTCCCGTGGAAGTCGGCGATCTTGGAGGCGGCGACCACCCACGCGTCGGCGGCGATGTCGTCGGCGGTCATCGCGCTGTCGCCGGTCGGGCGGAGGCCCAGCCACGCGACGAGACGCCCGGCGTGAGCTCGGTAGAGCTCTCGCCAGGCGTCGGGATCGCCGTCCTTCGCGCGGGTGACGACGTCGTCGTCGTCGTCGTACCTCTCAGCCATGGGCACCCGGGCCGCTGCCTGCCGGGAGAGTCAGGAGCAGGGGACCCCTCGGGGGCTTCGGGTCCTGGGGAGGCTTGCCGCTGCCGGCCGGCTTGTCCTTCTTCGGCTTCTTCGGCTTGACGGGCTTCGACGGCTTGGCGGGCTTGACCGGCTTCGTGGGCTTGCCCGGGCGGGCGGGCTTGCCGGGACGGACGGGCTTGCCGGGCTTGACCGGCTTGCCGGGCTCCGCGGGCCTGCCCGGCTTCACGGGCTTCACGGGCTTGCCGGGCCGCACGGGCTCGGCCGGCTTCGCGGGCTTGCCCGGCTGGGCCGGGGTCGCGGGGGTGGCCGGGACGCCGGGGCCACCGGGCCGGGCCGGGACCGCAGGAACGGTCGGCGGCGTGCTGGCGCCGGAGCCGGGGTTGGTCGTGACGGCGGTGTCCTCGGCGACCTGGGCCGTCGGGTCGTCGTCGGACGGGCCCGCCCCGGCCTCCTCGACCAGCGGGCTGGGGACGCCGGGCACCTCGATCGCACCGGTGGCCCAGGCCGCGCCGACCGAGAGGAACAGCGCGCTGGCGCCGGCGGCGATGAACGCCGTGAAGCGGGTCCAGAACGGGCTGCGCGTCGGGGTGCTGGCCCGGGCGAGGGCGGACAGCCGGTGCACGAGGTCGTCGGTCGGCTCGACGGACGGCACCTCGAGGCGGAGGTCGCTCGCGTTCTGGATCATGGGTGGTGCGTCCTCGTCGGTCAGGGGCGGCCGGGTGCCGGGTCAGTTCTGCGCGACACCTCCCGCGGGCCCCCGCCGACGTTACATCCAGACCGGCCCGCAGGCGACCGATCAGGCGGGCGACTAGGCCAGCGAGCGCAGGTGGGTGACGAACCCGGGATTGGTGAGCGCCCACGGTCCGCGCGCCGCCCGCACCAGCGCCAGGGCGTCGTCGACGTCGTGGCCGGTGCGCACCAGGGCCAGGGCGACCACCAGGCCCGACCGGTTGAGGCCACCGGAGCAGCGCACCAGCACCGTCCGACCCGCGGCCACGGCGGCGGCCACCGTCGCGGCCAGCCCGTCGAGCCGCTCGGCCGTCAGCGCGTCGACGCCGGCGTCGGCGAGGCGGGCGACGACGTGCTCGACGCCGTCACGCGGCCCGTAGCCGCGGCGGGTCGCCAGGCTCACCACGAGGTCGAACTCGTCGTCGACCACGCAGGCCTTCGCCGACTGCGAGCGGACGTCGTGCCCGCCCTGCCACAGCCCCGGCACCACCTCGTCCCACGGGCTCGCGCACAAGGGCATCCGCGTCGCCCGGCCGGTCCCGTCGCAGGCGGCGCAGGTGGCGACCAGCGCCGGCTCGGCGTAGCAGGAGTGGCACAGCATCGCCCGAGACTACGAGCACGAGAGGACGCCCCGGGGCCGGCGCGTCGTGCTTTGCTGAGCCCGTGCTCGACAACGCCGTCGCCCAGCTCGTCGCGTCCCTGCCCGAGGGGGTCGTCACGACCGACCCCGACGTCGTCGAGCCCTACCGCTGGGACTGGTCGCACGACGTCTCCGCCGGCACCCCGGTCGCGGTGGTCCGCGCCGAGGACGCCGCCCAGGTGCAGACCGCCGTGCGCTGGGCCGCCGAGCACCGGGTGCCCGTCGTGCCGCGGGGCGCGGGCAGCGGGCTGTCGGGCGGCTCGTCGGCCGTCGACGGCGGCATCGTCCTGAGCCTGGAGCGGATGCGCGCGATCGACATCGACACCGAGTGCCGCGTCGCCGTCGTCCAGCCCGGTGCGCTCAACATCGAGGTCAAGGCGGCGGCCGCCGAGCACGGCCTCTGGTACCCGCCCGACCCCTCGTCGTACGAGATCTGCTCGATCGGCGGCAACGTCGCGACCAACGCGGGCGGGCTGTGCTGCGTCAAGTACGGCGTCACCACCGACTACGTCCTCGGCCTCGACGTCGTGCTCGCCGACGGCACCCTGGTCACCCTCGGCGGCAAGCGCGTCAAGGACGTCGCCGGGCTCTCGCTGCTCAAGCTGTTCGTCGGCAGCGAGGGCACGCTCGGCGTCGTCACCTCGGCGACCCTGCGGCTGGTGCCGGCCCAGGCCGCGCGCTCTACCCTCGTCGCCTCCTTCGCCTCGGTGGCCGCTGCCGCCGACGCCGTCGTCGAGGTCGGCCGCACGCTGCGGCCCTCGATGATGGAGCTGATGGACCAGGCCTCGATCAACGCCGTCGAGGACTTCAAGCCGATGGGCCTCGACCGCGCCACCGCCGCGCTGCTCGTCGCCCAGTCCGACGCCCCGGGCGCCGCCCGCGCCGAGGAGGTCGCCGTCATGCAGGCCGCCTGCGAGGCCGCCGGCGGCACCGTCTTCGTCACCGACGACCCCGACGAGGGCGAGATGTTCGTGGCCGCCCGCCGGATGGCGTTCCCCGCCATCGAGGCCCGCGGCTCGCTGCTGCTCGAGGACGTCGGAGTACCGGTCCCGCTGCTGCCCGAGCTGCTCGCCCGGATCGCCGAGATCGCTCGCGAGCGCGACGTCGAGATCCCCGTCGTCGCCCATGCCGGCGACGGCAACACCCACCCGATCATCGTCTACACGCCCGAGTCCGAGGACCGAGCGCGGCTCGCCTTCGCCGACGTGATGGCCGCCGCCATCGCCCTCGGCGGCACCATCACCGGCGAGCACGGCGTCGGCCGCGCCAAGGCCGCCGCCCTGCCCGACCAGCTCGGCCCCGACGTCATGGAGCTCAACCGACGCGTCAAGCGCGCCCTCGACCCCGCCGGCATCCTCAACCCGGGAGCCTCGGGCTTGTAGGCACAGCCACGCACACCTCCACCCCACGTTGGTCGAGGAGGTCGCGCTGGCGACCGTCACGAGACCCCTCCACCGCAAGTACACAGCCGACCCCGCCTTGCACCTGCGGTCGTCTGGTCTCGTGACGCTCCCCAGCGGGAGCTCCTCGACCGGCGTTCAGGGGGAGCGGTTGGCCGGGCTCCGTACGGTGTCGGCATGCGCCGTCGGCTGCTCGGACCGGTCATCGCCGTGCTCGTCCTGGCCGGGTGCTCCGGCGAGGACGCCGAGCCGGACGCGGCACCGCCGCCGTCCTCGAGCGCGTCATCGTCCCAACCCGCCGAGCCGACCGGGACCCCCTCCAACGCGAGCCCGTCCGCGGAGCCCGAGCCCGAGCCGGAGCCCGCGCCGGCCGAGCCAGCGCCGGCCGTGTCGGTCGCGGGGCTGGCCGAGCAGACGCACCAGGGCGACCGGCTGCGGCTCGGCGCGGTCCGCGAGGACACCGCCACCTACACCTCGTACGACGTCACCTACCGCAGCCGCAGCACCACCGGTCGCGGGCCGGAGAGCCTGACGATCTCGGGGGTGCTCAACGTGCCGAAAGGGCGCGGGCCGTTCCCGGCGGTGGTGCTGGCGCACGGCTACATCGACCCCGACGTCTACGTGCGCGGGCAGGGGATGACGCGCGAGCGCGGATACCTGGCCGAGCGCGGCTACGTCGCGCTGCACGTCGACTACCGCAACCACGCCGAGTCGACCGACGACCCGGACTACCAGCTCAAGATGCGGCTGGGCTACAGCGCCGACGTCATCAACGCGGTCAAGGCGCTGCGCGCCGCCGACCTGCCGGTGGCCGACGACCGCGTGGCGCTGTTCGGCCGCTCGATGGGCGGCGGCGTGATCCTCAAGGCGCTGGTGGCCGAGCCCGGTCTGGTGCAGGCCGCGGCGCCGTGGGCGTCGGTCTCGTCGCTGGAGGCGCAGAACTTCGAGCAGTTCCAGCGCGACGACGCCGCCGACGACGCCGACACCGCCGAGCTGCGGCAGCGCTACGGCCTGCCCGAGGACAACCCGCGCTTCTGGCGGCAGAACTCCTCGCGCCCCCTCTTCGACCGGATCACCGAGCCGGTGCTGATGGTGCACGGCCGCTTCGACGACACCTGCCCGCTTCCGTGGGCCGAGGCGACGCAGGCCGCGCTGGTCGACGCCGGGGTCGACTCCCGCCTGGCCCTGTACGACGACGGGCACGCGTTCGGCCCGGCGTTCTTCGCCGCCATGGACCGCACGATCGCGTTCTTCCGCAACCAGGGCGTCTGAGCCGCCTCGGTAGGTTCGGGGCCATGACCCTGCTCGAGCGCAAGCTCTTCGGACCCGGCCCGTCCAACCCCTACCCCGAGGCGACCGCCGCGCTGGGGCTGCCGCTGCTGGGCCACCTCGACCCGGCGTTCGTCGCGCTGATGGACGAGACCTGCGACATGCTGCGCCAGGTCTGGGGCACCGACAACGCGCGCACGCTGCCGATCTCGGCGACCGGGTCGGCCGGCATGGAGGCGGCGTTCGTCAACACCGTCGAGGACGGCGACGTCGTCGTGGTCGCGGTCAACGGCCTGTTCGGCCAGCGCATGTGCGAGGTGGCCTCACGCTGCGGCGCCGAGGTCGTGCCCGTCGAGCACGCGTGGGGCACGCCGGTCGACGTCGACCGGGTCGTCGCCGCCCATCCCTCTCCGAAGATCATCGCGGCGGTGCACGCCGAGACCTCGACCGGCTCGCGCTCCGACATCGCCGCGCTCGGGGCCGCAGTACGCCGCGAGCGTCCCGACGCGCTGCTCCTCGTCGACGCCGTCACCTCCATCGGCGGCATCGAGCTGCGCGCCGACGACTGGGGCGTCGACCTCGGCTACGCCGGCACCCAGAAGTGCCTGGGCGTCGCGCCCGGCCTGGCGCCGTTCACGATGGGGGAGCGGGCGTGGGAGCGCCGGGTGGCGAGGCCGCGCTCCTGGTACCTCGACCTCAACCTGCTCGGTGGCTACGTCGGCGAGGCCGGCGCCAGCGGCGCCAAGCGGACCTACCACCACACCGCGCCGGTCGCGATGGTCGCGAGCCTGCACGCCGGCCTGACCCGGATCCTCGACGAGGGCCTGCCCGCGGTCTGGGCGCGCCACGAGGCCGCCGGCCGGCAGCTGCAGGACGGCCTCGAGGCGATGGGCCTCGAGCTGTTCGCGCAGGAGGGCGCCCGGCTCCCCGACCTCACGACGGTCCGGGTCCCCGAGGGCGTCGACTCCGCCGCCGTCCGCGGCCGGCTGCTCGAGGACTACGGCATCGAGATCGGCGCCGGCGCCGGTGAGTACGCCGCCACCGTCTGGCGGATCGGCCTGATGGGCCACAACGCCCGGCCCGACGCCGCGCTGCTGGTGCTGGCCGCGCTCGGCGAGGTGCTCGGCCGCTAGTCCGTAGGCTCCGCCAGCACGACGTCGGAGCCGGAGCCGGCCACCTGGACGTCCTCGCCGACCGGGGTGACCCGCTCGCACTGGCCGTTGCTGCGGCACCGCACGACGACGGAAGTCAGTGACCCGTCCGGGGCGGGACCGGTGGACACGAGCGCCACGAACGACCGGGCGCTCTCGACGGCGACCTGCTCGACGAGCACGGTCGCCTCGCCGTACTCGCTCGCCGGGAAGAGGAACGACGTCCCGGCGCCGCCGCCGGTGCGACGCAGGGTGAGCACCTGGCGGCTCGCGTAGCGGTCGCCGGCCGTGACCACCTCCGCGGCGCCGTCGGCCGACCGGGCCGCCACCTCAGCCGGCCGGTCGACGCTCCCGCCGCCGGCCCAGAGCTCGGCCAGCTCGCGGTCGGCCGGCTCGAGGTCGCCGAAGTCGTTGCCGCGGACCCGTCCGACGTCCTCGCCCGTGCGGGCGTCGACGACCCACAGGACCCCGGGCCCGTTGCGGTTCTGCATGATCATCAGCACGTGCCCGGTCTCGCGCACGAGCTGCGGGAAGTGGTTGTACGTCGGGTGCGGCCGGCCGACCCCCGTCAGCGACCCGTCGTCGTCGACGACGACGAGCTGGTCGCCCTCGACAGCGTAGGTCCGGCCCTCGAAAGACCCGAGCGGGCGGGACAGGTGGCGCGACACCTCGATCGCCCGGCCCTCGTGGAACAGCAGCGTGCCGTCGACGAGCACGTCGACCCGCGGCGGCGGCCCGTCGGGCAGCCGGCCGACGACGACCCGGATCCCGGTCGGGGCCGGCTTCCTGACCTCCGGCTCCGGAGCAGCGGTCGTCGGGGTCGACGAGACGACGGCCGGGCTCGTCGGGTCGGCGGTCGGGGCGGCCCCGTCACCGCAGGCGGTGAGCCCGAGGAGCAGGGCGGCGAGCACGGCGTACGCGCGGTTCATGGGGGCCTCCGGGGCAGTGAGCGGTCGGGCGGGTGAGCGTGGGACGCACGCGGCCCCCGAGAAGTTGTCACCCGGCCCGTGGCACGGTGGAGGACATGAGCGAGACCTCCGTCCCCACCCCTCCCGTCGTCGTCGTGACCGGGGCCAACGGCCTGGTCGGCGCCGCCGTCTGCGCCGCGCTGGTCGAGCGCGGAGCGCGCGTGCGCGCCGTCGTACGACGAGCCGGTACGGCGCCCGCGGCCCGCGACGTCGCAGAGCGGGTCGGCGACTTCACCGACGCCGGGTTCGCGGCCGAGGTGGTGACCGGCGCCGACGCGGTGGTCACGACCGTGCACCCGATGGGCGACGACCGCGAGACCCAGGAGCGCATCGGCGTGCAGGGCACGCGGACGGTGGCCGAAGCAGCCGCCGAGGCCGGCGTCGCCCGGTTCGTGCACGTCTCGACCGCCGCGGTCTACGACCGCTCGCCCGGGACCGGCGACGTCGACGAGGACTCCGCACTGGTCGGCGACGACGACAACGACTACGCGATCACCAAGCGCGACACCGACGCGGCCGTCGCCGCGGTCGAGGGGATGACCCGGGTGCTGCTGCGGCCGCCCGCCATCCTCGGGGCGGGGGAGTCGTCGGTCTGGAACACGCTGCGCCCGCAGGCCGTCCGCGACGACGAGTCGCAGCGCCACGACGTCGCCGCGCGCTCCTTCGCCTGGGTCCACGTCGACGACCTCGCGGCCCTGGCCGCCGAGGTCGCGATCGGCCGGGTCGCGACGTCCGACGACGACCCGGACCTCGGACCGGTCGAGGGCGGCTGCACCCCGGTCAACGTGGCGGCCTCGCCCGCCACCGTCCGCGACTACCTCGGCACCGTCACCGGCGCCCTCGGCGTCGAGCCCGTCTGGGAGGACGGGCGCGTCTGGACCGGTCGGGTCGTCGCCGAACGGGCCGGCCGCTGGGGCTGGACGCCGGCCGTCACGCTCGAGCAGGCGCTCGGCGAGCTCGACGCCGGGCTGCGCTCCTAGCCCGTCCCGCTACCGTCGGGCCGTGCCCACCCTCGCCCAGCGCCTGCTCGACGCCCAGGTCGCCTTCCACCTCGACCGGCTCACCGGTGACGAGCTCGACGTGACCGTCGCCCGGCTGGCCGAGGGCGTCCTCGACGCCGCCGACGGCCACCAGCTCGCCGACCTCGTCGACGCCGACGCGCTCAAGGACGTCGTCGGACGCGCGCTGACCGAGGTACCGGCCAGCGCGGCGGTGAGCGGGTTCGTCGAGCTCGCCCGCGACGTCATACGGGCTGGGCCGGTCGAGCCGTTCCCGCTGGCCGAGGTCGTCGACCGCGAGCAGGTCGAGCGGCTGCTCGACGAGGTGCTGGCGATGACGCCGGTGCTCGACCGCGGGCTGGAGCGGCTGACCGCCAGCCCCATGGTCGGTGCGATGACCACCCGCTTCATGGCGCGCATCGTCGCCGAGGCGCTGGCCGCCAACCAGGCCGTCGCCGACAAGGTGCCCGGGCTCGGCTCCCTGCTCTCGATGGGCACCCGTGCGGCGGCCGGGATGGTCGGCGCCGCCGACAAGCAGCTCGACGGGTTCCTCGCCGACACCGCCGGCAAGGGCGGC
This sequence comes from Nocardioides sp., assembly GCA_025964985.1. Lineage (GTDB taxonomy): Bacteria > Actinomycetota > Actinomycetes > Propionibacteriales > Nocardioidaceae > Nocardioides. The sequence continues at coordinate 40,542 of JAOPXU010000082.1, forward strand.
ACCCTCGCCGTGCGCCGGATGAACCGCATCGTCATCGAGACCATGCGCGACCCCACGACCCGCGAGGCCGTCCTCCAGGTCTGGGACCTCGCCGCCGCCGAGCCCCTGCGCGGCCTCGGCGACCACGTCAGCGACGACGAGGTGTCCGGCGTCGTCGACGCCGCCCACGACCTGGTCGTCTCGACGCTCGCCCACCCGCACACCGTCGCCATCGCCCACGCCGTCGTCGACGCCTTCCTCGAGGCCTTCGGCGGCTTCACGCCCGGCGAGCTGCTCGCCGAGCTCGAGCTCGACCGCGCCACCGTCGTCGGCGACCTGGTGCGGTTCGCCCCGGCCCTGATGGGGGCGCTCGTCGAGTCCGGCGACCTCGAGCGGCTGCTGCGCGCCGAGCTGGCTCCGTTCTACGAGTCCGAGGTCGTGACCGGCCTGCTGGCCGACCAGCCCACCGACCAGCCCACCGACTAGCGCAGCGCGACCAGCTGGTCGAGGTCGTCGCCCGGCAGGCCGTCGTCGGCGACGGCGGTGACCGACGACCAGTCGAGGTCGGCCCCGCCGGAGACCGTCGTCATGAACGCCGTGTCCGCGGCGTCACGGCCGGTGGCGATCCGCACCAGCGACGAGCGCGGGGCGAGCGCGGTCGCGTCGACGACGTACCAGCCGCCGGCGACGAAGGCCTCGACCACGGCGTGGAAGTCCATCGGGTCGCAGCCGGGGGCGTAGACGGCGGTCAGCCGCGCGGGGACGCGCAGCGCGCGCAGCATCGCGATGACCAGGTGGGCGTAGTCGCGGCACACGCCTGCGCCGCTGAGCAGGGTGTCGGTGGCGCCGTCGGTCGGGCCGCTGCTGCCCGGCACGTAGGCCAGCCGCGTGCCCACCCACGACGACACGGCCTCGAGCAGCGCGCCGTCCTGGACGCCCGCGAACTCCGAGGCCGCGAACCCGCCGAACGTGTCGGACTCGATGTAGCGGCTCGGGCGCCGGTAGAGCGACAGGTCGGCCAGCGCCGGCTCCGGCACCTCGGCGGTCCCGCGGACCCGGGCGTCGTAGGTCACCGTCGTGTAGCCGGCCGGCAGCGTCACCAGGTGCAGGCGGCCGTCGTGGACGGTGTCGACCTCGACCGTGGCCAGCTCGCCGGTCTCGTGCAGCACCGTCAGGGTCTCGACCACCTCGAGCCCCGGCGTGCGCGCCACCGCCACCTGCAGCTCGATCTCGCACCCGCCGTACGCGGTGATGCCCAGCTCGGCGCGCACGGTGCGGTCCATGGTGGAAGGCTCACACGAAGTCGCTGCCGGTGCACATCCGGTCCGCACCGAACGTCGTCGAGGAGCTCCCGCTGGGGAGCGTCACGAGACCGATCGACCGCAGGTGCGGGTCGAGTCGGCCAACGACGCTGCGGCGGTGTGGTCTCGTGACGGTCGCAGGGCGACCTCCTCGACCGACGTCTGGCCTGGTCTGCACCACACGTTGGTCGAGGAGCTCCCGCTGGGGAGCGTCACGAGACCACTCGACCGCAGGTGCGGGTCGAGTCGACTGACGACGCTGCGGTGCGGTGGTCTCGTGACGGTCGCAGGGCGACCTCCTCGACCGACGTGTGGTGACGCCGTACTGGACGTGGCGGTCGTGTGTCGCAGGAGGACCCCTTCGACCGACGTGTGGTGACGCCGTGCTGGACGTGGCGGTCGTGTGTCGCAGGAGGACCCCTTCGACCGACGTGTGGCCCGGCCCGGTGGTCCGCCCGGTCTCGGCTTTAACGATCCAAGCCGGGCGGGGGGTCAGGGGTGGCGGGGGATGGGTAGCGTGACCCGCCACAAGCACCCCGGCGACGGTTCTGAGAAGGCGGATGAGCATGGTCGATGTGGATCGGGTCCTGGACGAGGCGGGGCTGAAGAACCCCCACGTCCGCGAGTACGTCAGCTACTGGGCCGGCGTGACCGAGCCCGAGCGCATCGAGGTGGTCAACACCTCCGACGACGCACGGCTCTGCGCGGAGGCGCTCGAGGCCGGCGAGCTGATGCCGGCCGGCGAGGGGCGCTACTACTCCCGGAGCTACTTCAAGGACACCGCACGCTCCGAGGAGCGCACGATCGTCGCGACCAGCAACCCCGACGACAAGGGCGTCTACAACAACTGGCGCGACGCCGAGGAGATGACGGCCGGCCAGCTCGAGCGGATGCGCGGGCAGAGCAAGGGCAAGACGATGTACGTCGTCCCCTACCTGATGGCCCCTCCCGGCTCGCCCCTCGAGCAGTACGCCGCCGGCGTCGAGCTGACCGACAACCGCCCGGTCGTGCTCCACATGATCCGGATGGCCCGCGTCGGCGTCGCCCACCTCGACAACCTGGCCGACCCGGCGACGTTCGTGCGCGCCGTCCACGTCACCGGCGACCTGGAGAACCTCGGCCAGGGCACCCCCGAGGACCAGCGCTACTTCGTGACGGTCGCCGACCAGCGCACGATCCGGCACTTCGGCTCGTCCTACGGCGGCAACGCGCTGCTCGGCAAGATCGCCCACGGCCTGCGCCAGGCCTGCTACGACGGTCGGGCGAGCGGCGTCTTCCTGGCCGAGCAGTTCATGCTGCTGGGCATCACCGACAAGCAGACCGGCCAGAAGTGGCACGTCTGCGGCGGGTTCCCCAGTGCCTCGGGCAAGACCAACCTGGCGATGACGCTGGCCCCCGACGCCATGGGCGACCGCTACCACGTCGACTTCTACGGCGACGACATCGCCTGGCTCTGGGTAGGCGACGACGGCCGCGTCTACGGCATGAACCCCGAGTTCGGCGTCTTCGGCGTCGCCAAGGACACCAACGAGCTCACCAACCCGACGGCGCTCGACTCGATCGCCGAGGGCAGCGGGGCGATCTTCACCAACGTCGCCTACAACTCCGAGACCGAGGAGGTGTGGTGGGAGGGCAAGACCAAGGACTACCCCACCGACCTGTCCGGCTGGGAGGACTGGAAGGGCGAGAAGATCGCCGACCGCGAGCCCGGCGACGACTCCCCGTGGGCCCACCCCAACAGCCGCTTCACCACGACGCTGGCCAACGTGCCCAACGTGGCGAAGGACTTCGAGGAGCCGGCGGGCGTCCCCATCGACGCGATCATCTTCGGCGGCCGC
>JAOPXU010000090.1 GCA_025964985.1 Nocardioides sp.
CCCGTGTACTTCAGCACGGAGGAGCGGGCGGCGGCGTTGAAGGCGCCGACGCCCATGGCCTCGATCTCCTCCTTCGTCGTGATGCCCAGCTGGCGCATCGCCTCGAGCTCGGCGGGCAGCCCGTGGGTGTCCCATCCGAAACGGCGGTGCACCTGCTTGCCGCGCATTGTCTGGAACCGCGGGAACAGGTCCTTCGCGTAGCCGGTGAGCAGGTGACCGTAGTGCGGCAGGCCGTTGGCGAACGGCGGGCCGTCGTAGAAGACGAACTCGTTGCTGCCGTCGGCGCCGGCCTCACGGGCCTCGACGCTGGCCTGGAACGTGGCGTCCTGCTGCCAGAAGTCCAGCACCCGCTCCTCGATCTCGGGGAAGCGCGGGTTGGACGGGACGCGGCGGTCGGGGTCGTTCTTGGGGTAGCCCATCGGTGCTCCTGCGGGGGTACGTCGTCAGCTCGTGTCTCACGAGGACGACCCCTCCCCCGGTGAGGGACAGGACCGCGGTACCACCTCGATTGCCCGTCGTGGATGGCGACGGACCGCTCCGTTGGGTTCCGGTTCTAGTGAGGCCACCGCCGGTGTGCGGCACCCGTTCTTCCGGAAGGCTCGCCGCTGATGACGGCTCGAACGCCTGTGGTCCCAGGGTAGGGCGGGCCGACGGCGACCGCGAATCGGTTCGCCGTGCCCGCCCCCCGGGCTCAGCGGAAACGGCGCAGCGCGGAGCGGACGCCGCGGCCGATGGCCTCGTCCTGGGTGCGACCACGACCGGGACGGCCACCGGCGCGCCCGGCGAGGCCACCGAGACCGCCGGCGGCGCCGACTCCACGACCGCGTCCACCGCGGGTGCCTCCGGCTGCTCCGGCCCGTCCGGCGAAACGGCTGACGGCGTTGCTGATCAGGCTCATGGGGGGTGCTCCTTCCGGGACGACCGGGCGTCGTCCACCTCTCCACGGTCGCTCGCGAGGACGGGGCTGTCACCGCCCGTGGGGGTGCACGGCCGGCAACCCGGTTGCCGCCACCACGACCCGCCAGCAGGGTGGGCCCACGAGCACCGAAGCGCTGACCCCTCCGCCGGGCATGTGGGCGCACCCCGACGCCGACCCGCGCCACGACGGGGCCCCGGTCCTGCGCGGCGAGCGGGCCGTGGTGCTCGACTAGCTGCGGGCCTACCGGCTGACGTTCGAGATGAAGTGCGAGGGCCTCGACGACGAGCAGCTCGCCCGCCGCTCGGTGCCGCCGTCGTCGATGTCGCTGCTCGGCATGGTGCGCCACCTGGCCAAGGTCGAGCACTCGTGGGCGCGGCGGGTCGTGCAGGCCCAGCCGGAGCTGCCGCGGCTCTACCGCACCGACGCGGAGCCCGACCTCGACTGGGACGGCGCCGTGGCCGACCCCGAGGTCGTGGCCGACGCCTGGGCCTCGTGGCGGCGCGAGGTCGCGCACGCCGAGTCGGTCTACGCCGACATCGACCTCAGCGCCCTGTGCCCGCACCCCGACGGCGAGCTCGAGGTGCGCGACGTGCTGGTGCACCTGGTCGAGGAGTACGCGCGCCACTGCGGGCACGCCGACCTGCTGCGCGAGTGCATCGACGGCCGCACCGGCCAGTAGGGGTGAACCGCCGCCCTGCCTCTCGTCGCATCGTGGAGCCATGAGCGACAAGAAGGGCAAGGGCAGCGACACCGCCAAGAAGGCCAACGCCAAGGCGTCGAAGGAGGGGAAGAAGAACCCGCGGAAGTCCTCCGCCGCCCAGTCCGAGCTGGGCAAGAAGGGCGGCAAGAAGGGCGGGAAGAAGAAGTAGCCGTCAGCGGCGCACCTCGCGCACGGCGACGCGCAGCTTGAGGCGCAGCGTCTTCGTACGCAGCTTGAGGGTCACGTAGCCGATCCCGCGGCGGGTGTCCTTCACGAAGATGGCGCCCCGCCGGGTCGTGCCGGGCTTGATGGTGCCGACGCGCGGGTTGTAGCGGACGGCGACGCCGCGGCCGATCACCGTGAGCCGCACCCGCGGAGCAGTGGCGACCGTGTCGCGGCTGTTCTTGATGATGACCGGGATGCGGGTGAAGCCGCGGGCGCGGAGCTCGCGGCCCTTGACCCGGATGGACAGGTCGGGCTTCTGCCGGAACAGGCTGGCCCGGCCGATGAGGTCGTCGTTCAGGGTCGCTCCGTCGAGCGAGCGGGAGTCGACGAACGCGCAGTTCCACCTGGCCGTGCGGGCCGCCGGGAGCCGGGTCGGCTTCACGGTGATCCGGTCGCCGGCGTAGACGGGGTTGCTGACGGTGTCGGTGTCGGTGTTGGAGAACGCGATGGCGCCGCCCTCGGGCGACGAGCAGGTCGAGTCGCTGATGGTGCCCCAGCGCATCACGATGAGCGCGTGGGTCGCCGGGTCGGCCGGGTCGGGGGCGGCGGCGAGGCTCACGACGCCCTCCATCACGCCGCCGTAGACGCGGTAGTGCGCCATCCGCGCGCCGACGAGCTGCTGGGCCGGCGCAGCGGTCGGGGCGGGGACCGTGGTGCCGGTGAGGGTGGCGCGGCCGCCGCCGATCGGCCAGGTGCTCGCTCGGCCCGCGGGCGCGCTCGCGCCGAGGCGTACGAAGTCGCGGGACGAGGCGGCCCCGTCGACGACGGTGATGCCGTCGCCGGAGCGGGCGGTCGGCTCGAGGCTGCCTCGGTCGTCGGCGGCGGTGGCGGTGCCCGGGACGAGCAGCAGGAGCGAGGCGGTGACGGCGAGGGCCGTGCTGGAGGCCAGGAGGCGGGGGGTTCGGCGCATGGGCCCTCCCTCCCCCGGTGGCCCGCAGTCGAAACGGCACCTCACTAGAGTGTCGCGACGTGAGCGAGCAGACCGCACCCGACCAGCCCGGACCAGCCGCAGGACACGGCCTCGTGACGCTCGACGCGTCGGGGGCCGTCCTCGACGTGTGGTTCCCCGAGCCGCGGCTCGGCAGCGACCCCGGCCCCGTCCCCGAGGGCCTCGACTCGCTCGCGGTGCCCGACGACGTACGCCGCGTCACCCGGGAGGTGCGGCTCGTCGAGATCGCCGACCTCGCCGCCGCGCCGACGTCGACCGAGGACGTCTGGCTGCGCCTGCACCTCGTCTCGCACCGCCTCGTCCGCCCGCACGGCTGCTCGATGGACGGCGTCTTCGGGTTGCTGACCAACGTGGTGTGGACCTCGGCCGGGCCCTGCGCGGTCGCCGGCTTCGAGCTGACCCGGGCCCGCCTCAAGGCCACCGGCGCCCACGTGACCGTGCACGGCGTCGACAAGTTCCCGCGGATGGTCGACTACGTCGTCCCGTCCGGTGTACGCATCGGCGACGCCGACCGGGTCCGCCTCGGCGCCCACCTCGCCCAGGGCACGACCGTCATGCACGAGGGCTTCGTCAACTTCAACGCCGGCACGCTCGGCACCTCGATGGTCGAGGGCCGGATCTCCGGCGGCGTCGTCGTGGGCGACGGCTCCGACGTCGGTGGTGGCGCCTCAATCATGGGCACCCTGTCGGGCGGCGGCACCCAGGTCATCTCGGTCGGCGAGCGCTGCCTGCTCGGCGCCAACTCCGGCATCGGCATCTCCCTCGGCGACGACTGCGTCGTCGAGGCCGGCTGCTACGTCACCGCCGGCACCAAGGTCACCGTGCACGGCGCCGACGGCGTGGCCGGCGTCGTCAAGGCCCTCGCGCTGTCGGGTCTCGACAACATCCTGTTCCGCCGCAACTCGGTCAGCGGAGCGATCGAGGCCGTGCCGTGGAAGGGCACCGGCATCGCGCTCAACGAGGCGCTGCACGCCAATTGAGAGCCGGCCGACGCCCACCCGGGTGACCACCGCCCCGGCACACTCGGGGCATGCGGAGGGGTGGGATCACGGCGGTCGTCGCCGTCATGGCGTTGGTCGTCGTGACCGGCGTCGCCATCGGCCTGCTCCGTGACGGACGCGTCCCGTTCCTCGGCGCCTCCGACGAGTGCGTCGCCACCGTCGGCTCCCGCTCGGTGACCGTCAGCGTCGAGCAGGCCGAGAACGCCGCCGTCATCGCCGCGATCGGCGTACGCCGCGACCTGCCGCCGCGCGCCGTCTCGATCGCCCTCGCCACGGCGTACCAGGAGTCGGGGCTGGTCAACCTCGACCGCGGCGACCGCGACTCCCTCGGCCTGTTCCAGCAGCGCCCGTCGCAGGGCTGGGGCACCGAGGACCAGGTGCGCGACCCCGTCTACGCCAGCAACGCCTTCTACGACGCCCTGGTCGACGTCGACGGCTACCGGGACCTCGAGATCACCGTCGCCGCCCAGGCCGTGCAGCGCTCGGGCTTCCCCGACGCCTACGCCGACCACGAGGACGACGCCCGCGTGCTCGCCTCGGCCCTGACCGGCGAGTCCGGCGCCGCCTTCGCCTGCGACGTCGACGGCGACATCGAGGCCTCCGACACCGCCCTCACCGACAGCGGCCTCACCGAGCGCGCCGACACCGTGCGCCGCGACGTCGACGCCACCTTCGGCGACCTCCCCCTCGGTGGCTTCGAGCCCGGCGGCGTCAGCACCGGCCACATGCGCGGCTCGGCCCACTACGACGGCCGCGCCGTCGACGTCTTCTTCCGGCCCGTCACCGAGGCCAACCAGGAGCAGGGCTGGGCCCTGGCCCACTACCTCGCCGCCCACGCCCAGCGCCTCGAGATCCGCACGATCATCTTCGACGACCGGATCTGGGTCGCCGGCCGCGACGACTCCTGGCGCGACTACGACGCCCCCTCCCGCTCGGGCGACCGCGCCATCCTCGAGCACCGCGACCACGTGCACGTGGACGTCTTCGCCTGAGCCCGGGC
>JAOPXU010000117.1 GCA_025964985.1 Nocardioides sp.
GCCGGACCGCACGGTGGGTGCTGCGGGCCAGCGACCGGGCCAGCCGTGCGCCCAGGGTCCGGCGCGCGGTCTCGGCGCCCAGGCCGGCGGCGATCGAGTCCCCGAGGAGGAGCAGGTCCACCCGGTCGCCGTACTTCTTCTTCCAGGTGCGGTCGGCGACCAGCGCCTCCTCCCCCAGCGGCTTGCCGATCAGCGCCCGAGCACCGGCCGCCTGGCGACGCAGCAGGCCGTGCCCGCCCGCGGCCGCGCCGCCGACGAGGCCGACGACCCCCAGCCCGACGAGTGCGAGGGACGTCGACCGACCGGGGGTGGGGAGGCGCTGGAACATCCACGCCAGTCCACCGCCCCCGGGTGAACGCGACCGGTGACCCGCGTGCACACGGGGTGGAGGGCAGGAGAACCCAGGTGGATCGGGGTCGGAGACGCTCCACGCGGCCTGCGCCGGCCCCGAACCGTCCACACCCCACGCGGAAACGGACCGGTCGAGCGGTCGGGCGGTCGGGCGGTCGAGGCCCAGTCGCGTCAGGCGCGGAGTCGGGCAGCGACCAGGTCGGCGAAGGCGGCGGCGTTCCCGGGCAGCACCTCCAGGTAGAGGCCCGGCTCGGTGGCCTCGAGCTCGCTGAGCGCCAGGGTGCCGTCGGGCAGGCGCATCTGGTCGACGCGGGCGTAGTCGATCCGGCGACCCAGCCGCTCCTCCGCCGCGGCGACGGCCGTGCGGGCGAGGTCGGAGGCCTCCGGCGTGAGGGGTACGCCGACCGAGGACCCGCCGTACACCTCGTGCACGCGGATCTCTCCACCTGCGGGCACCTTGCGCGCCTGCGAGACCGGCACCCCGTCGAGCACGAACACCGAGGTCTCGCCCTCGGTCCGCACCGAGTCGACCAGGGGCTGGACCACCCAAGGACCCTCCGTGGCTCCCTCGACGGGACCCGGCTCCGTCACGACCACGACGCCCCGACCGCCGGCCGAGACCGTCGGCTTGACCACCGCGGGCAGGTGGTCCGCGACGGCTCGCGCCAGGTCGCCGTCGGCCTCGACCACCACCGTCGGCACCACAGGGACGCCGGCCGCGGCCAGCTCGACCAGGTAGTGCTTGTCGGTGTTCCACGCGAACAGCTCGGCGGAGTTCAGCATCGTGGGCACCGATCGTGCCCAGGCCAGGAACTCGGGCAGGCGCGTCTCGTAGTCCCACGTCGACCGCACGGCCACGAGGCCCTCGCCCCAGTCGACCGCGGCGTCGTCCCAGGCCACCCAGCGCCCCTCGATCCCGCGCTCGGCCAGCGCCTGCACGAGCGGCCCGTCGGCGCGCTCGTCCTCGCCGTGCGGCAGGGCGGTGCAGGTGGCCAGCAGGACGAGGTCGCGGCGGCCCGGGGAAGAGGAGTCGGTCACCGCACGCACGCTATCGGTGACTCCCCGGCCCCGCCGCGCCCACCGGGGAGCACGTCGGTCGCAGGCCGCCTGCTCGACCGGCGTACGCCGGGGAACTCGTCGGTCGAGCAGGGCCGCCAGGCCCGTCGTCGAGGCCCCCACCGGCAGGCACAGGTTTCGACGACGGCGCCAGGGCGCCTGCTCAACCAACGCAGACTCAGGCCGCCTGCTCGACCGGCGTACGCCGGGGAGCACGTCGGTCGAGCAGGGCCGCCAGGCCCGTCGTCGAGGCCCACCCACCCGCCGACCTGTGCTCCGACCCCAGCCCGCGGCGTCCGTTGTGTGGTGAGCCACCTTGCCGGGGTGAGACGCCGGTCACAGGATGGGGCGGCATGAGACGTCTCGGACCACGCCGCCGCGCCACGCTCGCCGCTCCCCTCACTCTGCTGGTCGCGGGGCTGACCCTGGCAGCACCCCCGTCCCCTGCCGACGCAGCCCCGAGCGCCACCGCCACGGGTCCGAGCGCCGCGACCCGCGCCGCCCCGGTCACCACCGCCCGCGCCCGGCACTGCGCCCGGCAGTCGCGCGTGCACGTCCCCGGAGCGCAGGTGCAGAAGGCCGCGTGCCTCACCGACCTCACCACCGCCGGCACGGTGGCCAGTGGCCACACCAACACGGAGGACTGGGCCGGGCTGAACGCCAGCGGCACCCGCAACCCCAGCGGAGTACCCGGGATCCAGGTCGACGGCTACTTCCCCGACACCTCCACGACCAACACCAACAACGGCTGGAACCACGACGCCCAGTTCGTGATCCGCTTCCCCGACCACTGGAACGGCCGCCTGGTCGTGAGCGGCGCGCCCGGCACCCGCCGCCAGTACGCCAACGACTTCCTGATCTCCGACGACGTCCTCGCCCACGGCTACGCCTTCGCCGCCACCGACAAGGGCAACAACGGCGCCGCGTTCTACGACGACGGCTCGACCCCGGGCGGGTCGGTGCGCGAGTGGAACAGCCGCGTCACCCAGCTCACCCGGGCCGCCAAGCGCGCGGTGGCCCAGCGCTACGGCCACCGTCCGCGCCGCACCTACATGGCCGGGCTGTCCAACGGGGGCTACCTCGTGCGGTGGCAGCTGGAGAACCGCCCACGGCTCTACGACGGGGGCCTGGACTGGGAGGGGACGCTGTTCCGGGCCGGCGGACCCAACCTGTTCACCTACCTGCCCACCGCACTCCGGAACTACCGCGCCTGGAGGGCCGGCGACGCCGCGGCCGGGAAGCGGATGATCGCCGCGGGCTTCGAGGACGGGTCGCAGTTCCTCTGGGACTACCACTACGCCTACTACTGGGACCTCACCCAGCGCGTCTACCGCGAGGAGTTCGACCCGGCGTACGACGGGGCGCTGAAGGCCGGCGTCCCGTTCTGCCTCTCGGGCACCCCGCAGTGCGACACCGACTACGACTACGCCTCCCGGCCGGCCGCGGTGAAGAAGGCCGTGGCGTCGGTGCAGCTCACCGGACGCATCAGGCGGCCGATGCTGACCGTCCACGGCGATCTCGACACGCTGCTGCCGGCGAACACCGACGCCCGGGTCTACGACCGGCTGGTGAAGCGGGCCGGCAGCGGACGACTCCACCGCAGCTACGAGATCACCGGAGGCAACCACGTCGACGGCCTCTACGACACCTTCCCCACCCGCCTGCGCCCGATCCTGCCGTGTGCCCGCTCCGCGTTCCGGGAGCTCACCGCCTGGGTCGAGCGTGGCCGACGCCCCGCGCGCTCCGGCGTCGTCCCGCGGCCTGCCAGCGGCGACGTGGTCAACACCTGCGACGTGCGTCGCCGCTGAGCCGGCTGCGGGGGCTCGGGGCGGGGGTTTCGACGACGGCGCCGGGGCGCCTGCTCAACCGACGAGGGTCGCGGGGCACGGGTTTCGACGACGGCGCCGGGGCGCCTGCTCAACCGACGAGGGTCGCGGGCTCCTGCTCGACTGGCGAAGGTCGCATGTCGCCCGCTCGACCGACGTGCGGCGCGTCCGTCGGTCGAGCAGGGCCGCCAGGCCCGTCGTCGAGGCCCCCGGTCAGTCGTCGGCGAGCTCGGGCGGGAAGCCGCCGGTGGCGATCGGGCCCCAGCGCTCGATCGTGACGCGGATCAGCGACTTGCCCTGCTTCTCCATGGCGTCGCGGTACTCGTCCCAGTCGGGGTGCTCACCGGAGATGCTGCGGAAGTAGTCGACCAGGGGCTCCCTGGCCTCGGGCATGTCGATCACCTCGGCGGTGCCGTCGAGCTGCACCCACGGCCCGTCCCAGTCGTCGCTCTGGATCATCAACGAGACGACCGCGTCGCGGCGCAGGTTCTTGACCTTCGCGCGGGTGGGGTACGTCGAGATCACGACCCGGCCCTCGTCGTCGACCCCGCACGTGACGGGCGAGAGCTGCGGGCGACCGTCCCTGCGGGTCGTGACCAGGACGGCACGGTGGCGCGGACGGACGAAGTCGAGCAGCTCGGGGCGCTCGACGCGGTCGGTGGTGGCGAGGTTGCGAGGCATGCCGGCCAGTGTGCCCGACCGGGCGGCCGGAGCACCCGGGGACGAGGGGCAGGTCAGCCGCCCGCGACCGCCGGGATGATCGAGATCTTGGTGCCGTCGGGGGTGGCGCTGGCCAGACCGTCGAGGAACCGGACGTCGTCGTTGCCGACGTAGACGTTGACGAAGCGGCGCAGCTGACCGTTGTCGTCGAGCACCCGCGCCCGGATGCCGCTGTGGTGCGCCTCGAGGTCGTCGAGCACCTCGGCCAGGGTGGCCCCCGAGGACTCGACCTCGGAGGCACCGCCGGTGTAGGTGCGCAGGATGGTGGGGATGCGGACGTGGACGCTCAACGGAGGTCTCCTCCTGAGGGGGACGAGGGGGGTCGGTCGGACGGTCAGACCACGCCACTGCCGGCGAAGGCGGCGTACGACGGGTCGATGGTGGCTGCGGGGCCCACGTGGTCGGCGACGGCGTCGAGGGTCTTCAGGCCCATGCCGGTGTTGATGATGACCGTCTCGAGCGAGGTGTCCAGCTGGCCGGTCTCGACCAGCTTCTTCAGCACGCCGACCGTGGTGCCGCCGGCGGTCTCGGTGAAGATGCCCTCGTTGCGGGCCAGCAGCAGGATGCCCTCGCGGACCTCGTCGTCGGTGACGTCCTCGACGGCGCCACCGGTGGAGCGGCACACGTCGAGCACGTAGATGCCGTCGGCAGGGTTGCCGATCGCGAGCGACTTGGCGATGGTGTCGGGCTTGACCGGGCGGATGGCGTCGACGCCGGCCTTGTAGGCGACCGAGACGGGCGAGCAGCCGGTGGCCTGGGCGCCGTACACCTTGTAGGGCCTGTCCTCGACGAGGCCGAGCGTGATCAGCTCCTGGAAGGCCTTGTGCACCTTGGTGAGCTGCGAGCCGGACGCGACCGGGATGACGATCTGGTCCGGCAGGCGCCACCCGAGCTGCTCGGCGATCTCGTAGCCCAGGGTCTTGGAGCCCTCGGCGTAGTAGGGCCGCACGTTGACGTTGACGAACGCCCAGCCGTCCTCCTCGCCCGCGATCTCCGAGGCCAGGCGGTTGACGTCGTCGTAGTTGCCGTTCACGGCCACCAGCGAGTCGGTGTAGACGGCCGAGTTGACCTGCTTGGGCTTCTCCAGGTTGCTGGGGATGAAGACCACGGTGCGGATGCCGGCGCGGGCGCCGGCCGCGGCGACGGCGTTGGCCAGGTTGCCGGTGGAGGGGCAGGCGAAGACCTTGCTGTGGAACTCGGTGGCGGCGCTGAGCGCGCAGGCCACGACCCGGTCCTTGAAGGAGTTCGTGGGGTTGGTCGAGTCGTCCTTGACCCACAGGTTGTCGATGCCGAGCTCGCGGCCCAGGTTGTTGGCCTTGAGCAGCCGGGTGAAGCCGGGCTCGGTGTTGGGGCTTGTCTCGATGTCGTCGGGGACCGGCAGCAGCGCCTTGTAGCGCCAGATGTTGCGCGGGCCGGCCTCGATCTCCTCGCGGGTCACGGCCGGGAAGTCGTAGGCGACCTCGAGCGGGCCGAAGCACTCCGGACAGGCGTAGAACGGGCCGAGGGTGACCTCGTGGCCGCACTCGCGGCAGGCCAGGCCGGTGGCGTTGCCGAACGCACCCTCACGGGGGCTCTTGGCCTCGGTCCCGGTCCCGGTCTCGTCGCGGGGGGTGTCCTGCTTCTCAACGATGACGGTGCTCATGCGTCCCTCCTTCTCATCTTCCCCGGGGCGACCATCGCTCCCGGGCGGAATTAGCACCGTTTCCACGATCCGTTCCGGGTCTTTCCGGAGGCGGAGGTTCGTGGCGGTTGCCGGGACTTCACTGGGCCGTTCCCTCAGTCCCTCTTGATGAGCTGTCTGCGACTGTACGCAGTCCCGTCTCAGCATGCGTCATCGGGTCCCGACATGTGGGACGACGCGGTCCGCCATCCGAACAGGTCAGGCGCGGAGTCCGGCGGCGTCGACGGTGAGGAGCTCGAGCAGGTCGAGCACGCCCTCGGGGCCGTCGACCACGACGTCGGAGTGGGCGACCAGCGCGCTCTCCTCGTCCGACGACGAGCACACCAGCAGCGTCGCCAGGCCCCGGGCCCGCAGCTCGGCCACGGCGTCGAACGCCTCCAGGTCGCCCAGGTCGTCGCCGGCGAACAGGAAGCCGCCCGCCTCGAGCTCGTCGGCCAGCGTGTGCACGACCTGGCCCTTGTGGACCCCCGCCGATCGCACCTCGATGACCGCCTTGCCGGGCTCCACCACCAGGTCGTGGCGCGCCGCGAGCTCGCGCATCGCCGGCAGCAGCCGGTCGAACGCCGCGTCGGCGTCGGGCAGGCGCCGCGTGTGCACCGCGACCGCGAGGCCCTTGTCCTCGATCCAGGCCTCGCCGGCCTCCAGGCGCTTCAGCATCCGCGGGAGCTCACGCTCGAACGTCGCCAGCCCGTGCGGCGGACGCGGGCTGATCACGCGGCGGTTGGTCGAGCTCCACCGCTCGTTGCCGTACTGGCCGAACAGGTAGAGGTCCTTGCCCGAGTCGCCGATCGCATTCCCGACCGCCTCGAGGCCGCCCAGGTCGAGCGCCTGGCGCGCCGGCCGCCCGGTGATCACCGCGACCGCGCGCACCTGCTCGGCCAGCGCCGCGAGCACCCGCCCCGCCTCGGGGTGGATGTGGGCCCGGGTCGGGTCGTCGACGATCGGCGACAGCGTGCCGTCGAAGTCGAGACCGACGACGCTCTCGGCCGCGGCCCGCACCAGCCCGGCGTACCGCTGCTCGCCCTCGGCCGACGTGAACTCCACGGATCCCACCCAACCACGCGTCGGCCGCCGGGGTACGACGAGCCGGTGACGGGTGAGATCTGGGTCTCGCGGGTGGTCACTCGCGTCTCGGGTTTCACCGGCCGGCCGGTGAATCCCTCAGTTGGCCGATGGAACTTCATCGGCCAAGCACCAGCTTCATCGGCCGAGCACCCCATCGAGGCGGTGGCCTGGCTCGTCCAGCGGTGTGGTGGGGCTAGATCTCGCCGGTGAGGATCAGCGTGAGGCGGTCGAGGCGCATGGCGCCGTCGGCCGGGGCGGTGCGGTCGATGCCGAGGTCGAGGGCCAGCTGCTTGGCGGCGCGCTCGAGGCGGGCGGGGTAGTAGACGGTGGTGGTGGGGATGGTGCCGTACCAGTTGTCGGTGCCGACGACCTTCCAGCCGGCCGTGGCGACCTGCTCACCGACGGTGCCGGCCAAGCCGGTGATGCCGGAGTTGTTGTAGACCTCGACGAAGACCTTGCCGCGCTCGACGGGAGGCTTCTTCTTCGGCTTCGGCGCCTTCGTCGGCGAGGCCGAGGGGGACGTCGTGGGGGACGCGGTCTGGCCGGCGGGGGCCACGACCTCGCGCTCGGTGGGCTCGGAGGCGCCGCGGGTGGCGACGAAGGCGACGACCGCCATGGCGACCGCGAGGATGCTCAGCAGGACGACCGGCGAGGGGAAGACGACGCTGCGCTGCGAGCGCGCGGCCACGGATCAGACCTCGAAGCCGAGGCGGCGGGCCGAGCGCTGGCGCTGGCGCTCGGAGCGCAGGCGGCGCAGGCGGCGCACGAGGAGCGGGTCGACCTGCAGGGCCTCGGGACGGTCGATGAGGGCGTTGAGGACCTGGTAGTAGCGCGTGGAGCTCATGTCGAACTTCTCGCGGACCGCGGTCTCCTTGGCGCCGGCGTACTTCCACCACTGGCGCTCGAACTCGAGGATCTCGCGGTCGCGCTCACTGAGGCCGCTGAGGGCGCCGGCGGCGTCAGGGCCGTCCGGGACGTCGTCGTGCCGCTGGGCTTCCATCGCTGATCTCCCGGAGGGGTCGGGTCGGCCGAGGCCGGGTGGTCGGGCACCACTGTAGTGCCCTAATCACACGGATGTCATTCGAGTCCTGCGACACGCCGGAAGACGTTGTCCGCTGCCTAGGGTGGGGTCATGGCTGAGACCACGACCGAGCCCACCGACAGGCCCGTCAGATGGGGCTTCCTCGCGACCGGCAAGATCGCCCGCAAGGTCGCGACCGACCTCGCGCTCGTGCCCGGCGCTGAGCTGGTGGCGGTCGGCTCGCGCTCGCAGGACTCGGCCGACTCCTTCGCGGCGACCTACGGCGGCCCGTCGACCCGCGCTCACGGCTCCTACGAGGCGCTCGTCGCCGACCCCGACGTCGAGGTCGTCTACATCGCGAGCCCGCACGCGCTGCACCTCGAGCACGCCCGGATGGCGTTCGAGGCCGGCAAGCACGTGCTGTGCGAGAAGCCGCTCGCCGTCACGGTGGCCGAGGCCGAGGAGATGGTGGCGCTCGCCGCGCAGCACGACCGCTTCCTTATGGAGGCGATGTGGACCGCCTGCCACCCGGTGGTCCGGGCCGTGGCGAGCGGGCTGCGCGAGGGCCGCTTCGGCGCCCCGCGCCACCTGCACGCCGAGCTCGGGTTCGTCGTCGACGCCGGTCCCGAGGACCGGCTGCTCGACCCGGCGCTGGGCGCCGGGGCGATGCTCGACATGGGCATCTACCCGCTCACCGTGGCCCACCTGCTGCTCGGCGAGGCCGACTCGCTCGCCGCGACCGCGACCCTGTCGGAGTCGGGCATCGACCTCGACATCGCCGTGGCCGGCCGCTACCCCGGCGGCGCGCTCGCCACCATGACCGCCTCGATGACCTCGTGGTCCTCGCGGGCCGCGACCATCGCCACCGACCGCGGACGCATCGACCTCGCCGACTTCCACCATCCCACCCGGGCCACGTGGACGGCGTACGACGCGGGCGGGACCAACGACCGCTCCGGCGCCGCCGAGCCCGAGGAGATCGTGGGCGAGGAGCCGGTGATCGGTGAGGGCTACGGCAACGAGGTGGCCGAGGTCGGTCGTTGCCTGCGCGCCGGGCTGCGCGAGAGCCCGCTCGTGCCGCACTCTCAGACCCTGACGATCATGCGGCAGATGGAGGCCGTGCTCGCCTCGGTCGGGGTCACCTACTCCGCAGGTTGAGCAGCACGTCGGCGGTCGCGGCGTGCACCACCGCGCAGCCGCGGGCGACCAGCGGCAGCGCCGCCAGCGCGACGACGCCGATGCCGAGCTGCAGCAGGCTCTCGTCGCGCCGCCCGGCGCCCAGGCCGAGCACCTCGACGAGCGTGCGGTCCTGGTCGGGCAGCCACCGCTGCCAGATCCAGTAGGTCACACCACCCACCGCGGTCGCCCACCACGCGGCCAGCACGGTGAACGCCACCGTGCCGGTCGCGAACGACATCAGCGCCCACAGCGCGTCGAGCTACGACTGCGGGTCGCGGAGCGGGGTGAGGAACCGACGCAGGGCGCCGGCCCCGTCGGGCGCCACGGCGTACGACGGCGCGGGGACGTCGCGTCCCTGCAGCACCACCAGCCGGTGGCGCTCGAGGCGGGCCAGCCCGCGGGCGACCAGCACGGTGCCGACCAGCACCGCCAGGCCCACCCACACCACGAGCAGTCCGACGCCGGCGGTCAGCCCGACCAGCACCACGCTGAAGCCCACGACGCCGAGCACGAACCCGGAGACGACGTACGCCGTGGCGCGGCCCAGCCGGCCCAGCAGGCCGGGCCGACGGGCGGGCTCCTCGGCCGCGGAGGACGTCGTGGAAGGGCGGGGCAGGGTGAGCGTGTGGTCCATGGCTCCAGCCTCGCCGGGCCCCCGAGGCCGCGCCATGGTGCAGGCACCACCACCGCCGGTGGTGCACAGGGGTCCCCGCGGGTGATGGTCTCGGGTCCGCACCTGACTAGGGTTCGAGCGTGCCCGCAGACCTCGTCATCGTCGCCAACCGGCTGCCGGTCGACCGGGTCACGCTGCCCGACGGCACCCCTGGCTGGCGCCGTTCGCCGGGAGGCCTGGTCAGCGCGATCGAGCCGGTCATGCGCGCCAACGACGGCACCTGGATCGGCTGGCCCGGTGGCGACGACCAGGACCTCGAGCCCTTCGAGGCCGACGGCATGCAGCTCGTCCCGATCGGCCTGGAGCCCGACGAGATCGAGCTCTTCTACGAAGGCTTCAGCAACGCCACGATCTGGCCGATCTACCACGACCTGGTCGCCAAGCCGGAGTTCCACCGCGAGTGGTGGGACTCTTACGTGAGGGTCAACCGCAAGTTCGCCGAGCACGCCGCCGAGCTGGCCTCCGAGGGCGCGACCGTCTGGGTCCACGACTACCAGCTGCAGCTGGTCCCGCAGATGCTGCGCGACCTGCGCCCCGACCTGCGCATCGGCTTCTACCTCCACATCCCCTTCCCGCCGGCCGAGCTGTTCCAGCAGCTGCCGTGGCGCCGCCAGATCCTGGAGGGCCTGCTCGGCGCCGACCTGGTCGGCTTCCAGCTGCCCGGCGGCGCGGCCAACTTCGTGCGCCTGGTGCGCCAGCGCGTCGGCCACAAGACCCACCGCGACCTCGTCTACCTGCCCGACGGCCGCACCGTGCGCGCCGGCGCCTTCCCCATCTCCATCGACGCCGCCGGCTACGAGAAGCTCGCCACGACCGACGCCGTCGTCGAGCGGTCCACCGAGATCCGCGAGGCGCTCGGCAACCCGCGCAAGATCTTCCTCGGCATCGACCGCCTCGACTACACCAAGGGCATCTACGCCCGCCTCCGCGCGTTCGCCGAGCTCATCGAGGACGGCCACTTCGACGTCGAGGACGCCGTCTTCGTGCAGGTCGCCGTCCCGTCGCGCGAGCAGGTCGAGCAATACCGCATCCTGCGCGACGACATCGACCGCCTCGTCGGCCGCATCAACGGCGACCTCGGCCGCATCGGCCGCCCCGCCATCAGCTACCTGCACACCTCCTACCCGCGCGAGGAGATGGCGGCGCTCTACTCAGCGGCCGACATCATGGTCGTCACGCCCTACCGCGACGGCATGAATCTCGTCGCCAAGGAGTACGTCGCCTGCCGCACCGGGGACGACGGCGCCCTGGTGCTCTCCGAGTTCGCCGGCGCCGCCGACGAGCTGCGCCAGGCCTGGCTGGTCAACCCCTACGACCTCAACGGCATGAAGTCCGCCCTCCTCGAGGCCTACGGCGCCCAGCCCAAGGAGCTCACCAAGCGGATGAAGGCGATGCGCAAGACCATCCGCCAGCACGACGTCGCCGCTTGGGCCGACTCCTTCATGGCCGAGCTCGCCTCGGTCTCCCACAGCACCCACGCCAAGACCGTCCGGCCGGCCAAGCGCTCCTAGGTGCCCTCCGGACCACACGCTGGTCGAGGAGCTCCCGCTAGGGAGCGTCACAGAGCGATCGACCGCAGGTGGAGGTCAGCTCTGCCATGGACCCTGCGGCATGGATGGTCTCGTGACGGTCGCCAGGGCGACCTCCTCGACCAACGTGTGGTGCCGCCGTACCGGCGCTGCAGTGCATCGGTCTCGTGACGGTCGCCAGGGCGACCTCCTCGACCAACGTCCGCACACGTCGGTCGAGGAGCTCCCGCTAGGGAGCGTCACGAGACCGATCGACCGCAGGCGCAAATGGAGTCGGCCACGGACCCTGCGGCATGGATGGTCTCGTGACGGTCGCCAGGGCGACCTCCTCGACCAACGTGTGGTGCCGTCGTACCGGCGCTGCCGTTCATCGGTCTCGTGACGGTCGCCAGGGCGACCTCCTCGACCAACGT
>JAOPXU010000164.1 GCA_025964985.1 Nocardioides sp.
GCGGTGATGATGAACTCGACGGCCTTGGCGAACAGCGGCGCGTCGAACGTGTCGTCGTCCTTGAGGAACTTGAGCAGGTTGAGCGAGGCGAGGTTGCACGAGGAGTTGTCGAGCGACATGTACTCCGAGCACGGGTTGGACGCGGTGATCCGGCCGGTCTCGGGGTTGGTGTGCCAGTCGTTGATCGTGTCGTCGTACTGCAGGCCGGGGTCGGCGCAGGCCCAGGCGGCCTCGCTGATCTTGCGGAACAGGTCGCGGGCGTCGACGCGCTCGATGACCTCGCCGTTCTTGCGACCGCGCAGCGCGAAGTCGGTGCCGTCCTCGACGGCGCGCATGAACTCGTCGGAGACGCGGACCGAGTTGTTGGCGTTCTGGTACTGCACGGAGGTGATGTCCTCGCCGCCGAGGTCCATGTCGAAGCCGGCGTCGCGCAGGGCGCGGATCTTGTCCTCCTCCTTGGCCTTGGTCATCACGAACTCCTCGATGTCGGGGTGGTCGACGTCGAGGACGACCATCTTGGCCGCGCGGCGCGTGGCGCCGCCGGACTTGATGGTGCCGGCCGAGGCGTCGGCGCCGCGCATGAAGGAGACGGGGCCCGAGGCGGTGCCGCCGGAGCTCAGCAGCTCCTTGGAGGAGCGGATGCGGGAGAGGTTGAGGCCGGCGCCGGAGCCGCCCTTGAAGATGAACCCCTCCTCCTTGTACCAGTTGAGGATCGAGTCCATCGAGTCGTCGACCGAGAGGATGAAGCAGGCCGAGACCTGCTGCGGCGAGGCGGTGCCGACGTTGAACCAGACGGGGCTGTTGAAGGAGAAGTACTGGTTGACCAGGAGCCAGGTCAGCTCGTGCTCGAAGACCTCGCCGTCGGCGGGGGTCGCGAAGTAGCCGTGCTCGAGACCCGCCCGGGTGTAGGTCTGCACGATCCGGTCGATGAGCTGCTTGAGGCTCCACTCACGGGCCTCGGTGCCGACGGCGCCGCGGAAGTACTTGGTCGTCACGATCGTCGAGGCGTTGACCGACCAGGAGTCGGGGTATTCGACCCCGCGCTGCTCGAAGACGGTGTCGCCGGTCTTCCAGTTGGTCTGGACGACGTCGCGTCGCTCCCAGGTGAGCTCGTCGTAGGGGTGCACGCCGGGGGTGCTGAAGACCCGCTCGAGCGTGAGCCCCTTGCCCGTGCCAGTGGTGCCGCTCTGGCTTGCGCTGACGGTCTCGGTCATCTGCTGTCTCCTTGAGGGGTCCCCGGGTGGGGTGTGGTGACGGTTTCCAGTGAAGCGGCCGCCACCGACAGTCCTGCGCCGGAGGCGGCAGGGTCGGACGTCGGTGGGTGACGGGGGGTGACGGTGGGTGACGGTGGGGGGAGAGGTGGTACGCCCGGCAGGCAGCTTCCCCACTACCTGCCGGGCGGTCTGGGGTCAGCCCGTGGGCTGGGCGAGGGGCGGGCTGTGCATGAGCGGCGTCGCGTCGGCGTGCATCGCCGCGATCTCCTTGATGAAGTCGTCGGCGGAGTCGAAGGCGCGGTAGACGCTGGCGAACCGCAGGTAGGCGACCTCGTCGAGGGCCTGGAGTGGGCCGAGGATGGCCAGGCCGACCTCGTGGGCGGGGACCTCGGCAGCTCCGGTCAGGCGCAGCGCGTCCTCGACCTCCTGGCCGAGGCACGCCAGCTGGGCGTCGGTGACCGGTCGGCCCTTGCAGGCCTTGCGGACGCCGGCGACGGCCTTGTCGCGGTTGAACGGCTCGCTGGCGCCGGAGCGCTTGAGCACGGTCAGCTGCATGAGCTCGACGGTGGTGAACCGCTTCTCGCAGGACACGCACGAGCGCCGGCGGCGGATGGACCCGCCGTCGTCGGCGACCCGGGAGTCGAGGACCTTGGTGTCGGTGCCGCGGCAGTAGGGGCAGTGCACGATGGTCTCCTCTCGGGTCGGTCGCAGGTGGTGGCCAGGACTGGCAGGGTGCACTCGTGGGACCCGGCAGGGCCTGTGGAGAACTACGGCTGTCCTGGGGAGAACGTCCGCGAAGATGTGGGTCTTCCGCATCGAACTGTGAACTAGATGTGGATAACTACACCGTTGTAACTACTAGATGTTGTGTGAACCGTACGCCCGTGCCACCAGGGGCGCAACCCGTTCCACCACATTCGTGTCGCCGATCTGGGCGTGGTCGGAAACTTGCAGGTCAGGGGCCCGCACCCCGGTCCGGACCGGCCCGCCGACGGCGTGTCGCGACCGCGTCGTACGACGTCCGGGAGCGACGGCGCAGGAAGGCCCGGCGGACTCGACGAGGCGCCTGCGGCGGCGACGGGTCGTCGGCGATGATGGGCGCGTGGCACAGGGGAAGCGGGCGGGAGCGAGGCCGAAGACGCGTGTCAGCCCGGCGATGCTCGGCCTGGCCCTCGGCGTGACGGCCTCGGTCGTCGCCTGGGGCTACCTCGTGTGGGCCGCGATCGACTTCGGCACCTCCGCCCGCGCGGGCGACGGCACCGCCTGGTGGTTCCTGGTGCTGGCCGCGCTGGGTGCGGTGCTGTGCCTCTTCCTCGGGCTGGTCCTGCTGGCCCGGATCGGCCGGGCGCTCGGCATCACCCGACCGGTCGACGACGCGTCCGCACCCACCCCGCCCGGCAGCCCGGGCGGTCGGCGCATCTCCCGCTGACCGCACAGTTCCCCGCAAGGGGCTGCCAGGCGGCCGTCGCGCTCCTACCCTGGGCTCGTCCGGCCGAGAGTGAGGTGCGCCCGTGGCCACCAAGTACGACGTCCGCGTGACGGAGGCGACCGTCTCCGAGACGAGCTTCCGCGCCGTCTGCGCCTGCAGCTGCGGCTGGTCCGGCGAGGCCGAGGCCTCCCGCGAGCCGGCCGCGCTCGCCGAGGCGGCCCGCGAGCGGGTCGACCACCTGCTCCAGGCCCACCCGGGCCAGACACCCTCCGCGTTCTTCCGCCCGCGCGCCCACGCCCGCTACCAGCACCCCCGCTCGATCAGCGCCGCAACCGCCCACGGCAGGCGCTGGTCGCGCTACGCCGCCTGCGCCTGCGGCTGGACCGACACCGTGCGCGCCGGATCGCCTGAGGGCGCGGTGCGCGTGGCCCGGGCCCGGCACCGTGACCACGTCCAGCTGCAGACCGGCCGTACGCCGGTGCGCGACTACGCCGTGATGGCGGCGGTGGTGCTCGTGGTCGCTGCGGTGCTGCTGGCGCTCGCGGTCGTGGCGATCGAGGCGGCCGGCGGGAACCCCGACGACCTGCGCGACATCGGCCGACTGCTCGGCGGCTGAGCACTCAGTCCTGACGAACGCTCCGGACATGCAGAGGCTGCCGGGCGCAGGAGTCGTCTTCCCTCGACTCCGCGCCCGACAGCCCTCTGTTGTCTCGCCCGCCGGGGTCGAGGCGGCGGACGAAGTCTTAGGTCAGCCGACCGGCACCGCGAGCTGCTGGCCGGCGCCGAGGACGACCGAGTCGAGGCCGTTGAGGTCGACGAGGTGGTCCATCATGTCGCGCACGTCGCGGCCCTCGGAGGCCTCCGACGCGATGTCCCACAGGGTCTGGCCCGGCTCGACGACCACCGTCTCGGTGGCCTCGGGCTCGGCGGTGGCCATCGAGCCGCCGGCGAAGGCGACCCCGATCGCGACCAGGGCGACGAAGGCGAGCAGGAACACGACGAGGCGTCCGCGGCGGGTCAGCCGGTAGACGGGGACGTGCGCGAACGTGGTGCTCATGGGTGCCTCCTGGGGAAGTGGTGCGCTCTCGAACTGATGTCTAGTGGTGACCACCGACAGTCAGCGTCGTTCGAACACATGAGCGACCTTAGATCAGGTGTTCGAACGCGCGCAACCCCTCAGGCGAACAATTGTTCTAACGGCGCGCGGCTCCCAGGCGCCGGCCCCCCTGCCGCTCGAACAGCGCGATCGCGGAGCCCGCGAGCGAGGGCACGAGCGCCGAGGCCCGCATCGCCCCGCCGCGCCAGGCCGGCACCGTGCGCAGCACCCGGCGCGAGCCGACCAGGCCCAGGACCGCGTCGGCGATCTCCTCGGTGGTGAGCAGTCGCCCGCCGGAGAGCACCAGCTTCTTGCCCGTCCCCTCCGACATCTCTGCGACCATCGCGGTCGCCACGCCGTCGGGCAGCACCGCGTGCACGTCGACGCCGTCGGGTGCCTCGAGGGCGACCGACGTGGTGGCCGAGACGACCGCGGCCTTCGTGGCGGCGTACGTCGACAGGCCGGGGACCGGGCCGAGGCCCGACAGCGACGCCACGTTGACGAGCGAGCCCGTGGCCGGGCCGGGACCGGCGGCGAACGCGTCGAGCGCGGCACGCATCCCCCACAGCACGCCGAGCAGGTTGATCTCGACCAGCCCGCGCACCTGCTCGTCGGAGAGGGCGACGAGGTCGCCGTCCCAGCCGACGCCGGCGTTGTTGACCCACACGGCGAGGGGGGCGAGCCCGCCGGCGGTGTGGGCGACGAGCCGGTGGGAGTCGGGGTCCCGGACGTCCTGCACCAGGCCGGTCGCGCCGATCTCGGCGGCCGTGGCCGCGACCGCCTCGCCGTCGACGTCGGTGATCACGACCCGGTGGCCGGCGGCGACGAGCCGGGTGGCGACGGCACGGCCGATGCCCCGGGCGGCGCCGGTGACGACAGCCGAGGTGGCCGAGGTGCCGGGGGTGGACGTGTCGGACGACGAGGAGGTCATGCCGGGATGGTCTCAACCCGCTGTCGACGGCCCCCGCAGCCGTCTCAGTGGAGGTGGGGAGAGGCGCGACACGCCGTTCGAACACATGTTTGAAGTCGGGTCCGATCGGTGGCACCCTGTCGGGCATGCCCAGCACCCGACCCCCGAGCAAGTCCGCGAAATCGTCCGCCGCCCAGGCCAAGGTCTCCGAGCTGCCCGACGGTCCGGCCGACGCCACCGGGCTGACCCCGCGCCAGCAGCGCGTGCTGTCCACCATCAAGGACGCGATCGAGCACCGCGGCTACCCGCCGAGCATGCGCGAGATCGGCGAGGCCGTCGGCCTGACCAGCACCTCGAGCGTCGCCCACCAGCTGCGCACGCTGGAGCAGAAGGGCTACCTCAAGCGCGACCCCAACCGGCCGCGCGCCCTCGAGGTGTTCCTGCCCGAGGTGATGGCCGCGCGCCGCTCGCTCGGGCACGCCGAGGAGACGACCTACGACGAGACCGGCATCGGCGACGTCGCCACCCCGGCCGTCCACGTGCCGCTCCTGGGTCGCATCGCCGCCGGTGGCCCGATCCTGGCCGAGGAGAACCTCGACTCGGTCTTCCCGCTGCCGCAGCAGCTCGTCGGCGACGGCCAACTGTTCATGCTCGAGGTCTCCGGTGAGTCGATGATCGACGCCGCGATCTGCGACGGCGACTTCGTCGTGGTCCGCCAGGAGCAGACGGCCGACAACGGCACGATCGTCGCCGCGATGATCGACGGCGAGGCCACCGTCAAGACGCTGCAGCGCAAGGACGGCCAGGTCTGGCTGCTCCCCCACAACCCGGCGTTCGACCCGATCGACGGCACCCACGCCACGATCCTCGGCGTCGTGACCGCCGTCCTCCGCAAGGTCTGAGACTCCCCCGGCGTCCTCCGGGTGAACAGTGGGCAACCGGACCGCCGTCGGGCATCACCCGACGGCGGTCCTGTCGTTGGATCCTTCTGTGACGACACCCGCTCCGGTACGCCGCCGTACCGTGCTCGCGACCGGCTCCGCCGGCGCCGCCCTCACCTCCCTCGCCGCGCCGAGCACCGCGCCGTCGGAGGCGGCGACCGTCCGCCAGCGTGCGGGCGCCCGCTTCTTCCGCCACGGCGTCGCCTCGGGCGACCCGCTGCCGAGCACCGTGCTGCTGTGGACCCGCGTCACCCCGACCACGGCGAGCACCCCGGGGTCGGGCAAGGGTCCCCGCGTGCAGGTGACCTGGGAGGTCTCGACGCGCAAGGACTTCCGCACCGTCGTACGACGCGGCACGTTCGCGACCGGGCCGAGCCGCGACCACACGGTCAAGCTCGACGTGAGCGGGCTGAAGCCTGCGACCTGGTACTACTACCGCTTCGGCTTCCGCGGCACCCACAGCCGCACCGGCCGCACCCGCACCGCCCCGGCCGCGGGCGCCACCCCGACCAACCTCCGCTTCGGCGTCGTGTCGTGCGCCAACTGGCAGGCCGGCTTCTTCGCCGCCTACCGGGGTCTAGCGCGGCGCGACGACCTGCACGCGGTGCTCCACCTCGGCGACTACCTCTACGAGTACGCCCCCGGTGACTACGGGCTCGGCCAGGCCGAGGTCGACGTACGCCGCCACGTGCCGGCCCGCGAGATCGTCAGCCTGGCCGACTACCGCCAGCGCCACGCGCAGTACAAGACCGACCCCGACCTCCAGGACGCCCACGCGAAGTTTCCCTGGATCATCACCTGGGACGACCACGAGGTCACCAACGACCAGTACGTCACCGGCGCGGAGAACCACCAGCCCGACGAGGGTGACTACCGCCGGCGCCGGGCCCGGGCCCACCGCGCCTACGACGAGTGGATGCCGGTGCGGATGGACGGCACCACCTCGCTGTCCGACGGCACCCGCCTCTACCGCCGGCTGACCTTCGGGCGCCTGGCCGAGATCAGCATGCTCGACCTGCGCACCTACCGCTCGAAGCAGGTCGAGACAGCCTTCCCGACCCCGGTGCCGGCCGCCGAGGCCGAGGTGAGCGACGCCGACCGCACCATCACCGGCGACGCGCAGATGCGCTGGCTCAAGGAGTCGCTGGCCCGGCCGCGCTCGTTCTGGAAGGTGATCGGCAACCCGGTGATGATCACGCCGGTGACCTTCGCCCAGGTGCCCGCCGACCTGCTCGGCGCGATCAACGACGTGACCGGACTGCTGCCCGACGACGGGTTCCCCTACAACGTCGACCAGTGGGACGGCTACACCGCCGACCGCCGCGAGGTGCTGCGCCACATCGAGGACCGCCACCTGCAGAACGCCGTCTTCGTCACCGGTGACATCCACTCCGGGTGGGCGGCCGAGGTGCCCTACGACGCCGGCAACTACCCGCTCGGCGGGACCGGCGCGGTCGAGTTCGTCTGCTCGTCGGTGACCAGCAACAACCTCAAGGACATCACCGGCACTCCCCCGCGCACCACCAGCGTCGCGGTGGAGACGGCCATCCTGGCCAACAACCGCCACATCAAGTACCTCGACTTCGACAGCCACGGGTTCTCCGTGCTCGACCTCAACGCGAAGAGGGCCCAGATGGACTGGTTCGTCATCGGCGACCGCGCCGACAAGGACACCTCGATCACCTGGAGCCGGTCGTTCATCACGATCTCGGCCACCAACCGCGTCAAGGAGACCGACGTGCCGCTCCACCGCCAGAAGCCGGGGCAGAGCTGATGTGCGGCTGCGGTGGCGGGCGCCACCTGCCCGGCGAGCCCACGCCCTACGACGTCGGGCGGGCCGAGCTCGCCACGGGCCGTCGTACGCTGCTCAAGGCCGGCGGCGGTCTGGCGTTCTCGACCGCGG
Organism: Nocardioides sp.; assembly: GCA_025964985.1. Taxonomy (GTDB): domain Bacteria; phylum Actinomycetota; class Actinomycetes; order Propionibacteriales; family Nocardioidaceae; genus Nocardioides. Next base: position 7,494 of record JAOPXU010000164.1, read on the forward strand.
CGCTGAGCGCCGGGGCCGGCTCGGCCGAGGCGGCCACGACCCGCAAGCGCGTCTACGTGCTGGTCGTCGACGGCTGCATGCCCGAAGAGGTCAGCGGCGGACAGCTGCCCAACCTCTTCGACCTCATGGTCTCGGGCAAGCGCTTCGCCAAGGCGCAGTCGCTGCCCATCATGGAGACCATCCCCAACCACGTGATGATGATGACCGGGGTGCGGCCCGACCGGTCGGGCGTGCCGGCCAACTCGATCTACGACCGTCGCGCGAAGGCCATCCGCGAGCTCGACCGGGCCTCCGACCTGCGCGCCGACACGATCATCGAGCGGCTCAACCGCCGCGGGCTGCGCACCGGCACGGTGCTCAGCAAGGAGTACCTCTACGGCGTCTTCGGCCCCCGCGCCACCGCCCGGTGGGAGCCGGCGCCGATCATCCCGGTCTCCGGGCACGCCCCCGACGAGTTCACGATCAACGCCGCGATGGCCATGGTCGAGGACCTCGACCCGCACCTGATGTTCGTCAACCTCGGCGACATCGACCGCTACGGCCACACCGACTTCACCGGCCCGCTCGGGGTCAAGGCCGCGCGCCGCCTGGCCCTGGCCAAGACCGACCTCTACGTGAAGCGCTTCGTCGACCTGCTGAAATCGCGCGGGCTGTGGAAGCACTCGATGCTCATCGTGCTGGCCGACCACTCGATGGACTGGTCGACCACCAACCGGGTCGTCAGCCTCACCGCGCCGATCGAGGAGGACCCCGTCCTGCGCGGCAAGGTCGTCATCGCCGACAACGGCGGCGCCGACCTCCTCTACTGGACCGGCCCCGACTCCGGCAAGGAGGAGGCGGTGCGCCGGATGCTGCGCATCGCCCGCAACCAGCCGGGCGTGCTGTCGGCCCACGACCGCCGCAAGACGTCGCTGCGCCTGGGTCCGGGTGCCGGTGAGGTCGTCGCGTTCTGCCGCGCCGGCTGGCGCTTCAGCGACCCCGACCCGCGCACCAGCAACCCGATCCCCGGCAATCACGGCCACCCCGCGACGATTCCGATCCCGTTCTTCATCAACGGCGGCCACCCCGCGGTCCCGCGGTTCGCGGCCTCGCAGCTGGTCGCCCAGACCGTCGACGTCGCCCCCACGGTCGCGAAGTTCTTCGGGCTGCGCGGCGGGCCGCGTGGCGGCTGGGACGGCACGGCACGTCTCTAGTCCGGGTCGTCGTCGGTGGCCCGGGCTACCGTGGCCCGACCGTCGTCCCGCACCCATCGGAGCCTGATGTCCCACCGCCCCGCCCGTTCCCGGGCCCTCGTCGCGCTCGTCGCCTCCGCCGCCCTGACGACGTCCCTGCTCGCGACGTACGCCGCCCCGAGCGCCACGGGGCTCTCCGCGGCGGCCCGTCCCGACGCCGGCGACCGGGTGGCGACGGCCTCGCGCGCCGAGCGCCAGGCGGTCTCGGCCGTCGCCCGGGCCCGTGGGGTCGTCTCCGGCGAGCAGCCCGGCGACCTGACGATGGCGCTGCGCGAGGTGGCCAACACCCGCAGCGCGCTGACCGGCGCCGACCGCCGGGCCGCCGACGGGCTCCTGGCCCGACCGACCGACCCGGGCGGCGACCCGCCGCTCGACTACGCCGTGCCCGAGGCGACGCCGGTGTGCTCGGCCGACGTCTGCGTCCACTACGTCGCGGCCGGTCCTGACGCGGCGACCCCCGCCTACGTCGACACCGTGCTCGCCACCTTGACCGCCGTGCACGACCGCTACCGCGCCGCCGGCTACCGCGAGCCCCGGCCCGACGGCAAGCGCGGCGGCAACGCCAAGATCGACGTCTACCTGGGTCAGCTGGGCGACCAGGGTCTCTACGGCTACTGCACCTCCGACGAGCCCGAGACCAGCGCCAACTCCCGGACCTACGACCGCTGGGCCTACTGCGCCCTCGACAACGACTACGCCGAGTTCCCGACCAACACGCCCCTGGAGAACCTCCAGGTCACCGTGGCCCACGAGTACTTCCACGCCACCCAGTACGCCTACGACCGCTACGAGGACGCCTGGCTGCTCGAGGCGACCGCCGCCTGGGTCGAGGACGAGGTCTACGACGGCGTCGACGACAACCTGCAGTACCTCCGCAGCAGCCAGCTCGCGCAGCCGCGGGTCCCGCTCGACACGTTCAACGGGGCGACCGGCTTCCACTACGGCACCTGGTCCTACGTCCGCTACCTGACCGAGACCTTCCCCGCCCGCAAGGGCGGCCTGCCCCGCCTGGTGCTCGACCTCTTCACCAAGGCCGACGGCGCGCGCGGAGGCCCCGACCAGTACTCCTGGCAGGCCCTCGACTCCGTCCTTCGCGCCCGTGGCACGAGCGCGGCGAAGATGCTCGGCCGCTACGCCGTCGCCAACCGTCGCCCGGCCCAGAGCTACGCCGAGGGCCGCGCCAACCGCTACCCCACCGCCCCGCTGCTCCAGGCCCGGCGCGTCGGCGCCGGCCAGACGAAGGCCGGCAGCGTGCGGCTCAAGCACCTGACCACCGCCACCGTCCGGCTGACCCCGCAGGCCCTGCGGCAGCGCGGCTGGCGCCTGCGACTCGCCCTCGACCTCCCGCCCGCGGTGCGCGGCGCGTCCGCGCTGGTCACCAGCGCCACCCCCGGTGGGCGCGTCACGACGCGCACCGTCCGCACCGACAAGCAGGGCGACGCCGTCGTGCGGGTGCCGTTCAGCTCGCGCAAGGTCGCCTGGGTCGAGCTGACCCTCGTCAACGGCAGCGGCCGCTTCACGTGCTTCACCCGCGGCGCGTTCTCCTGCCAGGGCACCCCGGTCGACAACGCGCTCCGGCTGCAGTTCGCCGCCACCGCGGTGCGCTGAGGTCATGCGTCATACGAGGTGGTTGCCCCGGCAGCCGGTCCGCATGACGCACCACGTCGCCGAGCTCGTCCCGGGACGTCATCCGAGGCGGCGGCCCGGGCGACCGGTCCGCATGACGCAGACCCGACCCGCGCTCAGGCGACGCCGGCGGGGGCCGCGGCCAGCCGGGCCAGGGCCTTGCGCACGACCTGGGGGTCGGTGGTGGCCCACATCGGCGGCAGGCTCGCCTTGAGGAAGCTGCCGTAGCGGGCAGTCGCCAGACGCGGGTCGAGGACGGCGACGACGCCGCGGTCGGTCGTGGTGCGGATCAGCCGGCCCGCACCCTGGGCCAGCAGCAGGGCGGCGTGGGTGGCCGCGACCTGCATGAAGCCGTTGCCGCCGGCCTGGTCGGCGGCCTTCTGGCGCGCGCTCATCAGCGGGTCGTCGGGCCGCGGGAACGGGATCCGGTCGATCAGCACCAGCTGGCAGGTCTCGCCGGGCACGTCGAGGCCCTGCCACAGGCTCAGCGTGCCGAACAGGCAGGTGTGCGGGTCGCTGACGAACTGCTTGGCCAGCTCGGGCAGCTGCGCGTCGCCCTGCGCGAGCGTGGTGAGGTGCGGGAGCCGCGCCCGGACGGCCTCGGCCGCGGTCTCGGCGGCGCGGCGGCTCGAGAACAGCCCCAGCGTGCGGCCACCGGCGGCGTCGACCAGCTCGACGATCTCGTCGAGCGCTGCCTGGCCCAGCCCGTCGCGGACCGGCGGAGGCAGGTGCCTGGCGAGGTAGAGGATCGCCTGCTGGCCGTAGTCGAACGGTGAGCCGACGTCGAGGCCCTTCCAGGGCAGGACGGTGTCGTCGTCTGCCGGCGCGACGATCGAACCCTCGCGCTCGGTCGGCTTGAGGCCGAGCGACGTGGCGACCGCGCTGAAGTCGCCGCCGAGCATCAG
>JAOPXU010000182.1 GCA_025964985.1 Nocardioides sp.
TTCTCGGCCTCGATCGGGTTGGCCTCGTGGTGGGGGAAGGTGCCGTCGAGCTCGAAGAACAGGGGCACCAGGTCGACGACGTCGCCGAGGCGCCCGAAGACGGCCGGCGCGGTGTAGCCGGCCATGCCGTTGCCGGCGTCGGCGACGACCTTGAGCGGACGGCCGCTGACCGGGGCCAGCGCGAGGAGGTGGGCGGCGTAGGCCTCGAGGACGTCGTGCTCGGTGATCGAGCCGATGCGGGTGGGGGCGGCGAAGTCGCCGGAGACCACGAGGTCGCGGATGTCGGCCAGGCCGGTCTCGAGGCCGATCGGCGTCGCGTGGGCCCGGCACATCTTGATGCCGTTGTACTGCGCCGGGTTGTGGCTGGCGGTGAACATCGCGCCGGCGACGCCGAGGTGGCCCGAGGCGAAGTAGAGCTGGTCGGTCGAGGCGAGGCCGATCATCGTGACGTCGGCGCCGGCCTGCATCGCGCCGTCGGCGAACGCGCCGGCCATGCCGGGCGAGCTGGGCCGCATGTCATAGCCGACCACGACCTCGGTGGTGCCGACGACCTGCACGAACGCCCGGCCCGTGGCGCGGGCGAGCTCCTCGTCGAGCTGGTCCGGAACGGTGCCGCGGACGTCGTAGGCCTTGAAGATGGCATGCACGGCGGCGGGGTCGATGGCCATGCCGCAGACCCTAGTGGGCGGGTGTCGGCGGCGCGGTCAGTCGGTGGTCAGGACGCGCAGGTGGCCGCGCCGCGAGGTCTCGCGGCCGGTCTCCTCGGCCGGGGCCGGGCGTGGCGGCGGGGCCGGGCGACCGGCCTCGCGCACGGCGTCGGCCAGCGCCAGCAGGTCGTCGTGGTTGGGGCCGCGGTCGTCGAGGTCGCTGACCAGCCGCAGCACCTCCCAGCCGCGAGGCGCCGACATCCGCTCGCTGTGCACCGAGCACAGGTCGTAGGCGTGGGGCTCGGCGTAGGTGGCGAGCGGGCCGAGCACGGCGGTCTGCTCGGCGTAGACGTAGGTGAGCGTCTGCACTGCGGGGCGGCCGCAGGGGGTGCGCGAACAGCGACGGGCGAGACTCACGGGCAGGACGCTACCCGCCCGCACCCCCTGGGCCGCCTAGGCTCGCGGACGTGGCGGGACGGGACGGGACGGGACCGGGCACCGGCAGGCGGCGTACGCGTGACCGGCGCGACCGGGGCATGCGCGGTCCGGCCGTGATGCCCCTCCAGCCGGGCACCCCCGTGCTGCGGACGTCGCGCGACCGGTTCGACGACCTCGTGTTGGCGGTGGTCAGCGACATCGAGGAGCGGTGGCAGGAGCACCTCGGCCTGGTCGAGTACGCCGTCGAGGACACCCCGCAGGTGCCCGACGACTGGGACTCCGACACCGTGCCGCTCTCGTCACTGGTGCGCGGGTCGGGCGCGAAGCCGTCGCGGCTGGTGGTGTTCCGCCGTCCGATCGAACACCGCAGCTCCTCGCGCAGCGAGCTGGAGGCGATGGTGCTGACCGTCGTGGTCGAGCAGGTCGCCGAGCTGCTGGGCGTCACGCCCGAGGTCGTCGACCCGCGCGTCGTCGACGACGAGGACTGACGGGGCACGGGCACAGGAGCGGGGGTGGGCGTCGGTAGCCTGCGCGGGTGACGGAGCCCCAGGAGCCCCAGGACCTGACCAAGGTCGTCAGCCGAGCCGCCGTGGTGCGCCAGCTCTGCCGGCTCTACGACGACGCGCGCTACCTCGAGGTCGGGGTGTGGCGCGGCGCGACGTTCGACAAGGTGCCCGCGGCCCGCAAGGTCGCGGTCGACCCGGAGTTCAAGCTCGACCCGCCGCACGGCGAGCGCGACGAGCCCGGCAGCGAGTTCCACGAGGTCACCAGCGACGACTACTTCGCGCGGATCGTGGGGCGCGACGAGCAGTTCGACGTGGTGTTCCTCGACGGGCTGCACGTCTACGAGCAGACGCTGCGCGACCTGATGAACACCCTCGACCACCTCCAGCCCGACGGCGTGGTCGTCGTCGACGACACCCACCCGCCGACCCACCTGTGCTCGCTGCCCGACCGCGACCAGTACTTCGCGGTGCGCGACTACCTCGGCGAGACCGACAAGCGGTGGATGGGCGACATCTACAAGCTGGTGTGGTTCGTGCAGACGTTCTGCCCCCACCTGACCTACCGCACGATCTCGGACAACCACGGCCAGACGGTCTTCTGGCGCAAGCCGCGCACCGACGTGCCGCAGCGCTCGCTGCGCGAGGTCGCCGACCTGACCTTTGAGCAGATGGTGGCCGGCGAGGACGTGTTGCAGCTGCGGCCGTGGCAGACGATCCGGCGCGAGCTGCGCCGCGACCTCGGTCTGTGAGCGCGCCGGTGGACGGGCCGGTGACCAGCGACGGCTGGGCGCTGCCGACCTTCCCGCACGAGTCGGTCGAGGGCCCGCCCGAGATGGTCGAGGTGCCTGACGCGATCATCACGCGGGTGCGCCGCGGCGACCTGCGCACGATCGTCGAGCCGACGAGGTGGATCCGTGGCGCCGTGCACGACGCCGAGGGCCGGCTCGTGGTGTCGTCGCAGAAGATCGGCGGGCTCGTCGGCGCGCAGGTCGCCCAGGCCGACCCGGGCCGGGTGCCGCCGCGGCAGCAGAAGGGCGCGCGGCGCCTCGAGGGCACCTGGCTCTACGGCGGCCACTGGACCCAGCACTTCGGCCACTTCTTCGCCGAGACCCTCACCACCCTGTGGCCCGAGCGCGAGCAGATGGTGGCGGCCGAGGGCGTGGCCGGCGTGGTGTTCCACAACTTCATGAGCCGCTTCCGCGGGGTCTCTCCGTGGCAGACCCAGCTGCTCGACCTGGCCGGCTGGGGCGGGCTGCCGTTCGAGGTCGTCGAGGACGAGACCCTCGTCGCCGACCGGCTGCTCGTGCCCGGGCGCGGCATCGTCGTCAACGGCTGGGCGTGGCCGGAGGCCCGCACGGTGTGGCGCCGGATGGCCGCGGCGACCGGCGGGCGCCTGGAGGTCGACCCCGACGGCGAGCGGGTGTTCCTGACCCGCACCGCGTTCAACCGCGAGCGCCGTGCCGCCGGCCGGCCGACCCGCACCGACGAGGCCCACGACGTCGCCCTCGAGGACGCGTTCTCCGCGGCCGGCTTCCGGGTCGTCGTACCGGAGTCGCTGTCCGTCCCCGAGCAGATCCGCACGGCGGCCGGTGCGTCGGTGCTGGCCGGTGCGGCGGGCTCGGCGCTGCACCTGTCGGCGTTCGCGCCGGCCGGCGTGCGCGTCGTCGAGCTCGGCGACTCCCGCTCACCCGACGTCCAGGTGCCGACCCAGCGCGTGATCGACCGGGTCTGCGAGCACCCCTCGGCGTTCGTGCCCTACGACGTCGCGCCGGCCGACCTGCCGGGCCGGCTCAGCGCGCTGGGGCTCTAGGGCAGCCCGACGTCGACGTCGGGCACGAGGCCGGTCGACACCGGCTCGCGCAGCCGTACGACGGTCGCGCCGCCGTCGGACACGACGAGGACGACCGCGTCGATCGCGGTGCGGGCCGGGGTGACGGTGACCAGACGGGCACCGTCGGGCAGGGGCACGGAGTCGGCCCGGCCGGCACGCACCTCGACCCGCTCGTCGCTGAGCACGGTGCCGTCGGCGTCGCGGACCTGCACGGTGACGACCGCGGGCCCCTCGGCCCGGCCGAGGACCAGGGTCTTCTCCCCCGGCGGCAGGACGGCGGTGCCCGGTCCGGCGAGCGCGGCGACCGGGACGACGGTGGCGAGGTCGCCCTTGACGAAGGCCGACAGGCTGGCGGTCGTCGCGACGGTCGAGTCGACCTGCAGGCCGACCGCGCGGTCCTCGCCGCGGCCCGCGGCGCGCAGGACGGTGGCGAGCGGCACGACAACGACGCTCTGCGGGGGCAGCTCGACCTCCTCGAGCCCGGACGGGACGAACACGGCGTCGCCGGTGATCAGCGAGATGGTCGCGCGGCCCTGCGAGGTGGAGGTGTTGGCGAGCACGAGGGTGCGCGGGCCGGTGCCGGACGGGACGCCGAGCAGGACGTTGGAGGCGGCGGGCGCGGCCTGGGAGGCCAGGCCGTCGTCACCGGTGCGCCCGCGGCCGAGGCCGCGCACGGTGTCGCGCACGCTCGCGGCGATCCGCCCGCGGACGACGGTGACGTGGAGCGCGAGCTCGTCGCGCCGGGGCAGGATCTCGGCGAGCGGGAACGGCCGGGACGTGCCGCCGTCGACCGTGATGCCGCGGAGCATGGGCGCGGGGACGACGCCGTCGGCGCCGAGGACGGTGACGTCGACGACCGCGCGGCCCTCGTCGGGGTTGACCAGCTGCAGGACCGAGCGGTGCTTGGCACCGGCGCCGACGCCGGTGAACCACTGGTCGAAGACGGGGGCACGGCAGTCGAAGCTCGCCAGCGGCGAGGAGAAGCGTCCGGCCACCAGGCCCGGGGCGAGGTCGCCCTCGCCGGTGACGATCGCGGCGCGCTCGTCGAGCGGCACCTCGGCGGTCGTGCCGGGTCCGACCCGGGCCGAGCGCACGTCCTGGCCGGAGCGGACCTCGACCTCGCCGGAGGCGCCGGACGTCGAGGTGACGAGGACGTCGCTGCCGCCGGCCGGGCAGATGACGCTGGCACGCGTCAGCGGCGTCGAGGTGGGTGCGGCGCCCTGGCGGGGGGCGGTCGTCCCGGTGTCGACGAGCAGCGCGGCGAGGACGGCGAGGAACGGCACGAGCACGGCCGCGACGGTGGTGACGTCGAGCCGGGCGCGGGCCACGCGGGCCGTACGGCGTTCGGTGCTGGTCACGCTGCCCTCCTCTGGCGCAGGGTGGGGGCGGCCAGGACCAGGACCGCGAGCAGCACGAGTCCCTGCACGACCAGGAGCACGACCCGCAGCACCGAGGTGCCCTCGCCGGCGACGGCGTCGCGGTCGAGCGGCCGGTCGACCTGCCACGCACGGCTACCGGGCGGCGAGCTCGACTGCACCAGGCCCGAGGCGGCGTCGAGCGCCGCGGCGACCGTGCCGTCGGCGGGCGCGGGCAGCAGCACGAACTCGACGCCCAGGTCGCCGAGCCGGTCGACCACCTCGGGCGTCGGGCGGGCGAGCAGGGCCTGGACGGCGCCGCTGACCTCCGGGTCGGCGTCGGTGAGCGCGAGGACCTCGTCCTCGCCGACGCTCGGGCCGTCCTCGCGGCGCACGGCGTAGGTCAGGCCGTCGACGACGGTGCCGCGCACGACGAGCACGCCGTGCTCGGGGCCGGTCTCGGAGCGCTGCACCATGTATTCGGGCACCAGCTCGTCGTCGGCCGAGGTGAGCCGGTCGTCGGTGGTGGCCCACCAGACCGCGCCGCCGACCGGGACGACGAGCGCGACGACGGCACCCACGGCGACCAGGACGCGCAGCGGCGTGCCGATGCGGTTGCGGACCGCGCCCTGGGCGCCGAGGACGACGGCCGTGACCAGGCACGCCTGGACGACCAGGAGCGGGGCGCCGAGGCCGGGCGGGGTGTCGGTGGCGGCCAGCGACAGGGTGAGCGGCGCGAGCAGCGCGGCGACAACCGCCGCCACGAGCGCGACCAGCCAGCACAAGGTGACCGGGATGCGGCTGGCCCGCGGCAGCAGCGCGAGCAGGGCCAGGACGGCGAGCACCGCGCCCAGCCAGGCGGGCGCACCGAGGTCGCCGAGGCGGCCCAGCAGCAGGTCGAGGCGGTCGGTGCGGGGGACGGGCAGGCGGCCGGTGTCGAGGAGCAGGGCCGCGCCGTGCCCGTCGAGCAGCGACGGGAGCCACCAGGGCGCGTGCAGCACGAGTGGTACGCCGACCGCCGCGGCCGGCGGGCCCCAGACGTCACGGCCGGTGGCGGCGGCGCGCGCGAGCACGAGGCCCCCGACGAGGACCACCACGACCAGGGCGACGGCGACGAGCCACGCCACCGGCGCGAACGCCGTGACGAGGGTGAGCAGCAGCCCGACCCGCCAGCCGGCGCGCCAGCGGCGGTCGGCCTCGGGGTCGGCGAAGCCGAGGCCGGCGTGGGCCAGCCAGGGCAGCAGCGCACCGGCGACGACGAGGCCGAGCCGGCCCTCGCCCCAGGCGCCGGAGGTCACCGGCACGAGCGCGTAGGTCGTCGCACCGCCGACCAGCAGCCACCGCGGCGCACCGCGCGGGCTCACCAGGCGGCCGGCGACCCGCAGGAACCGGAAGGCGCCCCACAGGCCGAACGGCACCGAGAGCACCAGCAGCGCGCTGACCGTGAGCGTCGGACCGATCACCGTGGCGATCAGCGCCAGCACCACGACGTACGGCGGGGCGGGGACGTCGGTGCCGAACCCGAGCGGGTGCCAGGTCTGCAGGTGCAGGGCCCACCAGGAGCCGGCGCCGTCGGGGACCGGCGAGAGGGCGCCGCCGCTGACCTGGCCGAGGGCGGTGCGCGCCGCGACCAGCATGCCGATGACGATCGCGACCAGGACGAGCGCCACGGGGTTGGTGAAGAAGCGGGCGATGGCGCCGGTGTCGGCGAGCTCGTCCTCCTCCTCGCGGGCCGCGCGCTCGGCGCGCAGTCGGGCGGCCGCCTGGGACGACGGGTCGAGCTCGGCGGCGGCGACGCGGCGGCGGTGCGCGACGTCGGCGGCCTGGTTGCTGACGGCGGCGGCCACGTCGCCGACGAAGTCGAGGCCGTGGCGGTAGGGCAGCCAGACCGGCGGGAGGAGGCGGCGCACGCGCTCGGTGTCGTGCGGGGTGCCGCGTCGCTGCTGGCGCTCGCGGCGCTCGCGGCGTCCGGCGAGCACGGCGCCGGGACGGAAGACGGTGCTGACGAGCGCGGCGAGGTCGTCGAGCGCCTCGCCGGGTGAGCGCACCAGCAGGAACCCGACCATCCGCACGAACGTGCCGAGCGTCAGGCGCACGACCCGCCACGGCAGCGAGCCGACGCTGCCGTTGACCAGCAGCGTGTAGAGCGCCGCGCGGCGCTCGTGGTAGTGGGTGTGGCGGCCGGTGAGCGGCGTACGACGGGTGCCGCGGTGGGCCGCCTCGGCGTGGAAGACGACAGCGCCCGGCACGACCAGGCTGGTGTGGCCGGCGGCCGCGGCGCGCCAGCCGAGTTCGAGGTCGTTGCCGAACATCGGCAGCCGCGGGTCGAAGCCGCCGAGCTCCTCGAGGACGCGCCGGCGCACGAGCAGCCCGGCCGAGCCGACGGCGAGCACCTCGCGCTCCTCGTCGTGCTGGCCCTGGTCGTACTCGCCGCGCTCGAGGCCGGTCTCGCGCCGCCCGGTGCCCGAGATGGTGACGCCGACCTCGACCAGCCGGCGCAGCGAGGGCCACTCGCGCAGCTTGGGTCCGAGCAGGTCGACGTCGGGACGTCGTGCGGCGGCGTCGAGCAGGGTCGCGAGCGCGCCGGGGGCCGGGCGGCAGTCGTCGTGGAGCAGCCAGACCCACTCGGCGTCGGGGTGGGTGGCCGCGATCCGCTCGAGCCCGAGGTCGACCGCCGCCGGCCACGCCGTCGCGCTGGTGGCCTCGACGACGTCGTGGTGGGCGGGCAGCAGCTCGCGGCTGCCGTCCTTGCTGCCGGTGTCGACGACGACCACGGCGCCCAGCGCCGGGCCCTGCTCGGCGAGGCCCTCGACCACGCCCGGCAGCCACCGCGCGCCGTCGTGGGTGACCAGGAGCGCGACGACACCGCTCGACCGATCCGGGGAAGACACGGTCGACGAGCCTAACGGGGTCGGCGGGCGGGGCCGATTCGTGAGGTCTCGCCTCTCCCGGTCCTGGGGTCGACGCCGTCACATCCTTCTCGGGATTCACCGGCCGGCCGGTGAACCCCCTGCTTGGCCGATGGAACTTCGTCGGCCAAGTACAGGCTTCATCGGCCAAGTAGGCGACGGGACGGCCCCCGGCAGACCCGGGTGGCCTCGTGACGTTCGCTGGGCGACCTCCTCGACCGGCGTGCGGCCCGCCGGAATCCCCCCGAAAAGCGCGAGGGCCCCGACCAGCGCTGGTCGGGGCTCCCTCGTGCGGTGCGGTCGGCTCTCAGACGACCTTCTTCTTCAGCTTGCGGCGCTCCCGCTCGGAGAGCCCGCCCCAGATGCCGAAGCGCTCGTCGTTGGACAGCGCCGACTCCAGGCACTCGTCGCGCACCTCGCACGTGAGGCACACCTTCTTGGCCTCGCGCGTCGAGCCGCCCTTCTCAGGGAAGAACGCCTCGGGGTCGGTCTGAGCGCACAACGCACGCTCCTGCCAACCTGCTTCCTCTTCGTCTCCTGGGGCTTCCAGGAGGAACAGTTCCCTCATGATGGTGACCTCTCGACCCGGCTTCGTCCCCCGAACAACATTGTCAGAATTACATGCCTGTCATACGTGGAAGTCAAGCGGAACTCTGATATGCGCTGCCCCGGTCTGGGCCGGTCGGAGCGACCGGGCAGAGTAGGGCCCATGTCTGGGCAGGCCGACCTCCGCACGATCTCGCGCATCACCGTGCTCTCCGGGGGGATGGGCGGCGCCAAGTTCCTCCAGGGGCTGCGCCACGGCATCGCCACGCAGGCGCTCCCGGGCGTCGCGGCCGACGCCGAGATCACGGTCGTCGCCAACACCGCCGACGACCTGTGGATGCACGGGCTGAAGATCTGTCCCGACCTCGACACCGTGATGTACACCCTCGGCGACGGCATCGACCTCGAGCGCGGCTGGGGCCGCCGTGACGAGTCGTGGCGGGTCAAGGAGGAGCTGGCGGCCTACGGCGTCGAGCCGACCTGGTTCGGGCTGGGCGACCGCGACATCGCGACCCACGTCGTGCGCACGCAGATGCTCGACGCCGGCTTCCCGCTGTCGGCGGTGACCGCCGCGCTGTGCAACCGCTGGAAGCCCGGCGTGCACCTGCTGCCGATGACCGACGACCGCGTCGAGACCCACGTGGCCATCGCCGACGACGAGACGCCGAGCGGGCGGCGCGTCGTGCACTTCCAGGAGTACTGGGTCCGGCTGCGCGCCGAGGTGCCGGCCGAGGCCGTGGTCGTCGTCGGGCTCGACGAGAGCACCCCCGCGCCCGGCGTCATCGACGCGATCACCGACGCCGACCTCGTGGTGCTGCCGCCGTCCAACCCCGTTGTCTCGGTCGGCACCATCCTGGGCGTGCCCCGGGTGCGCGAGGCGCTGCGGGCGACCCGGGCGCCGGTCGTCGGTCTCTCCCCCATCGTCGGCGGCACCCACGTGCGCGGCATGGCCCACCAGATGCTCACCTCCATCGGCGTCGAGGTCAGCGCCGCCGCCGTCGGCCTGCACTACGGCGCCCGCGGTGAGAGCGGCGAGGGCGACGGCGTCCTCGACGGCTGGCTGGTCGACGAGCGCGACGCCGACCAGGTCGCGACCGTGCGCGAGGCCGGGATCGCCTGTGCCGCGGTGCCGTTGATGATGACCGACGTCGACGCCACCGCCACGATGGCCGCCGCAGCGGTCGCGCTGGTCACCGGCGCCGGGGCCACGTCGGCGTGACGGTCTCGGCGACCGCGCCCGACGGCGTCCCGGAGGTACGCCGCGGCGACGACCTGGGCCCGCTGCTGCTGGCCACGGGGGTCGAGCTCACCGACGGCGACGTCGTCGTGGTGACCAGCAAGGTCGTCAGCAAGGCCGAGGGCCGCGTCGTCAGCGGCAGCCGCGACGAGCACCTCGCCGCCGAGACCGCGCGGGTCGTCGCGCGCCGCGGCCCCACCACGATCGTGCGCACCCACCACGGCCTGACCCTGGCCGCGGCCGGCATCGACAACTCCAACGTCGAGGTCGGCTCGGCCGTGCTCCTGCCGCTCGACCCCGACGCGTCGGCCCGGCAGCTGCGCGAGTCGCTACTGGCGCTGACCGGCCGCAACGTCGGCGTCGTCGTCACCGACACCGCCGGGCGCGCCTGGCGCGAAGGCCAGACCGACATCGCGATCGGGGCCGCCGGTCTCCTGGTCGCCGAGGACTACGCCGGCCGCGTCGACGGCCACGGCAACGAGCTCGCCGTCACCGCGCCCGCCGTCGCCGACGAGGTCGCCGGGCTCGCCGAGCTGGCCCAGGGCAAGCTCGGTGCCCGCCCGTTCGCCGTCGTCCGCGGACGGCCCGACCTGGTCCTGGCCCCGGGCGAGCACGGCCCCGGTGCCGCCGCTCTGGTGCGGGCCGAGGGCGCCGACCTCTTCGGCTACGGCGCCCGCGAGGCCGTCGTCCGCGCGGTCGGCGGCGTAGCAGCGGACGCGCTCCCGTTCGGCGCCCCGGTCGACGCCGACGAGCTCGTCGACGTGCTGCAGCGGGTGCTCGGCGTACCCGCCCGGGCGGACGCCGAAGGCGTACTCGTCGCCGGTGCGAGCCCGGTCGCGGCGGTGCTCGCGTTCGCCCACGGGTGGCTGCCGACCACGCCGATCGAGGGCCACGACAGGCGCAGCGACGCCGATCAGCTGTTTATCAGAACCACTCCGTAGACTCCCTCCGTTCCCGAACCGGAAGAGGTATGCCGAGCGTGGCCAAGCCGTCCAAGTCCGCCAAGACAGACCGTCAGCGGCTCATCGACGAGACCCTGAAGAAGCAGCGGTCCGCCGAGAAGCGCCGCGGCAACGTGATCGTCGCGGGTGCCGTCCTGATCGCCCTCATCATCATCGGCGTCGCCGCCGGCCCCGTGGTCCTCGGCAACTTCAAGGAGTCCGCCTACTCCGACACCCCGATCAACGAGATCGGCGCCGCCGCCTCCGTGTGCGACGACCCGATCGAGGAGACGGCCCAGGACGTCGGCACCCACGTCGACCAGCCGCAGACCGTCACCTACGACACCGCTCCCCCGGCGTTCGGCGCCCACTGGAACGTCGCGGGCCTGGCCCCGGCCACGTTCCGCGAGAAGTTCTACGACGCCGACGACCGTCCGCCGCTCGAGGCCCTGGTCCACAACCTCGAGCACGGCTACACGATCATGTGGTACGACGAGTCGATCGCCGACAACGCCGGCGACCTCGCGCAGGTCCGGGCCATCGCGCGGAAGTTCAAGGAGTCCGACGACAACATGAACTTCCGCAACAAGTTCATCGCCGCTCCCTGGACCAGTGACGACGAGGCCGGCAAGGACTTCCCGAAGGGCCAGAAGGTCGCATTCACGCACTGGAAGGGCGACACCACCAACTCCACCGGTGTCTGGCAGTACTGCAGCGACGTCTCCGGCGAGGCGCTGCTCTCCTTCATGGACGAGTACCCCTACACCGACGCACCCGAGGCCACGATCCCGTAGGGCACGCCAAAGCCCCTCTGCGCTGTGCATCGCACAGCTCAGAGGGGCTTTCGCGTGCCCGGAGGGACCGTGATCGCCGCACACCCGTCGGTCCTGTCACTGCCCCGACGGCGCGCAGCGCCCGACAGGCGGTGACCGGAGCGACGTGTGGGCGGCCAGGAAGGAGGGACAGGAGCGGCAGGACGACGCGAGGAAACGGGATCCGAACCGCAGGCAGAAGCCAACGGGACCACGCACCTCAGGTCAGGTCGACCCGCCCAGCATCCTTGAGCGCAGCCACGATCGCCTTGACGTCCTGGGCCTTGGCCCGTGTGGTCACCAGGAGAGCGTCAGGCGTGTCGACGACGACGACGTCATCGAGGCCGACGACGGCGACCATCTTGCCGCCGGCGGGCACGACGAGCCCGGTGGCGGCGGAGACCTGGACCAGGCTGGCGTCACCGAGCACGGTGACCGAGGCGGTGTCGTGGTCCTCGAGCAGGGTGGCGAGGGAGTCGAAGTCGCCGATGTCGTCCCACCCGATCGAGGCCGGTACGACGACCACCCGGCCGGCCGCGGCGGCCGGCTCGGCGACGGCGTGGTCGAGGGCGATCTTGGGCAGGGCGGCCCAGGCGGTGTCGAGCGTGGCGGGGTCGGCAGCGATGGCCCGCAGCGCGGCGGCGAACGCCGGGTCGCTCTCGGCGAGCAGGTCGAGCAGCACGGTGGGGCGCACGACGAACATGCCGGCGTTCCAGCGGTAGCGCCCGGTGGCGAGGTAGCCCTCGGCGACGTCGACGGACGGCTTCTCGACGAACTCGACGACCGCGTGGGCGCCGGGGTGGCCGTCGAGGTCGTCGCCGAGGTGGACGTAGCCGAACGCGGAGGAGGCGAAGGTCGGCTCGATGCCGAGGGTGACCAGCCAGCCGTCGCGCGCGGCGGCCGAGGCGGTGCGCACGGCCTCGCCGAACGCCGCCGGGTCGGCGATCACGTGGTCGGCGGCGAAGGAGCCCATGACCGCGTCGGGGTCGCGCAGCTCGAGCATGGCTGCGGCCAGGCCGATGGCGGCCATCGAGTCGCGCGCCGAGGGCTCGGCGACGATCGCGGCGCCGTCGACCTCGGGCAGCTGCGCGGCCACGGCGTCGCGGTGCGCCCGGCCGGTGACGACGAGGAAGCGGTCCTGCACCAGCGGCGCCAGCCGGTCGTGGGTGCCCTGCAACAGCGAGCGTCCGGTGCCGGTCAGGTCGCGCAGGAACTTCGGTGACGACGACCGCGACAGCGGCCACAGCCGGGTCCCGGCGCCGCCGGCCGGCACCACCGCCCACAGGCCGTCGATGGGTTCCGAGGAGGCAGGCGCGACGGTCATGCGGGGAGCGTAGTGACTGAGTGCGTCGGTCGGGTGACGGTTGGAGAGACTGGGCGGGTGACCACCTTCTCCGCCGTCCTCACCGACCTCCTGCGCGCCGACGCGGGCCGCCCGCTCGTCACCTTCTACGACGACGGGACGGGCGAGCGCGTCGAGCTGTCGGTGACGACGTACGCCAACTGGGTGGCCAAGGCGGCGTCGCTGCTGGTCGACGAGCTCGACCTCGAGAAGGGCCAGACCCTGCGCCTGGACCTGCCGCCGCACTGGCTCGGCACGGTCTTCCTCGGCGCCGCCTGGACCGCCGGCCTGGTCGTCACCGGCTCCGACGACCCGGACGCCGTGCTCTGCGGACCCGACACGCTCGAGCGGTGGGCCGCGCGTACCGACGACCTCGTGGTGCTCACCACCGCCCTGCTGCCGATGGGCGTACGCCGCCCCGACGGCGTACCGGCCGGGGTGCACGACGTCGGCGTCGAGATCTGGTCGCAGCCCGACGCGTTCACCGCGTGGGACCCGCCCCTGGTCGCCGACGTGGCGCACGAGCTGGGCGGCTCGCCCGTCACGCAGGGCGAGCTGTGGTCGACAGCCGCCGCCGGCACTCTCGTGACCGACGGCGGCCGCCTCCTGTCGGAGGCGAACCCGGCTTCCCCACCGGGGATCGCTTCCTTCACCGAGCCGCTGGCACGCCGCGGCTCACTCGTCCTGGTCGCTCGGGCCGCGCGGGAGCGTCTCGAGGCGACCTACGTCGCCGAGCGCGCCACCGCCCGCTTCCCTGCCTGAGAGACCGGACGACATCGACCTAACCGAACAGGTCGAAGTACTGGTACCCCCCACCGACGTTGACGGGGGCGCCGAAGGCGGTGGCGCTGCCGGGGAGGACGACGAGCTGGCCGGTCGCGCGGACCCGGGCCAGCAGGTCGGGGTGGCCGGTGAGGTCCATGTCGCTGACCCCGACGACCTGGTCGTAGCGCGTCATGTCGATGCTCAGCGTGCGGCCACCGGTGAGCCCGCCCGGACCGTTGCCCGGGTGGAGCGTCAGCTTGGACCCGCTGCGGGTCAGCACGTCAGGGGCGCCGTCGTCGTCCCACAGCCCCACCGGGATCTGCTGCGAGGCGGTGATGGTGCTGTAGGCGACGTAGCTCGCGGCCAAGCCCTTGGCGCCGCGACCCGGGTAGATCCGCATGTCGCCGCCGGCCGGCTGCCCCATCAGGTCGGGCCACCCGTCGCCGGTCATGTCGCCGACCGCGGCGAGCAGGCTGACCCGGCCGAAGCCGCTGGCCAGCGAGACGGCCTCGCCGAACTTGCCGTTGCCGAGGCCGGGGCGGAACCACAGCGACCCGTCCGACGTACGCCGGCTGATCAGGTCGGAGGTGCCGTCGCGGTCCCAGTCGCCGGCGTTGAGGATGCGGTTCTGCGTCGACAGGTCGATGCCGGTGGCGATCGGGACGCCGCGGGCGTAGCCCTTGGCCGTCTTGCGCATCGGGACCACGAAGCCCTGGCCGTCGGACTTGCGCCGCACGATGAGGTCGGGCTGGTCGGCACCTGCGAGGTCCGACTCGAGCTGGCGTCCGGCGAACGTCGCCTGGGCCTGCTCGGCGAGCGCCTTGATCTGCGGGATCTTGGCGTAGAGGTACTTGCCCGGGCACGCGGTCGACGCGGCGTCGCGGTGGCCGTTGACGGCCGGGAAGTACTTGCTGGTGACGTACTGGCGCGTGGAGCCCGCGTCGACGCCGTGCAGGGACAGCTTCCAGCCGAAGAGGGCGCCGTACGCCTCGACCATGGCGTTGCTCGGACGGACCTCCTCGAAGTTGCCGATCGCCGACATGGCGAAGGAGTCGTCGTTGTGGCCGAGCGTGTGGGCGCCGACCACCGGGCGGTCGACGCCACCGGCGCGGCCCTCCCAGATGCGGCCGAAGCGGTCGACGAGGTAGTTGTAGCCGACGTCGGACCAGCCGCGGGACTTCGTGTGGTAGGCGTAGATGCCGCGCAGGATCGACGGCACGTCCTCGGGCTTGTAGTTGTTGGCGTTGACCGTGTGGTGCACGAAGCCGGCGTGCACCTCGAAGTAGTGCAGCGAGCTCTTGTCGCGCATCCGCTCGTCGGCGCCCCACTGGGCCCGCGAGTAGATGACCGGCTTGGGCGTGAACGCCCCGGCCGCGAGCTCGACGTCGCCGTCGGAGGTCGGCAGCGTGCGGGCGGCCGGCTGCGCGTCGTTCGTGCCGTCAGTGCCGTCTGTGTCGTCGAGGGCGCCGGTGTCGATCGCCGGCAGCTGCTCGGCCGACGTCGTCGCGACGCCCGGGTCGATGACCGCGAGCTTCATGTCGGCGGGAGCGGCGTCCTGGCTGATGACCTTGACCTGCACCTGGTCGACCTCGCCGACGAGGAGCTCGTCGGTGCCCGGGCGGGCGCTGCGGCCCTCCTCGGACTCGGGGTCGGGGCCGTGCTCGTCGTGGTAGTCCATCGGCGTCCAGCCCGACCAGCGACCCTCGTCGAGGGTGCGGACCTTGACCTTGATCTCGTCGTCCGGCACGACGTCGCCGTGCTCCCAGGTCAGGCCGACGGCGCCGTAGCCGGTGACGCGCTGCGGGTCACTGACCACGCGCTGCCCGCCGGAGGCCATCGGCTTCGACAGCTCGGTCGCCAGCGCGCCGGGGGCGATGCGGGCACCGGCCGGAGCGGTCAGGCTCACCTCGCGCACCGTCGGGTCGACGGCCTGGGTGGGCACCAGCGACGGCACGGTCTGGGCCTGCGCGTACGCCGCCATGCTCACCGGCGGCAGGGACCCGGTCGCACCGGACGTGCCCGACGCGCCACCGGAGGAGGCCTCCGGGGCGGGCGCGAAGTCGATGGAGACCACACGGGCCGCCGGGGTGAGCGCGGCCATGATCACGCCGAGCACCAGCAGCTGCTGGCACGTCGTCACGAACCGGGGTCGCGCACCGTGTCCGGCGGTCTCTGGACAGGGCTCCGCAGGCGCGGAAGGACGAGGGAAGAAAGGCATTCGAAGTCAGCTCCAGTGCGAGGGGAAGAGTCACACAAGGCGCAACTTTCACATCAGTCACACGGGCTGGGAAGGGTTCTTGAGTAACTACAACTCTGTAATTTCCACTCGACACGCCGACGAGGTGTGGAAAAGATTGGGGACATCCTCCCCGATCCGCCCGGACCCGTCTCGAGATCGGCAGTCAGACATCGACCCGGCGCGTTTGTGCGCCGGGTCGGCGTTCGACCCGTCGCGTATGTGCGACGGGTGGGCGGTCGACCCGTCGCGTGTGTGCGACGGGTCGGCGTGGGGTGGGCGTCCACACGTCGCTCCGGTCACCGCCGGAGGCGCGCTGCGCGCGGGAGGGGCCGGTGACAGGCCCGACGGGTGTACGCCGGGCCGACATCTGAGGTCGCTGCGCGACCTCAGATGTCGGCGCCGAGCTCGCCCTCGGACTCTTCTCGGTCCATCGGGTTCTCGGTGTCGTCGTCGTAGCCGAGGTACTTGATGCCCTTCCACGGCTTGCCGTCAAAGGCCAGGCGGCCCTCCTCGAGGATCAGCACCCGCGTGCACATGCGGCGTACCGAGCCGGCCGAGTGCGAGACGTAGAACAGCGTGCGGCCGCTGTCGCGGATCGCCTCCATCCGCTCCATGCACTTGGTCCGGAACGGCTTGTCCCCCACCGCCAGCACCTCGTCGGCCAGGAAGATGTCGGAGTCGACGTGGATCGCGATGGAGAACCCCAGGCGCGCGCTCTGGCCCGAGGAGTAGTGACC
>JAOPXU010000025.1 GCA_025964985.1 Nocardioides sp.
AGCTCGGGCGCGGCGAGCCGTCGGTGCCGGACGACTCGGTGAGCGTCAGTCTGTGATGTCCTTGGTCGCGACGTTGGCCCAGGCGGCGCCCAGGAACACGACGACGTAGACGCCCTGGAGCAGCACGCCGCGCTCCACGTCGCGCCACAGGATCGGGTCGCGGAAGAGGTCGACGAAGGAGAGCCAGTAGCGGGTCGGCAGATAGGGCTGGAGCACGTCGGCCGCGTCGAGGGTGAGCAGCACGGTCGAGGTGACGAGCACACCCATGGTGCCGAGCGCGGCGGCGA
The DNA here is from genome assembly GCA_025964985.1 of Nocardioides sp. Taxonomy (GTDB): domain Bacteria; phylum Actinomycetota; class Actinomycetes; order Propionibacteriales; family Nocardioidaceae; genus Nocardioides. Next base: position 288 of record JAOPXU010000025.1, read on the forward strand.
GCGGCGTGGTCACGACCGTCGACAGGAAGAGCGCGATCGCGGCCACGCCGAGCATGCAGAGCATCGCGTAGGCGAGCGCGAGCATCGTGCGACCGGCGAGCTCCTGGGTCGAGAGCGAGCTCCCGGAGACGCTGGTCGCGCCGGTCGTGGCGTCCTCGCTGCCGAGGAGCAGCACACCGACGACGTACGCCGTCGCGGCCACGACGAGGACCGTCAGCACCACGAAGACCATCACGCTCACGAGCTTGGCGACCAGCAGGCGGGTGCGCCCGACCGGCCGGATCAGGAGGTAGCGCAACGTCCCCTGCTGCGCCTCGCCGGCGATCGCGTCACCCGCGGTGACCGCGACCGCGATCGGCAGGAAGAGGGGCAGCACGATCGCCAGCGCGGCGAGCGGGAAGAGCGTGCCGTCGGTGAGGACCGCGGAGAGGAACGCCGGGCCGGAGCCGGGCCGCGGGCCCAGGTCGGTGACCGCGAGCAGGATGCCGACCAGCGTGGGCAGCGCGTCGATCAGCAGGATCGTGACCCACGTGCGGCGGCTCAGGACCAGCTTGCGCAGCTCGACGGCGATCATCGGTCACCCGTCATCGGCGGTCACCACTCGTCTCGGCCGCCTCGAGCACGATCTCCTCGAGCGTGCGCTTCTCGGGAGCGAGCTCGGCCACCCGGATGCCGGCCCCGACCAGCCGCGCGTTGAGCGTGGCGGGATCGTCGACCCGGATCCAGAGGCGGTCGCCGTCCCGGCCCTCCACCTGCCCGTCGAACAGGCCGAGCACGCCCGCGACGTCGGGGGTGCGCACGACCATCCGTCCGGTCGGGCGCTGCAGGTGCGCCAGCTCGTCCTGCAGGACGAGGCGACCGCGGTCGAGCACGCCGACGCGGGTGCACATCTGCTCGATCTCGGCGAGCAGGTGGCTGGAGAGGAAGACCGTCGTGCCCGCCGCGTTGAGGTCGAGCAGCAGCCGCCGGATCTCACGGATGCCCTGCGGGTCGAGACCGTTGGTCGGCTCGTCGAGCACCAGCAGCCGGGGCCGCCGGATGAGTGCGTTGGCCAGGCCGAGGCGCTGGCGCATGCCGAGCGAGTAGGCGCGCACCGGCCGTCCGTCGACCGCGCCGAGCCCGACGCGCTCGAGCGCGTCGTCGACCCGGTCGGCCCGGCCGCGGCGGCGCGAGCCGCGGCCCATCGCGTCGAAGAGCGCGAGGTTGGCGCGTCCCGACAGGTGCGGGTACGCCGCCGGCGCCTCGATCATCGCCCCCACCTCGGGCAGCACCCGGCTGGCCTGCGCCGGCATCGGCCGGCCCAGCACCTCGACGGTGCCGGAGGTGGCCAGCACCAGCCCGAGCAGCATCCGCACGGTCGTGGTCTTGCCCGAGCCGTTGGCGCCGAGGAAGCCGTAGACGTCGCCCTCGCGGACCTCGAGGTCGAGCCCGTCGACGGCGAGGAACCGCCCGTAGTACTTGGTCAGGCCCGACGTGCGGACCACGAGGTCGTCGCTCACCCGTCGCCGTCCCGGTCCACGGGCTCGAGCCGCACGAGCTGCTCGGCCGCCTCGGCGAGGACCTCCGGGGTGACCGTGCCGGCGACCAGCCACGACGCGCGGTCGTCGTCCCCGCCGGTCAGCAGGACGGTGAGCACGCCGTCGGTGGCGACCGTGCTCCCCTCCTCGGCCCTCGCGCCCGGCGCCACCGCCAGCTGCTCGCGCAGCGGGTCGGCCTCGCGGCTGCGCAGCGGGACGGCGAGGAAGCGCGTCACGCCCCGGCCGTAGACCGCCGCGGCCCCCGGCCCGCCCCGGCGTCCCAGCCCGGCCAGGGACTCCGGCACCAGGAACGGCGCGTAGCGACCGGCCGCGTCGGCGATGTCGAGGGTCTCGGACCGCTCGACCTCGACGTCACCGGAGGGACGGAACGCGACCCGCTCGTCGTCGGGCCGCTCGACCTCGACCTCGGCGAAGGCCGAGACCACGTCGGCGTCCTCGGAGCCGGTCGCCCGCACCTCGACGCGCAGCGGCAGGCCCGACGCGGGGTCGGCCCACACGTCGACCCGCTCGACCGTCGTACGGCCGGGCGGCGGGGTGTAGCGCAGACCGACCGCGTCGACGCCGGCCACCCGCCGCGCCCCGGTGCGTCGTACGTCGGCGGGGTCGGCGTCCTCGAGGGCGGTGCGGGCCAGGGCCGGCGGGAGCAGGTCGGGGGCGCGGGGCAGGCGGATGTCGGGGTCCTCGGTGATGGTGGCGCGGGCGTCCTCGTAGTCGTAGGCCACGGTCACCGGGCCGGCGTGGACCAGGTCGCGCTCGCCGGTGGCCAGGAGCCGGTCGACGCGCCAGGCGTCCTCGTCCTGCCACCACACCCGCAGCCGGGTCGTGCCGGCGAGCAGCTCGCCGACGTCGCCGAGGTCCTCACCGACCGGCAGCTGCACCGCGCCGACGGTCTCGGCGTACCCGGAGTGGCCGACGTCGCCCGAGCCCAGCACCTGCTCGAGCAGCGCCGCGGCGGACACCTCGGTGTCGTCGACCGGCAGCAGCCGCGGCACGAGCGGCACGGCCACGACGACCAGCGCCACGGCCATCACCACCGACCAGCGGCTCACGGGCGTCATGGGTTCCCACCGTACGTCGCCCGCCCCAGCAGGACCGGGCGCCCGGCTCAGAGCACGAGCTGGACGACGCCGAACGCCGCACCGAAGCTGCCCAGCAGCACCAGGAGCACGAGCAGCACGGTGACGACCGGGCTCGGACCGCTGCGTGCCGGCTCCTCGGCGACCGCGGGGACCGGTGCCGGGGACGCCGGGGCCGACCGGGAGCGCACGGTCACTTCAGGTGTGGGCACGGCGACCAGCACGACGGGCTCGCCCGCGGGCGCGTCACGCAGCGCCTCGCCGAGCGCCGTCGTGAAGGACCCGACGTCGGGCCAGCGGGCCGCCGGGTCGCGGTCGACGGCGCGCAGCAGCACGTCGTCGACGGCCGGCGGCAGCACGACCAGGGACGAGGGCGGAGCCGGCGGGCGACCCTCGACGAGCTCGGCGAAGCCACCCTCGCGCAGCACCCGACCGGTCAGCAGGTGGTAGGCGACGGCCCCGAGCGCGTGCACGTCGGCGCGGGTGTCGAGGCGGTCGCCGGTGACCTGCTCGGGCGCCATGTAGGCCGGGGTGCCGACCACCTGGGTCAGGCCGCTGGCGTGCAGCATCGCCTTGGCCACGCCGAGGTCGGCGACCATCAGCCGGCTCGCCGCGAGGACCTCCGACGTCGGCTGAGTGCGGTCGGGGCCGTCGTCGGGGTCGGCGTGCCCGTGCTCGCTGCGCAGCAGGAGGTTCTGCGGCTTCACGTCGCGGTGCACGATCCCGCGGGCGTGCAGGACCGACAGCCCGGCAGCCGCCTGGGTCATCAACGGCACGACGTGGCGCGGCGGCCACGGGACGCCGGTCAGGCCGACGTCGAGCGAGCCGTGGTCGGCGTACGTCATGACGAAGTAGGGAGTGCCGTCGGCCTCGCCCAGGTCGTGCACGCGCACGACGTGGTCGGAGTCGGCGGCGCGCAGGATGCGGGCCTCCTCGAGGAAGCGCTCGCGGACGTCGAGTCGCTGCGCCCAGTTGTCGGCCAACGCCTTGACGGCCACGTCGCTGCGCAGCTCGTCGTCGCGGTAGAGCCACACGGTGGCGAACCCACCTGCCCCGAGCTGCCGGACGCGCCGCAGCCGGCCGAGCCGTTCGGGGAGGGACACGGCCGCTATGGTGCCAGAGCAGCGACCCCCGCCAGACCACCCGGAGCCCCGTGAGCGAGCCTGCTGGACCCGCCGACACCCGCGAGGGCGCCGACGCGCTCGACGCGCTCGCCCTGGTCGCGGCCGGCGGTGACACCGCCGCCCTCGAGGATCTCCTCGCGATCGTGCAGCCGCGGGTGCAGCGCATCTGCGGCCGGGTGCTGCTCCACCAGCAGGACGCCGAGGAGGCCGCACAGGACGCGCTCCTGCTGGTCGCCACCAAGATCGACCAGTTCCAGGGCCGCAGCCGGTTCACGACCTGGCTGCACGTCGTCGCCTCCAACAGTGCCCGCGGCACCTACCGCTCCCTCAAGCGCCGCTCCGTCGAGCAGTCGACCGACGAGCTGCCCCTGCGCGCCGACCCCCGCACCACCAGCGTGATCGCCGGCAGCCGCCTCGACCTGCTCGACGCCCTCGAGGTCGTCGGCCACGACCACCCCGAGTACGTCGAGCCCTTGGTGCTGCGCGACGTCCAGCAGCTCGACTACGCCGAGATCGCCCGCGTCCTCGACCTGCCCCTGGGCACCGTCAAGGCGCGCATCCACCACGCCCGCAAGGCGGTCCGTCCGCTGCTGGCGGTCACCGACTGACGGGTCCCGGTCGACGCGGTCAGTACCCGCTGCCGAGGACGCCGTAGAGACTGTTGTTCTCCGAGGTCCCGACCAGGTCGCACCCGGCCGCGTCGCACACGAAGACGCGGACGCCGTCGGTGCTGATGTCGAACTCCTTCGTGCCGAGCACGGCGAGCCGGCCATCGCCCAGGTAGACGCCGTCGTAGGTGTCGTCGGGCGAAGGGATCCTGGGCGGGACCGGGTTGTCCCCGGTGGGGACCGGACGCCAGTCGAAGGGCCTCAACAGCCCCGGGATCTCGCCGCGATCGGCCGGCACGGTGAGGACCGCGCTGCTGTCGAGGGCGAACCGCGGCAGGCCGGGGAAGCCGGCGATGACGCCGCCGCAGTCGGTGCGGCCCGCGCTGCTGCCGTCGACCGGTCGGACGACGACGCACGACGGGGCCCGGGGGTCGTCGACCCGCACGGTCCCGGCGTACCACTGGCCGTCCGGCGAGACCGACCACCGCGTCTGCGGGTCGAGGTCGTCGGCGAGCACCGTGCGCTCGGCGGAGCCCAGGTCGCTCAGCAGGACCTCGGTGGCGCGGTCTGGAGCGGACCAGGCGGTCGCGATGGTGTCGGCGTCGACGAACTGGGCGCCCCCGGCGCCCTTCTGCTCCGGGGTGCGCCCCTCGGCGATCGTCTCGACGCGCTCGCCGGTGGCGAGGTCCCAGACGCCGTAGCCGCTGCCGTCGAGGGCCAGGGCGACCCAGCGACGGCCGTCGGGGCTGACCTCGCCGTCGCCGAGCGTCTCCGCGATCGGCGTGACCTCGCCGTCGGGGGCGATGGTCAGCGTCTCCCTCTCGAAGTTGTCCTCGTCGATCAGCTCGGTCAGGACCCAGCCACCGTCGTAGCGCTGGAGCGAGTGCGGGAAGCGGGTCCGGTTGACCTCCACCACGATGTCGCCGTCGTGCAGCGCCTGCCGGACCAGCCACAGGGGCTGGTCGGCCCGGGGATCGGGGGCCACCTCAGGCGACTCGTCGTCCGATCCGACCGAGCCGGCCGGGTCGACAGCGGAGGCGGCGGCGCTGCGTGCGTCGCGCCGGTCGACGCCGTCGGCGCCGAGACGCACGGCGGTGACCGTGCCTGCGGTGGAGCCCACGACAGCGGCCGCAGCCAGCAGCGCGGTGAGGGTGCGCCTCACGACCCGACCGCCACGTCGTCGAGGTCGGCCGTCGAGGTCCCGACGACGCCGCAGTCGTCGTCGACCACGCACAGCAGGATGCGGGTGCCGCCGCCTCGGGCGGGGCGGGCGACCACGACGCGGTCCCGGGCGAGGTGCACCGCCCGCCAGTCGCCGTCAGGAGGCACCGGCACCGGGATCGACAGGCGGTCGGGGCCGCCGTCGAGCGGCAGCGAGCGGAACCCGCTGAGGAAGTCGGCGTCGCCGGTCAGCGTCAGGACCGCACCGCTGTCAGGGGAGAAGACCGGGACACCCTCGACGATCCCCCCGCAGTCGACCAGGTCGGGCCGCCCCCCGGCGACCGAGCGCACCACGGTGCACCCCTCGGTCGTGCCCCCGGTCTGGTCGGCCATCGGGTCGGCGCCGGGCTCGAGGTCGACCTCCCCCTCGACGGCCAGGCTGCTGACGAACCACCGGCCGTCGGGTGAGATCCCCCAGTCGCCCACCGTGTCCTCGGCCAGCACCCGCTGCTCGGAGGTGGCGAGCTCGGTGAGCAGGACCTCCGGTGGTCCGGAGCCCGGCTCGAAGTCGAACCAGGTCGTGGCGACCGTGTCGTCGTCGACGTACTGCGCCCCGCCGATGCTGAGCTGGTCGAGCGTCCGGCCGCCGTCGATCGTCTGGACGCGCTCCCCGCTGGCGATGTCCCACACCCCGTAGCCGTCGATCTCGGTCGTCCCGGCCAGGTAGCGCCGCCCGTCGGGGCTCACGTCGCCCGCGCCGTTGGTCCGGGCGACGACCGACACGGTGCCGTCCGGCCGCACGAACGAAACCTGGAACGTCTTGAAGTCGGGCGAGAAGCCGACCAGGGTGTCGGCCGCCTCCGCGACGACCCAGCCCCCGTCGGCGCGCTGCACGGAGGCGAGGGGGTCGACGAAACCGACGTCGACCGTGGTGTCCCCGTCGTGCAGGCCGGCCCGGTCGACCCACAGCACGCCGTCGGTGCTGGGCTCCGCCTCGGGTCCGGTCGTGCCGCTGCCGTCCGACGCGGTCTGCGCGCCGCTGTCCGCCTGCCGCGTCGCCACGACGGTGCCCGCGGTGGAGCCGACGACGGCGGCGACGACGAGGGCAGTGCTGAGCGTGCGGTTCATGACCGTCTTCCTCGGAGCGGGGCGGGGCGATCGGTCTGATGCCCGCGGCCGCCGAAAGGTTACGACGCCGTGAGGTCGGCGAGCGCCCGGGCCGCGCGGTCGACGTCGGCGCGGCTGACCCCGAGGTGGGTGACCATCCGGACCGTGGTCGGCCCGACGGTCGCCACCCGGACGCCCTGGGCCGCCGCCCGCTCGACGTAGGACGCGGCGTCGTGGCGCTCGACGACGACGATGTTGGTCTCGACCCCGGCCGGGTCGACGCCGCACGCCTCGGCCAGCAGCTGGGCGTGGGCGTGGTCGTCGGCGAGGCGCTCGACGTGGTGGTCGAGCGCGTGGAGCCCGCCGGCGGCCAGGATGCCGACCTGGCGCATGCCGCCGCCCATCCGCTTGCGCCAGATGCGCGACTCGGCCACGGTGTCGGCGCTGCCGACCAGGACCGACCCGACCGGCGCGCCGAGGCCCTTGGACAGGCAGACCGAGAGGACGTCGGCGGTGGCGCCGTACTCGGCGAAGGGGGTGCCGGTGGCGACGTGGGCGTTCCAGATGCGGGCGCCGTCGAGGTGGATGCCGACCCCGACGCCGGTCGCCCACTCGCGCAGGTCGCGCAGGAGGTCGATCGGCAGCACGGTGCCGCCGGCGAAGTTGTGGGTGTTCTCGACCGACACCGCCGCCGTACGGACGAAGAACGGGCCCATGTCGGGGGCGTACAGCGACCGGACGGCGGCGAGGTCGACGTGGCCGCGCGGGTGGGTCCAGGTGCGCATGGTGACGCCGGAGTAGGCGCCGTGCGCCCCGAGCTCGGCGCGCGCGATGTGGGCCGAGCTCTCGCAGAGCACCTCCTGGCCGGGCTGCACGAGCGAGCGCACCGCCAGCACGTTGGACATCGAGCCGGTCGGCATGAAGAGCGCCGCCTCGTGCCCGAACATCTCGGCCACCCGCTCCTCGAGCGCCGCGACCGTCGGGTCCTCCCCGTAGACGTCGTCGCCCACCTCGGCCGCCGCCATCGCGGCCCGCATCGCCTCGGTCGGCTTCGTCAGGGTGTCACTGCGCAGATCGATCACGAGATCCATCCTCCGCGCTGAGCCGGCGCGTCCGTGCGCCGGGTCGACGACGTCTGCGGTGACCCGGCGCACATGTGCGCCGGGTCGACGACGACGAGCACGCCGGCCCGTCCCCTCGAGGCGACGGGTCGACCTGACCGGGCACGCTGACCCGTCCCCTCGAGGCGACGGGTCGACCGGGCTCAGACCGACCGGGCCCTCAACATCTCGGCGACGAGGAAGGCGAGCTCGAGGGACTGGACGCGGTTGAGGCGGGGGTCGCAGACCGACTCGTAGCGGTTGGCCAGGCCGGCCTCGTCGATCTCCTCGCCGCCCCCGATGCACTCCGTGACGTCGTCGCCGGTGAGCTCGACGTGCACGCCCCCGGGCCAGGTGCCGAGGCTGCGGTGGACGTCGAAGAAGCCCTGGACCTCCTCGATGACGTCGTCGAAGCGGCGGGTCTTGTAGCCCGACGACGCCTCGAAGGTGTTGCCGTGCATCGGGTCGCAGACCCAGGCGACGTTGAGGCCGGCCGCGCTGACCTTCTCGACCAGGGTGGGCAGCCCGTCGCGGATCCTCCCGGCGCCGAAGCGGGTGATGAAGGTCAGTC
>JAOPXU010000218.1 GCA_025964985.1 Nocardioides sp.
GGGCGTTCGTGCGTCCGGGGCGTCGTCGTGCGCCTGGGGCGTCCTACAGCTCGAACTCCGAGGGAGCGATGCCGACGGCGTGGCAGCACTCGCTCACGACGGCCTTCTCCTGCTCGTCGAAGTTGCCGTCGGCACCGCCGATGATGATCCCGATCTGGATCACCGCGCGCGCCTCGGCCGGCTTCTTCTTGGTCTTGCCGACCAGCTGGACGAGCTCGACCTTGCCGAGCTGGTAGTCGGCGGTGAGCTTGGCGCAGTAGCCCTCGAACGTGCTGCGCAGCGTCTCGCCCGGGAAGTTCGACAGGGCGTCGTTGGTGGTGATGAGGCCGGCGACCTTCTGGCGCTCGGACTCGTCGATGCTGCCGTCGGCGGCGGCGACGAGCGCGCACATCGCCATGCTGGCGTCGCGGAAGGCACCGCTCTGCAGCTCGTTCTTCTTGGAGACGAGCTGGGACTGCATGTCCTGGGTGGCCTGGCGCAGGCGGTTCCAGATGGGCATGGGGTGCAACCTCGGTTCGTCGGGGACGGGGACCTCATCGTGCCTGGTGCCTCCACACGGCCCGCGGGCGCACCAAGGGGTAGGTCGCGGCGCCGCGGCTCTGCCAGGATCGCGCCATGTCCCACGACCCCGCCCTGACCATCGTGCTCGCCGGCGGCTCCGGCTTCCTCGGCAGCCACCTGCGCGACGCCCTCCGCGGTCGCGGGCACACCGTCACCTCCCTCGTGCGCCGTCCCGCCGGCGGACCCGACGAGTCGACCTGGGACCCCTACGCCGGCCACGTCGACAAGACGCTCGTGCGCACCGCCGACGTCGTCGTCAACCTCGCGGGCGCTCCGACGCTCGGCAACCCGCACTCGACGAAGTGGGCCCGCGAGCTCGAGGACAGCCGGGTGACCACGACCCGGCTGCTGGCCGAGACCGTCGCCGGCGCCGAGCAGCCGCCCGCCTACCTCGCCGGCAACGGCATCTCCTACTACGGCGACCACGGCGACGCCGTGCTCACCGAGGCCTCCGACACCCGCGGCCACGGGCTGCTCACCCACGTCGCGCGGGTCTGGCAGGACGCCGCCGAGCCGGCGGTCGCCGCCGGGTCGCGGGTCTGCGTGCTGCGGACGGCCCCGGTCATGGACCGCCGCGCCGCCCCCCTCAAGCAGCAGCGGCTGCAGTTCAAGGCCGGCCTGGGCGGGCGCCTGGGCAGCGGGCGCCAGTACATGGCGATGATCTCGCTGCGCGACTGGGTGGGCGGCGTCGTCCACCTCGCCGAGCACGCCGACGTCTCCGGCCCGGTCAACCTGTGCCTGCCCCAGGCACCGACCAACGCCGAGTTCACCAAGGCCCTCGCGGCCGCCGTACGACGCCCGGCCGTGCTGCCGGCACCGGCGGCGGCGATCCGGGCGGCCGCCGGCAAGATGTCGTCCGAGCTGCTCGGGTCGCTCAACGTGCGGCCGGCGGCGCTTCTCGCGTCGGGCTACGTCTTCCAGGACCCCGACCTCGACAGCATGCTCACGACCGCGCTGGCCGCGCGCGACTGACCGACTCGACCCGCCACCCGCTCCCGGGGCCACTCGTGGGGCCGCGCGCGAGGACGATGCGCCGCGTCGAGGGCCGGTCGTGCGGCAGGGTCGTCCCGGCGGCCCGCACGAGGGCGACCCGGTCGGTCACCACGAGCTCGAGCCGCGTCGGCTGCTCGAGCAGCACCTGCAGCCGCAGCAGCTGGGTGCTGAGCGCGGTGACCCGCGCACCCCGCTCGGACCACGCCCGCAGCATCGCCACGTCGCGCCGTCCGGCGACCGATCCGGGCGTGTAGAGCGCAGCGAGCCCGGCGGTGTCGGCCGACGTCCAGGCCTGCGCCCGGGCGGCGTCCCAGCGGCGGAGCACCTCGCGGGCCGGGCTGCCGACCACCACCGGAGCCGCGTCGACCCGGGCCACCGCCACCCGGTCGGGCCCCCGGGCCACCAGCACCGCGCAGGTGCCCACCAGCCCGCACAGCGCACCGGCGAGCACGCTCAGCAGCACGCGCGTGAGGACCGGGGACGGCATGGGACCAGTGAAGCCGAAGGGGCCGGACCCGCGCAGAGCTCCTCCACAGGCCCGCCGGGCTGCCATCCTGCTGACGTGCTGAGCCGACGTACCGCGCTGCTCGCCGGCCTCGGCGGGCTGGCCGCGACCGCCACGGCCTGCGGCGACGCGACCGTGCGGCAGTCCCGGGTGCCGGCGGTGCCCGACGTGGCCGGCGGTCCGGTCGTGCTCGGCGAGCTCACCTCGCAGCGACGGCTCGGCGAGCGGGTGCGGTGGGCGGTGACGCGGCCGCCGGGGGTGAGTGGACCGCTGCCGCTCGTCGTCGCGCTGCACGGCCACGGCGGCGGCGTCGGCAAGCTCTTCGGTCCCGACCTGTCGCTCCCCCGCTACGTCGCCGCGGCGGTCGCCGGCGGCGTGCCGCCGTTCGCGCTGGCGGCGGTCAACGGCGGCAACGGCTTCTGGCACGAGCGGCCCAGCGGCGAGGACGGCGGCGCGATGGTCGCCGAGGAGCTGCTGCCGCTGCTCGCGGCCCGCACCGACCTCGAGGTCCTCGCCGGGCCCGACGACCGGGTCGGCCTGCTCGGCTGGTCGATGGGCGGCTACGGCGTCCTGCACCTCGCGCCGGTGCTCGGCGCCGACCGGGTCGCGGCCGTGTGCGCCTCGAGCCCCGGGCTCTACACCGACCCGGCCGCCGCGCACCCCGACGGCTTCGCCGACGCCGCGGAGTACGAGCGGTTCTCGGTGATGGACCGCCAGGACGAGCTCGCCGGGATCCCGGTGCGTGTCTCGTGCGGCACCCGCGACTACTTCTTCGACGCCGTGCAGACCTACGTCGAGGGCTTCCCCGACGACGCCGACCTGACGGTCGCGTTCGGGCCCGGGGCACACGAGCTGGCGTTCACCCGGCGGTCCCTTCCCGACGACCTCGCGTTCGTGGCGAGCCGCCTCGTAGGCTGACGGGGTGGTCGACGACAAGCAGCTGACGTTCGACGTGGTCGGCCTCGGCGACGACGCGCTCGACTACCTCGACGCGTGGGAGCTGCAGCGCCAGGTGCACGCCGGCGTCGTCGACGGCTCCCGCACCCCGACCGTGCTGCTGCTCGAGCACCCGCCCGTCTACACCGCCGGCAAGCGCACCGACCCGCACGAGCGGCCCGCCGACCCCGGCGGCGCCCAGGTCGTCGACGTCGACCGCGGCGGCAAGATCACCTTCCACGGGCCCGGGCAGCTCGTCGGCTACCCGATCGTCCGGCTGCCCGACCACGTGAAGGTCGTCGACTACGTGCGCCGCGTCGAGGAGGCCCTGATCGCGGTCTGCCGCGAGCTCGGCGTCGAGACCGCCCGCGTGCCCGGCCGCAGCGGCGTGTGGCTGCGTGCGTCCGGCGCCCGCCCCGAGCGCAAGGTCGCCGCCATCGGCATCCGCGTCAGCCGCGGCGTCACCATGCACGGCTTCTCGCTCAACGCCGACGTCGACCTCGGCTGGTACGACCGCTTCGTGCCCTGCGGCATCGCCGACGCCGGCGTCACCACGCTGTCGCAGGAGCTCGGCCACCCGGTCACCGTGCGCGACGTCCTGCCGCTGGTGGAGCGCCACCTGCGCCACTACCTCGCCTGGTCGCCGTACGACGCGGCGCCCGACTACGAGCCGCGTCCCGAGCCGGGACGCACCCCACGCATCGAGCTGGTGCGCCCCGGAGGCTGACCCCTCCCGTCCGCGCGGCGTACACCTCCTGGGGCATCGACGCGTGGTCTGATGTGCCCTCGTCGACTCGGGAGGACACGTCGTGAGCGAGCTGGTGATCGAGGCCAGGGGCCTCCGCAAGGAGTTCCGCAGCCGTGCGACGACCCGGGTGGCGGTCCACGACCTCGACCTGGCCGTCCCCGGCGGCGGCGTGCACGGGTTCCTCGGCCCCAACGGGTCGGGCAAGACCACCACCATCCGGATGCTGCTCGGCCTGGCGCGCGCCACCCGCGGCGAGATGCGGCTCTTCGGCCAGCAGGTCCCCGAGCACCTGCCCGCCGTGATCGACCGCGTCGGCGCCGTCGTGGAGTCGCCGAAGTTCTCCCCCAACTTCACCGGCCGGCGCAACCTGATGCTGCTCTCGCGCAGCATCGGGGCACCCGACGCCCGCGTCGACGCGGCCATCGAGACCGTCGGCCTGACCGGGCGCGACGGCGACCGCTACAAGTCCTACTCGCTCGGCATGAAGCAGCGGCTCGCCATCGCCGCGACGCTGCTCAAGGAGCCGCAGCTGCTGATCCTCGACGAACCGACCAACGGCCTCGACCCCGCCGGCATCCGCGAGATCCGCGAGACCATCCGCGACCTCGGCGAGCGCGGGGTGACCGTGCTGCTGAGCTCGCACATCCTGGCCGAGGTGCAGCAGGTGTGCACCTCCGCGACCATCATCGGCAACGGCCGGCTGCTGGCCTCCGGCCGTGTCGACGACCTGACCGGCGGCGGCGCCGCGGCGTACGCCGTCCGCGTGCCGGACGTCGAGGCCGCCGCCCGTGCCCTGGCCGCGGCCGGGCTCACCGCCACCACCACCGACTCCGGCCTGAGCGTCGAGAGCGACGACCCCGCACTCATCACCCGCTCGCTGGCCGCCGCCGAGATCTGGCTCACCGGGCTGACCCCGCTGCGCCGCGACCTCGAGTCGGTCTTCCTCGAGCTCACCGCTGCCGACACCCTCGGCCACGGCACGACCCAGGACGGTGCCGCATGATGCGCCTCGTCGGGGTCGAGCTGACCCGCCTGCGCTGGCGCCGCGCGGTGCTGCTGCTCGTGGGCGCCGCCATCGTCATCCCGCTGGTCATCCTGGCCGTGCGCGCCTACGAGACCCGCCCGGTCAGCGACGGCGACCGGGCCGACGCCGAGGTGCTCGCCGAGGAGCAGCGCGGCTACATCGAGCAGGACATCCAGCGCTGCCTGCGCCGACCTGGCTCCTACGGGATCGCGCCCGACCGGGCCGCGACGCAGTGCGAGCGCCGCCTGACCTACACCGTCGACCCCGGCGACTTCCTCTACCGCGAGCAGCTGCGCGTCGGCGCCGAGCGCTCCAACGCCGGCCTGGCCGTCGTCGCCGTGGTGGCCGTCCTCATGCTCCTGGCCGGGACGACGTACGTCGGGCACGACTGGAACTCCGGCTCGATGAGCAACCAGCTCCTCTTCGAGACCAGGCGGCTGCGGGTCTGGGCCGCGAAGGCGGTCGCGGTCGGCCTGCTCGCCCTGGTCGTCGGCACCGTGGCGCTGGGCCTGTTCTGGGGTGGGCTGCTGGCGTTCGCGCAGGGCCGTGGCCTCGACCCGTCGGGCCAGGTCGTCACCGACATCGCCCAGCAGCTCGGCCGCAGCCTGCTCGTGGTCGTGGGCGCGGCGGTGGGTGGCTACGCCCTGACCACCCTGTTCCGCAGTACCGTGGTCACCATCGGCATCCTGTTCGGCGTCGCGGTGGCCGGCGGCGTCCTGTTCGGCGCGCTGCTGCCCGGCGACGCCCTGCGCTACGAGCCCACCACCAACGCGCTGGCGCTCGTCAAGGGCCAGACCACGTGGTACGTCGACCCGCCCGACGACTGCGCCTACAGCACCTCCGGGTTCGACCCCGGGCGCTGCGTCACCGAGGCCCGCCTGACCCAGGTCGGAGGCGCGGTCTACTACGCCGTGCTGCTCGGCGTGATCGGCGCCGGCAGCGCCGCGTCGTACCGACGCCGCGACGTCCCCTGACCCACCCGCGACGTAGCATGGACGGAGTGACGACCACTCCCACGGCACCTGAGGGCCGCAAGCTGCTCCGTCTCGAGATCCGCAACGCCGAGACGCCGATCGAGCGCAAGCCCGAGTGGATCAAGACCCGCGCCAAGATGGGTCCCGAGTACAAGGCGCTGCAGGCGCTGGTCAAGAGCGAGGGCCTGCACACGGTGTGCCAGGAGGCCGGCTGCCCCAACATCTTCGAGTGCTGGGAGGACCGCGAGGCGACCTTCCTCATCGGCGGCGAGCAGTGCACCCGGCGCTGCGACTTCTGCCAGATCGACACCGGCAAGCCCGACCCGCTCGACCGCGACGAACCCCGTCGGGTGGCGGAGTCGGTGCAGAAGATGGAGCTGCGCTACGCCACCATCACCGGCGTCGCCCGCGACGACCTCCCCGACGGCGGCGCCTGGCTCTACGCCGAGACCGTGCGGATGATCCACGAGCTCAACCCCGGCATCGGCGTCGAGAACCTCATCCCCGACTTCAACGGCAACCCCGACCAGCTGCGCGAGGTCTTCGAGTCGCGTCCCGAGGTGCTCGCCCACAACGTCGAGACCGTGCCGCGCATCTTCAAGCGCATCCGCCCGGCGTTCCGCTACGAGCGCTCGCTCGACGTCATCACCGCGGCCCGTGACTTCGGCCTGGTCACCAAGTCCAACCTGATCCTGGGCATGGGCGAGACCCGCGAGGAGGTATCGCAGGCGCTGCGCGACCTGCACGGCGCGGGCTGCGAGATCATCACCATCACCCAGTACCTGCGCCCCTCCGTGCGCCACCACCCGGTCGAGCGCTGGGTCAAGCCCGAGGAGTTCGTCGAGCTCGCCGCCGAGGCCGAGCTGATTGGCTTCTCCGGGGTGCTCTCGGGCCCGCTCGTGCGTTCGTCCTACCGCGCCGGTCGCCTGTACCGTCAGGCGATGGACGCGCGCGCGTCCGTCTGAGCGTCCGCGAGGCGCAGACCCCGATCGAGCACGAGTAGCGAGGCAGCAGCGCCCATGGCGAAGGAGCCCAAGGCCCCGAAGACCCCCAAGGTCCCCAAGATCAAGGAGACCGACCCGACCAAGATGAGCCGGCGTCGGCAGATCATCGAGACCTACAAGATGTCGCGCGAGACCGACAAGCGACTGGGTCTCTGGATGCTCGGCGGCTTCCTGCTCTTCGGTGCGATCGGGTTCGTGCTGGCCTACCTGCCCTTCGGCGGCGGCACCTTCGGGCTGATCATCGCGATCATCGTCGGGCTGCTGATGGGCTTCCTCGGCCTGATGGTCGTGTTCAGCCGCCGCGCCCAGCAGGCGGCCTACCACCGGCTCGAGGGTCGCCTCGGGGGCGGCGCCCAGGCGCTGACGATGCTGCGCCGCGGCTGGAAGGTCGAGCAGATGGTCGGCTTCACCAAGCAGCAGGACATGGTCCACCGCGTCGTCGGCCCCCCCGGCATCGTCCTGGTCGGCGAGGGCAACGCCAACCGGCTGCGCGCGCTGATGGTCTCCGAGCGCAAGAAGCACGAGCGCGTCGCGTCCGAGGTCCCGATCCACGAGGTCGTCGTCGGCGGCGAGGAGGGCCAGGTGCCCATCTCCAAGCTGGTGCGCCACGTCCAGAAGCTCGGCCGTCAGGTCAAGCCGGCCGAGATCACCGACATCCTCATGCGGCTGCGGGCCCTCGACGCCCAGCGTCCCAAGGTCCCGCTCCCCCGCGGTCCCGTGCCGACCTCGATGAAGGGCATGCGCGGCAACATGCGCGGCCGCTGACCCAGCTGCTTCAGCCGACCCGCGGGGCCGCGACCACGACCTCGAGGCCCCACGCGCTGTAATCGGTGCGCAGCAGCTGGCCCGTCTCGACGAACAGCTGGTCGACGCGCACCGGGAGCCCGTCCTCGTCGACCGAGAACGTCGTCTCGACCGGACCGCTGAGCAGGTCGGGCACCTGCGCGCCGTCGGCCAGGCCGGCCGCGTCGACGGTGAAGGCGTAGGACTGCACCGCGGTGCCGTCGACGTCGGCGGGGCCCAGGGGCTCGAACCCCGTGGCCCCGGACAGCGCCGCGCGCAGGTCGGCGAGCACGTCCCAGCGGGGCAGGTCCGCCAGCGCCGCGGTGTCGTCCTCGGCGGGCACCGGCGGGACGACCCACGGCTCGGCGCCGATCTTGGCGTAGAGGGTGCCGCCCACCCGGCGCACCTGGACGGGCTGGTCCGGCAGGACGTCGAGCCCGGCCACGAAGTCGTTGCCACCCAGGTAGCGGTGGTCGGCCACCGCCGCACCCACCGGTGACCCGTCGGCCACCGTCAGCCGCACCGTCTCGAACGCCCCCACCGCGGCGCCGACGAGCTCGAGGAGCTCCTCGACCGTCGCGACGGCACCGGCCGGCAGCACGTCGGTCGGCGTGACGGACGGCGTCGGGCTGGGCGTGCGCCTGGGCCTGCGGGTCGGCTCGCTCGTCGGCTCGGTCGGTGGCGCGGTGGTGACGGCCTCGGTCCCGACCGTCACGGTGGAGCCGGGGATCACCACCGGCGTGGGCGTCGCCCCCGGGGCGTCGCCTCCTCCGCAGCCGACCAGCCACGGGCCGGTGACCGCGAGCACGAGGCCCACGGGCACTGCTGTCCTACGACGTCCCCACGGCATGGGTGGAAGGTACCCGTCGCTGAGCGGTGACCGGCTCAGCCGCGACCGGCGCGGCCCTGCGGACCTCCGGCGACCATCGCGTGGAACACCGCGGCCGGGACCGTGGCGGTGCCGATGAGGACGTCGTGCAGGCCGCGACCGTCGTGGCGGAAGACCAGCGGCGGGATGACCAGCGCGACCATGACCTGGCGGGCCAGCAGCAGCAGGGGGTTGATCGGGCGCATCACGCCGTCGGCCGGTACGACGCGCAGCCCGGTCGCGATCTTGCCGAACGAGCCGCCCAGCAGCCACGTGAAGAGGGCCGACTCGACGACGTACACGGCGAGGACGAGGAAGCCGGACGAGCTGCCGGTGTCGCGCAGCGAGCTGCCGCCGGTCATCACGGCGACGACGAGCGTCGAGGCGATCCAGTCGACGACCAGCGCGACGATGCGACGCCCCCAGGAAGCGGTCGGGATGGCGTCGTTCACGTGGCCAGCGTAGGAGAGGCCCGGGTGAGGCGGCGATGCCGGCCGCGGCGGGACTGCGGGCCGCCGCTCGGAGCCACCCCTCGACACACCTGTTACGTGGGTGAAACAAACCCGATACGGTCGAGAAACTGTCCGAGAGTCAACTAGCGGACAGGACCCGGCGCAACGCCGCGACCGGGCTCTGCACAGTCACCGCAAGTCATCGCCAAGCGTTCGGCTGCCCCTCGAGGGACCGCAGCCAAGGAGGACGAATGTTCAGCAACAGCGAGGAGCTGCTCGCCTACGTCAAGGACGAGGGCGTCGAGATGATCGACGTCCGCTTCTGCGACCTTCCCGGCATCATGCAGCACTTCACGGTCCCGGTGTCGTCCTTCGACCAGAGCGTCTTCGACGACGGTCTCGGCTTCGACGGTTCGTCCATCCGCGGCTTCCAGGCCATCAACGAGTCCGACATGTCGCTGTTCCCGGACCCGACCACGGCCTACATCGACCCGTTCCGCACGGCGAAGACGCTGGTCATCAACTTCTTCATCCACGACCCGATCACGGGCGAGCCCTACTCGCGCGACCCGCGCAACATCGCGCGCAAGGCGCTGGCCTACCTGTCGACCACCGGCATCGCGGACACCGCGTACTTCGCGCCCGAGGCCGAGTTCTACATCTTCGACAAGGTCCGCTACTCGACCGGCGTCAACGAGAGCTACTACCACATCGACTCCGTCGAGGGCTGGTGGAACTCCGGCGCCGAGGGCGACAACCTGGGTTACAAGACCCGCCTCAAGGGCGGCTACTTCCCGGTCGCGCCCTACGACCACTACACCGACCTGCGCGACGAGATGGTCAAGAACCTCGAGGCCTCGGGGCTCCTGGTCGAGCGCGCCCACCACGAGGTCGGCACCGCCGGTCAGGCGGAGATCAACTACCGCTTCGACACGCTGCTCAAGGCCGCCGACGACGTGATGAAGTTCAAGTACATCATCAAGAACACGGCGTGGGCCAACAACAAGTCGGTCACCTTCATGCCCAAGCCGATCTTCGGCGACAACGGCTCCGGCATGCACGTGCACCAGTCGCTGTGGAACGGCTCCGAGCCGCTCTTCTACGACGAGACCGGCTACGGCGGCCTGTCCGACATGGCGCGCTGGTACATCGGCGGCATCCTGCAGCACGCCCCGTCGCTCTTGGCCTTCACCAACCCGACGGTCAACTCCTTCCACCGCCTGGTGCCCGGCTTCGAGGCCCCGATCTCGCTGGTCTACTCCTCGCGCAACCGCTCCGCCTCGGTCCGGATCCCGATCACCGGCTCCAACCCCAAGGCCAAGCGCATCGAGACCCGCTTCCCCGACCCGTCGGCCAACCCCTACCTGGCGTTCTCCGCGCTGCTGCTCGCCGGCATCGACGGCATCCAGAACAAGATCGAGCCGGCCGCCCCGATCGACAAGGACATCTACGAGCTCCCGCCGGACGAGATGGCCGAGATCGACCAGGTGCCGACCTCGCTCGGCGCCGTCCTCGAGGCTCTCGAGGCCGACCACGACTACCTGACGGCCGGCAACGTGT
>JAOPXU010000028.1 GCA_025964985.1 Nocardioides sp.
CCCGGCCGCCGCCCTGGCGGCGTACCAGCGTGCGGAGACCGTCATCAACGCCGCCGACCCGACCTGCGGCCTCAGCTGGCAGCTCGTGGCCGCCATCGGTCGCGTCGAGTCCGACCACGGCCGCTACCGCGGCGCGGTGCTCGATGCCCAGGGCGTCGCGCGGCCCGCGATCATCGGGCCCGTCCTCGACGGCCGCAACGGCACCGCGATCATCACCGACACCGACGCGGGCGCCTACGACGGAGACACCCGCTACGACCGGGCCGTCGGCCCGATGCAGTTCATCCCCTCGACCTGGTCGGCCGTGGGAGTCGACGCCGACGACGACGGCGCCCGCGACCCCGGCGACATCGACGACGCGGCCCTCGGTGCCGCGGTCTACCTCTGCACCGGCGCCGAGGACCTCTCCGGCGCGGCCGGTCAGCGCGAGGCGGTCTTCCGCTACAACCACAGCAACGCCTACGTCGACCTGGTCCTGTCGATCGCCGACGCCTACCTCGAGGGCGACTACACCGCCGCCGGCCCCGCCATGGTGCTGTCCGCCCGGCCCGCCATGATCGAGCCCCTCGAGCCCCTGGTGCCGCTCGACCCGATCGGGCCCCGCGTCCCCGACCTCCAGGCCGCCGCCCAGCCCGTCCTCGCCCCGGCCGTCGCGGGTGCGCAGCCGGTCCGCGGTCTGACCGGTCCTGGTGACGTCGGCGCGGAGCCCATCGACAGTGCTGAGCCGGTCGGCACCGCCGAGCCCGTCGAGCCCGTTGAGCCGACCGAGCCCGCTGAGCCGGCCGAGCCGGCCGAGCCGGCCGAGCCCGCTGAGCCAGCCGAGCCCACGCAACCGACCGAGCCGGCCGAGCCCACTGAGCCGGCCGAGCCCGCTGAGCCGGCTGAGCCGGCCGAGCCGACCCAGCCCGCCGAGCCGACCCAGCCCGTCGAGCCCGAGCCGGCCGCGCTCCCGCCCGAGGAGGCGCTGCTGCACTGCGCCGAGCTCGGCCTGGTCGACGACCCGTCGGTGGCCGACGACGAGCACGACGTGTGCGTCGCGACGTACACGCTGCCGGCCGAGGTGCCTGCCGAGCTGGTCGCCGTGGTGCCGCCCGCCGAGGCCGCACGCGCCGCAGGCGAGTAGATCCGAGGTTTCCCCGGGTCGACCGGGGAAACCCCCGCTGGTTGCGGTCGCCCACCACTCGCCCGCCAGGCGCTGGGCACCGGCTGCTACAAAGTGCCCATGGCTACCACTGCCCTGGGCGGCAACCCCTGTCACACCGTCGGCGAGCTCCCCGCGGTCGGCTCGACCGCGCCGGCGTTCACGCTGATCGGCTCCGACTTCAGCGAGGTCACCCTCGGCGGCGGCACCCGCACGGTGCTCAACATCTTCCCGAGCGTCGACACCGGCGTGTGCGGGGCGAGCGTGCGCAAGTTCAACGAGCTGGCGTCCTCCCTCGAGAACACGAAGGTCGTCTGCGTCTCGCACGACCTGCCGTTCGCCCAGGCCCGCTTCTGCGGCGCCGAGGGGATCGACGACGTCACCGCGGCCTCGGCCTTCCGCTCGTCGTTCGGCGAGGACTACGGGATGACGCTGACCGACGGCAGGTTCGAGGGCCTGCTGGCCCGCTCGGTCGTCGTCGTCGACGCCGACGGGTCGGTCACCTACACCGAGCTCGTCCCCGAGATCGGCACCGAGCCCGACTACGACGCGGTGGTCAGCGTCCTCTCCTGAGGACCGCGGGCGCGGCGCGGAGCAGTCCCGTCGCCGCGCCGGCCAGCACGTTGCGCATGCTGAAGTGGTCGTCCCACAGGACGATCCGGCCCTCGCGCACGATGAAGGTGCCGCACACCCAGAACTCCGTGCGGACCCCGCCCACGACCAGCACGTCGGTGCGCTCGGTGAGCACCACCTCGCCGTCGACGGCGAGGTGGTGGAAGACCACCTCGAAGCCGATTCCAGCGCGCTCGAGCGACGAGAACGCCGCGTGCGCCCGACGTCCGCGCAGCGTGGGCAGGCCGCTGTTGCGCCACTCGAGCCGTGGGTCGAGCAGGTCGAGCGCGGCTGTGGTGTCGGCGGCCTGCAACGCCTCCAGGCAGGTGCGGACGACGGCAGCGGGATCCTGTGGCTGGCTCACGCGCTCAGCCTGCCAGCACCGAGACCTCGGTGGGGCTCGAGCGTCCGCGCAGCAGCACGCTCTCGTACGACGTCCAGTGGGCCGCCTCGTCGGCGCCGGCCGCGTCGACCGAGGCCTGGGCGGCGAGCACGCAGCCCGGGACCTCCTTGGCGAGGTCGGTGAGGCGCGAGGCGGAGTTCACGGCGTCGCCGATCACGGTGTACTCGAAGCGGCTGCGGTGCCCGACGTTGCCGGCGACGACCTCGCCGGTGGAGACGCCGATACCGGCGCCGATCTCGGGCAGGTCGGTGGCCAGGCGCGCGGCCATCGCCCGCGCGGCTGACAGCGCCTGGGCGGCGTGGTCGGGCAGCTCGACGGGCGCGCCGAAGACGGCCAGCACGGCGTCGCCGATGAACTTGTTGACCAGCCCGTGGTGGCGGTCGACCTCGTCGACGACGACCTCGAAGAACCGGTTGAGCATCTCGACCACCTCTGCGGCCGAGCGCTCGGTCGCGTAGCCGGTCGAGCCGATCAGGTCGATGAACAGCACCGACGCCACCCGGGTCTCCCCGCCCAGCTCGACGTCGCCCGAGGCCGCCGCGGCGGCGACCTCCTGGCCGACGTGGCGGCCGAAGAGGTCGCGCAGGTGCTCGCGCTCGCGCAGCCCCTGCACCATCTGGTTGAAGCCCGACTGCAGCAGGCCGAGCTCGGTGCCGTCGTAGACCGGCACCTCGCGCTGGAGGTCGCCGCGCTCGACGTCGAGCAGCGCGTCGCGCACCGAGAGCACGGGCGCGACGACGGACCGCGCGTTGAGGACGGTGACGAAGAGGCCGAAGACCAGCACCACGCCGCCGACGAGCAGGCAGGTCACCGCGAGGCGGGTCAGCGACGTCTCGCCGGGGTCGGCGAGCGCGAGCACCCCGGCCAGCACCAGCCCCAGCACCGGTACGCCGGTGCCGAGGCACCAGAAGATGACCAGCCGGTCGCCCACCCCCACGCCGCGGGGGCGCGAGGTCATCGGCGCCGCGGCCAGCGCGCGCGCCGAGACGGGGCGCACGGCGAACTGTGTGAAGAGGAACGCCACCGCGCAGACCACGACCGCCGCGATGGCCACCGTGGCGAAGGTCGTCAGGGCGCGGGCCGGCTGCAGCAGCACGGCCAGTAGCGTGAAGAGCGCGACGGCGCCGCCCCACAGGACGCCCTGCAGCTGGGTCAGCCGCAGCGGCACCCGCAGCGCCCGCTCGCGGTCGGCCTCGGTCGGCTCGTCGCCGGTCAGGGCCCAGCGCATGGCCCGCAGGGTGGTCGTCGTACCGAGCACGGCGCCGATGACGACGGCCACGGCGACGTAGACGGGGGCCGCGATGGCCAGGGACAGGATCGTGCCCTTGGTCGCGGCCGGCGCGGGGATGACGACGCTGGAGATGACGACCACGACGCCGGCACCGACGACGTTGGTGGCCACCAGCAGGCCGGTCAGCAGCAGCTGGACCCGGACGCGCAGCGAGCGCACCGACTGGTCGGCCGGGCCGAGGAGCCGCGACCCGAACGGGTTGCGCCGGCCGTCGCTCACGGCACCACGGTAGGGGCCCGGCGATCTGGGCACTGGTCCAATCCAGTCGTTGGTTCACAACGAAGAGCCAGGACGCCTCATACTGGGAGGCGCTGTTGGACGCCGCCTCGACCGGGACCGAGGCCATGGGAATGCGAGGAGGGGTGCGCCTGTGAGCAGCTCCACCCTCGCCCCGCCGCGCTCGGGCGGTGAGCCGGACCCCGCCAAGGAGTCCCTCGGGCCCTCGCCGACCCCCTCCAAGGGCGGCCGCACCGGCACCACCCCGGCCAGTCGTGGCGAGTACCGCCCCGACATCGACGGCATCCGTGGCGCCGCCGCGATCATGGTGATGGGCTTCCACGCCAAGGTCCCCGGCTTCGAGGGCGCCTACATCGGCCTCGACCTCTTCTTCGTCGTGTCGGGCTACGTCATCACCGGCCTGCTGATGCACGAGTTCACCAAGACCGGCACCATCAAGTGGGGCGCGTTCTACGCCCGCCGCGCACGGCGCCTGATCCCGGCCAAGGCGACGATGCTCATCGGCGTCCTGGTGCTGAGCTACTTCATCCTGACCCCGACCTCGATCGGCGGTGAGCCGCCCCAGCAGCAGACCGCGCGCTCGGCGGCCGCCGCGGCGGGGTTCGTCTCCAACTTCTTCTTCCTCAACGCCAGCCAGGCCGGCGACGTCGACTACTTCACCCACCAGCCCGGCACCGGTGTCCTGCTCCACACCTGGTCGCTCTCGGTCGAGGAGCAGTTCTACCTCGCCCTCCCCATCGCGATCCTGCTCGCCTGGCTCGTCTCCAAGCTGCTGCGGCAGCCGGTCGTCCGCACGATGCTGCTGGTCACCGTCGCGCTCGGCGTGGCGTCGCTCTGGCTGGCCATCCACCTCGCCGGCTCCGACCCCGACGCCGCCTACTACCTGCCGATCACCCGTGCCTTCGAGTTCCTCATCGGCGTCGCGCTCGCGCTCGTGGCCCGCAGGATCAGGCCGGCCGAGGACCTCCGCGAGGTCATGGGGCTGGCCGGCGTCGCGATCATCGCCTTCGTCCTGTGGAACCCCATGCCGGTCGACGGCTACCCCAGCTACTGGGCGCTGCTGCCGTGCGCCGCGGCCGCGCTGCTCGTGTGGGCCGGCGTCGGCGGCCCGACGGTCGTGACCCGCTTCCTGTCGATCCGGTTCCTCGTCGGGCTCGGGCTCGTGTCCTACGGCTGGTACCTCTGGCACTGGCCGTTCCTCGTGCTCGGCGAGTCGCTCAACCTGGCCCCGCCGCCGCTGCACGCGCGCGTCGCGCTGGTGCTCGCAGCGCTGTTCGTCGCCTACCTCAGCTACCGCTACATCGAGGGCCTCTTCTACAAGCGCTCCGGCACGGTCAGCAAGTCGCGCACCTGGGGCTCGCGCCGCGTGATGATCAGCGGCATCCTCGCGATGTCCTGCGTCGCCGGCCTCAGCGGCGGTGCCCTCGCCCTGGCCGACGAGGCCAAGACCTCACCGCACTGGCAGGACGTCACCGAGCAGCTGGCCGACGTACCCGTGCTGCCCGAGGAGTGCCTCGGCGAGCAGAGCTTCATCCCCGACAAGCCCGGCCAGTGCGACCTCGTGCCGTTCGAGTTCGGCCGGCCCACGGTGATGCTGTGGGGCGACTCCCACGCCTGGATGTACATCCCGGCCATCGAGGCCGCGGCCAAGAAGCAGGACGTCAACCTCGTCGCGTTCGTGATGGGCGCCTGCCCGGTCTTCATCCCGACCGAGACCGCGACCGGCGCCTGCGCCCGCTCCAACGCCGCCGCGCTCCGCTTCGCCGAGCGCTTCGTCAACAAGGCCGCGCCGCTCAAGGTGATCATCAGCCAGAGCTACGAGACCTACCGCGGCACGCCGTTCATCGGCATGGCGCAGGAGCGCGACCTCGACAACGCCAACGACGAGTACGTCCGCAAGATGGCCAGCTACAGCCAGCAGGGCACCCCGGCGCTGTTCCAGCGCCTCGCCGACATCAACGCCGACGTCGACGTGGTGGGCCCGACGCCGATCATCCCGCGCAACGCCCCGCTGTGCGAGGCGATCTCGCGGCCCTACTCCTGCGACGTCCCGCGCGAGCAGGCCATCCGGGACGAGGGCGACAACCGCGGCTGGCTGCTCGAGCTGATGGCCGGCCTGCCCGGCGCCGTCGACCCCGAGACCGGCAAGCCGAAGGTCCTGGTCACCACCGACAACGACAAGGCCGACCGCGAGGGCGCCGACCCCGACGCCGACGGCGGACCCACCCCGCCGCGTCTGATCGACCCGGTCGGTGCGCTCTGCAACGCCACCACCTGCTTCGCCGAGTCCGACGGCGTCACCTACTACTTCGACGACAACCACCTCAGCGCCAAGATGTCGCGCATGCTGCGCAAGTACTTCGTGCCCAGCATCCGCGACGTCGTCGGCGACCCGGACGAGACCAGCGGCGACACCGCGCGGTGACCGACCGTCCCCTGCGGGCGGTCCTGATCTTCCTGGCCGCGCTCGTCGCGCTCACCGCTGTCGCCTACGTCGCCCAGCAGTCCCTCTACGTCCGCCCGCCGGTGCGTGACCTGACGCCCAACGGCTCGGGCGCCCTCGTCGCCGCACCGGTCGCCCGGGCGGCGCCGACCGCCGAGGCGGCCCCGGCGCTGGCCGGGGTGCCGCAGGTCGACCGCCGCTGGATCCGTCGTACGGCGAAGGCGGCGGGTCTGCCCGAGACCGCGCTCGACGCGTACGCGCGCGCCGAGCTGTCGGCCCCCGCCTCCTGCGGCCTCGGCTGGACGACGCTGGCCGGCATCGGCTGGGTCGAGTCGCAGCACGGCACCCTCGGCGGCCGCACCCTCGGTGGCGACGGCCACTCCTCCAGCCGGATCCTCGGTCCCGCCCTCGACGGCGTCGGCCCGGTCGCCGCCATCCGGGCCACGCCCGAGACGACGGCCTACCACGGCAACCCCGACTGGGACCACGCCGTCGGGCCGATGCAGTTCATCCCCACCACCTGGGAGATGTGGGGGACCGACGGCGACGGCGACGGCGTCAGCGACCCCAACGACCTCGACGACGCGGCGCTGGCCGCCGCCGACTACCTCTGCGTCGGCGACCGCGACCTCACGACCGGCGAGGGCTGGACGGCCGGGGTGCTGTCCTACAACAACTCCTCCGACTACGTCGCGGCCGTGCACTCCGCCGCCACGGCGTACGCCGACCGCACCGGCTGAGCCTGCTGCCCGGTCGCCGTTCGGACGATCCGGTGCGGTGGCGGCCGACCGGTGCGACCATGGGGAGACCATGAAGATGCGCTCCCCCATCTCCCTGCTCGTCGCCACGGTCCTCACGGCCCTCCTCGCGACCGTCCTGGCGACCCTCGCGCCGTCGACCGCCGGAGCGCAGCTCGCGCCCGAGCGGACCTCCGCCGCCGCGACGTCGCGCCCGCCCGCGCAGGACTTCCCCCGGATGCCGCGCCGCTGCGCGACGCCGAAGGAGAAGATTCCGTCGAAGCCGGTGGTCTGCGGCCTCAACCGCTACGACGGCACCCGCCCGACGGTGGTGCTGTGGGGCGACTCCCACTCGTGGATGTTCATCCCGGCGCTCAAGGCCGCCGTCGCCGGGCGCGGGGTCAACCTCGTCGCGGTGATGATGGGCTCCTGCCCGCCCATGGACAACCAGGTCCAGCCGACCGACTCCGCGCCGGCCTGCTTCCGCTCCAACGCCCTCGGCATCGAGGTCGCCCGCAAGCTCGAGGCCCGCGGCAAGCCCTACCGGATCGTGCTGGCCGGCAGCTGGCAGCGCTACGTCCACGCCCGCAAGGTCGGCGACCGGTCGTCGTACGTCGGGATGATGGCGCAGGCCCAGCGCCAGGGCACGCCGCGCCTCGCGCGCACCCTGCGCTCGATCGGCGCCAAGGTCGACGTCGTCGGCCAGGTCGCCACCGTTCCCCTGGTCCGCCGCCGCTGCGCCAAGGGCAACGTCCCCTACGCCTGCCAGCTCCCGCGCGCCAAGGCGCTGCCTGAGGCCGTCGCCACCCGCCAGTACGTCGCCGGCGCCCTGCGCCCGGTCCTCGGCTCGCGCAAGCAGATCGATGTCAACCCGGTCTTCTGCACCGCCCAGGTCTGCAAGGGCCTGATCGGCTCGACCCACACCTGGTTCGACGACCTGCACATCAGCGCCACCCGTGCGGCCACGCTGGCGTCGTACTTCGAGGCCACCGTCGACGCCGTCGACCCGCTGCAGCCGGAGGAGCCCGAGGAGCCGGGCTGCACGATCCCGCTCCTCTGCCGCCCCTGACTCTTCGGATCGACTAGAACCTGTTCTCGTTCGGTGCTTGGATGACGCGGTGAGCGACTTCTCCGCGGCCGAGATCACCGAGGCGTACGCCGCCATGCACGCCCGCGTGCAGCAGCACGCGAGCACCGGTGACTGGGACGACTTCGCCCTCAACTTCACCGAGGACGCCGAGTACGTCGAGCACGCGTTCGGCACCTTCCGCGGCCGCGACGAGATCCGCACCTGGTCGGTGGCCACGATGACGTCGTTCCCCGGCTCGGTGATGACCGGCTTCCCGCTGGCCTGGCAGACCGTCGACGAGTCGACCTCGCGGCTGATCTGCGAGGTGCGCAACCTGATGCCCGACCCCGGCGACGGCTCGGTGCACGAGCAGTCCAACCTCACGATCATGACCTACGCCGGCGACGGTCTGTTCTCCTGCGAGGAGGACGTCTACAACCCGCTGCGCTTCATGCGGATGTCGCTGCGCTGGGCCAAGGTCGCCGAGGCCCACGGCAACCTCTCCGACGAGGGCCGCGCCTACGTCGCGCAGTTCGGCGGCTGACCGGCGTTCACCTGCGTTCACCTGCTCGTCGCCTCACCGGGCCAGGCTCGGTGGGTGGGCGCGACGGTGAGGGGATGGGTGCTCGGCGCGGTCGGCTGGGTGCTCCTCGCCGTCGGCGTCGTGCTCTTCCCGCTGCCCGGGCCCGGGCTGCTGCTGATGGCGTTCGGGATGGGCGTGCTCGCCACCCAGCACGAGTGGGCCGAGCGGCGCCTGGAGTCGCTGCGCGACCGGGCTCTCGACGGCGCCCGCCGCGGCGTCGAGACGCACCGCAAGGCGTGGGTGTCGCTGCTCGTCTGCGCGCTGCTGGCGGCGTCCGGGTTGCTGTGGGTGTGGGCGCCCGCCCAGCCGGCCTGGTGGGCGCTGCCGGAGTGGACCTGGCTGCCCGGCGGGCTGTGGGCCGGGATCAGCCAGGCGCTGTCCGGTCTGGTCACGCTGGGACTCGTCGGCTACGCCTACGCGTGCCGTTTGACCGGCTCTGGGATGCTTCGCCCATGAAGGTGGCGAAGCGGGTCGGGCTCGAGGTCCTCGGATGGGGTCTGCTGCTCGCCGGCATCGCCATGATCGCCCTCCCGGGCCCCGGCCTGCTGGGCATCTTCGCCGGCCTCGCCGTGCTCTCGCAGCAGTACGAGTGGGCCGAGCGCCGCCTCGACCCGGTCAAGTACCGCGCCCTCAAGGGCGCCGCCGAGTCCGTCGAGACCAACCTGCGCATCGCGCTGTCCCTGGTCGGCGTCCTGTTCATCCTCGGCTGCGCCGTCGTCTGGTTCCTCGGCCCCGACCAGCCCGGCTGGTGGCCCCTGCCCGACTGGACCTGGCTGCCCGGTGGCGTGGCCACCAGCATCACCATGGTCTTCTCCGCGCTCATCGCCGTCGCGCTGCTCGTCTACTCCTACCGCCGTTTCCACGGCAAGCCCGAGGCCGTCGCCGAGCTCGAGCGCGACATCGAGGAAGCCGACCGGGACTTCAACCCGCGCTAGCTCCTCCCCGCTGGTCGCGCCGGGCGAGCGCCAGCGAGTCCGAGTCGAGACCCCACGGGCCGGCTCAGCCCAGCACCACCGGCGCCAGACCCAGCCACCCGGCCAGCGCCTCGACCTCCCGCCGTACGCCGTCCTCGCAGGCGGCCGACCACGGCTCGTCCCGGTGGACAGCGTCGACACGCAGCTCGCCGGCCTCGCGGTCGGTGACGGCGTCGAGCTTGCCGACGAGCCGGTCGCCCCAGAGGACGGGCAGCGCCCAGTAGCCCCAGCGGCGCTGGTCGACGGGCTTGTACATCTCGAGGTAGTACTCGAAGTCGAAGAGCTCGGTCAGCCGCTTGCGGTCCGCGACGAGCCGGTCGAGCGGTGAGAGCAGGGCGGCCCGCCCGTCGAAGGGGCCATCGAGCCAGGTCGGGTCGACGCGCCAGGTGCCCTTGACCCCGTCGACCACGGCGTCCACCCCGGCCGCGCCGACGTCGTTGGGCTCGTGCGGGGTCTTGGCGGCGCGGGCGCGGGCGATGCCCAGCGCGCGCAGCCGGCGTACGTCGCGGACCCGCTTCGCCTCCTCGACGGACGGCACCGGGTCGTCGGGGTAGATCCGCTCGGCGAGGTCCCACAGCACCTCGCGGTCACCCTTTCCGCCGCGCCCGGCCCGCGCGACCTCGCCGCGCTCGACCATGTGGGCGAGCATCATCTTGACGTTCTTGTCGTTGTTCCAGCCGCTCGAAGGCCATGGCACCTCGCAGGTGTCGGGGACCTGCGACGCGGGCAGCGGCCCGTCGCCGCGCAGCAGCTCGAGCACGTCGCGCCGGCAGCCGTCGTTGGCAGCGACCCAGCCGCGCAGGTCCTCCTGCCACGGCTTGAGCGGCTCGGGGCCTGGCCACTGCGTCATCTCGGCGCGGAACAGCGCGAGGTCCTCGGCGGGGCGGGCCATCATGTGGTGGTCGACGAGCGCCTGGGTGTCGAGCAGGTCGCGCAGCTCGCCGGCGTCGTACGTCGGGCCCAGCCGGCTCCACAGGACCAGGTCGGCGCTCGGGGCGACGTACCGGGTCGGGTCGAGCTGGACGAACGTCAGGTGCCGCACCACCTCGAGCACGTCGGAGGGACGGTCGGCGGTCAGCAGCTGCGCACGCACCGCGACGCGGCGCGCGTCCTGGCGCGAGAGGCGGAGCGGCCCGGTCGCCGTCATGGCCCCATGGTCGCACCGAGCGGCACCCGACAGCACCCGACGTTGCCGCCGACACTGTCGGTGCCCACGCCTACAGTCGTCGCCGATGACCCTGCACCTGCACCGCGCGCCGCGCACCGACCAGCTCGCCGACGCCCTCGGCGAGCTGCTGGCGACGCCGCTGCCCGACCCCTTCGCCGAGGAGGTCGTGGTGGTGCCCGAGAAGGGCGTGGAGCGCTGGCTGGCGCAGCGGATGTCGCACCGGCTCGGCACGGGCGCCCGCGGATCCGACGGGGTGTGCGCCGGCGTCCGGTTCCTGCGCCCGGGGTCGCTCGTCTCGCTGCTGCTCGACCGCGAGCGCGACGACGTCTGGGCCCCCGACCGGCTCGTCTGGCCGCTGCTCGAGACCATCGACGCCTCCCTCGGCGAGCCCTGGTGCACGACCCTGGCGCGCCACCTCGGCCACGGTCTCGACGGCGAGCACGGCGACCTGCGCCGCGACCGCCGCTACTCCGTCGCGCGCCGGCTGGCCGGGCTGTTCGCGTCCTACGCCGTTCAGCGCTCGTCCCTGGTCACCGACTGGCGCGAGGGCCGCGACAGCGACGGCGCCGGTGGTCCGCTGCCCGCCGACCTCGCCTGGCAGCCCGAGCTGTGGCGCCGGCTCGTCGCCCGTGTCGGCGCCGAGGCGCCCGACCAGCGTCACGCCCGCGCCGTGACCGCGCTCGAGGCCGGGGGAGCCGGCCTCGACCTGCCGGCCCGGCTCTCGCTCTTCGGCCACACCCGCCTGCCCGTCACCGAGGTCGCCTTGCTCCGGGCCCTGGCGACCAGCCGCGACGTCCACCTCTGGCTGCCGCAGCCCTCGCCGGTGCTGTGGGAGGCGCTGACCGGTCTCGGCGGCGTGGTCGCCCGCGACGACGACACCTCCGCCGACCGGGTCGGCCACCCGCTGCTCGCCTCCCTCGGCCGCGACACCCGCGAGCTGCGCCGCACCCTCGACCTCCCGGTGCTCGACGCCGCCGTCGAGCTCACCGACCCGCTGCCGACGACGCTGCTCGGCCTGCTCCAGCACGACCTGCGCGCCAACCACGCCCCCACCCCCGACGAGCGCGCGGCCCGCGGCTTCGACCCCGCCGACCGCACCCTCCAGGTCCACGCCTGCCACGGGCCGGCCCGCCAGGTCGACGTCCTGCGCGAGGTCCTGGTCGGCCTGCTGGCCGACGACCCGACGCTGCAGCCGCGCGACATCCTCGTGATGTGCCCCGACATCGAGACCTACGCGCCGCTGATCTCGGCCGGGTTCGGCCTCGAGGACGTCGTCCCCGGTGACGGGCACCCGGCCCACGGCCTCCGGGTCCGGCTGGCCGACCGGGCCCTGACCAGCACCAACCCGCTGCTCGCCGTCGCCGCCGACCTGGTCGCGCTCGCCGGCGGCCGGGTCACCGCCTCCGACGTCCTCGACCTGGCCAGCACCGCCTCGGTCCGGCTGCGGTTCGGGTTCTCCGACGACGACCTCGACCGGGTCACCCGCTGGGTCGGCCAGGCCGGCATCCGCTGGGGCATCGACGCGGTCCAGCGCGGCCGCTTCGACATGCAGCGCTTCGAGCACAACACCTGGCGCAGCGGCCTCGACCGCATCCTGCTCGGCGTCGTGATGAGCGGCGACGACCACCGCCACCTCGGTCGCGGCCTGCCGGTCGACGACGTCGCCAGCTCCGAGGTCGACCTCGCCGGCCGCCTGGCCGAGATGGTCGACCGCCTCGCGCGCTGCCTCGACGGGCTGGCCGCGGCGGTCGACGTCGAGGGCTGGATGCAGGTGCTCGTCCAGGGCGTCCGCGACCTCACCGACGTCGACCTCGACGACGCCTGGCAGGTGCCCCAGCTCGAGGGCGAGCTCGCCCGCGCCGCCGGCGACGGGACGCCCGGGGTGCCGCTGCGCCTGGCCGACGTCCGCGCCCTGCTCGACTCGCGCCTGGGCGGCCGGCCCACGCGCGCCAACTTCCGCACCGGCACCCTCACCGTCTGCACGATGACCCCGATGCGCTCGGTGCCCCACCGCGTCGTGTGCCTCGTCGGCCTCGACGACGGCGTCTTCCCACGGCTGACCAGCGTCGACGGCGACGACGTCCTGGCCCGCCGTCCGCTCACCGGCGAGCGCGACGTGCGCAGCGAGGACCGCCAGCTGCTGCTCGACGCGCTGCTCGCCGCCACCGACAGGGTCGTCGTCACCTACACCGGCGCCAACGAGCACTCCGGCGCCAGCCGGCCGCCGGCCACGCCGCTCGGCGAGATCCTCGACGCCGCCGACCGCACCACCGCAGGTTCCGTGCGCCAGCACGTCCTCACCCACCACCCGCTGCAGCCCCACGACGCGCGCAACCTGCTCCCCGGCGAGCTGGTCCCGGGCGACCCCCGCCCCTTCAGCTTCGACCGGGCCGCGCTGGCCGGCGCCCGCGCCGCCGTCTCCGAGCGGGTGCTGCCCCCGCCGCTGCTCGACGGGCCGCTCGACCCGGCCCCGCTGGTCGACGTCTCGCTCGCCGACCTCAAGGCGTTCTTCGCCCACCCCGTGCGCGCGTTCCTGCGCCAGCGTCTCGACATCGCTGCCCCGCTGCAGCCCGACGAGGTCGGCGACGCCATCCCCGTCGAGCTCGACGCCCTCGACCGCTGGGGCATCGGCGACCGGATGCTCACCCAGATGCTGGCCGACCACGATCCGCAGGCGGTGATGCTCGCCGAGCAGCTGCGCGGCTCTCTGCCGCCGTTCCACCTCGGCACCGCGTCGCTCACCGAGGCCGTCCAGGAGTGCGAGCGACTGCTCGAGCGCACCGCCGAGCTGCGCACCGGCGAGCCCCGCACCCTCGACGTCGACGTCGACCTGGGTCACGGGCGCCGGCTGTCGGGCACCGTCACCGGCGTCTACGGCTCCCGGCTGTTCACCGTCGGCTACTCCCGGCTCAAGCCCCGCCAGCGCCTCCACTCCTGGATCGACCTGCTCGCCCTCAGCGCGGGCCTGCCCGACGAGTCGTTCACCGGTCACGCGGTCGGGCGCGAGCGGGCCGGCCCGCGACGCGCGCTGTCCGGCCCGCTCGACCACCGCGCCGTCGAGTGGCTGCGCTCGCTCGTCGAGCTGCGCGACCTCGGTCTGTGCTCGCCGCTGCCGCTGCCCGTCGCGACCGCCTCGGCCTGGGCCGAGGGCCACGTGCGCGAGCGCATGGGCGAGGACGTCTCGGCCGAGGTGCTCGCCCGCCGTGCCTGGGAGACCGACCCGTTCAACGCCTACGGCATCGAGGGTGAGGACGCCGACGCCTACCACCGCCGCGCCTACGGCGACCGCGCCCCGCTCTCGGTGCTGCTCGACGCCGGCCTCGCCGAGCACGCCTGGCGCGTCTGGGAGCCGCTGCTCACCGGTGCCGAAAAGGTCGGACCACTGTGATCACCCCACGACGTTCTCCGTCTCCCCCGCTCCGCTCCTCCGACGGACAACGCCGCGGGGACCCCGATCCGTGTGGTCCGGTCGGTCTGGTCGGTGCGGCATGGTGAACGACCTGTTCGCCACTGCGCTCGCCCCGTTCGACGTCTGCGCCGAGCTGCCCGGGCCCGGCACCACCCTGCTCGAGGCGAGCGCCGGCACCGGCAAGACCTGGACCATCGGGGCCCTCGTCACCCGCTACGTCGCCGAGGGCCTCGCCCAGCTCGACCAGATGCTCGTCGTGACGTTCGGGCGCGCGGCGAGCCAGGAGCTGCGCGAGCGGGTCCGGGCCCAGCTGGTGCAGGCTGAGCGGCTGCTCGCCGGCGACCCCGACGTGCGTCCCGACGGTCCCGACGGCACGCCGTTCCTGCAGCTGCTCCACGAGGGCAGCGACGCCGAGCGGGCGGTCAAGCACCGCCGCGTGGTCGAGGCGCTCGCCGGCTTCGACGCCGCCACGATCGCGACCACCCACCAGTTCTGCTCGCTGGTCCTCGACTCACTCGGCGTCGCCGGCGACACCGACGCGCGTGCCCGCCTCGTCGAGGACCTCGACGATCTGGTCCGCGAGGTCGTCGACGACCTCTACCTGCGCGCGTTCGCGCTCACCGACGGGACTCCGGCGTTCAGCCACGCCGAGGCGCTGGCGATCGCCCGCGCCGCGGTCGGCGACCCGCAGGCCCGCATCGAGCCGACCGGCGAGGACCGCTCCACCACCGCCGGCCGCAAGGTCGCCTTCGCGTGCAAGGTCCGCGACGAGATCGAGGCCCGCAAGCGGCGCCTCGGCGTGCTGTCCTACGACGACCTGCTCAGCCAGCTCTCCGACGCCCTCGAGGCCGACGACTCCCCGGCCCGCGTGCGGATGCGCGAGCGGTGGTCGATCGTGCTCGTCGACGAGTTCCAGGACACCGACCCGGTCCAGTGGCAGGTGCTCCACCGGGCCTTCGGCACGCCTGACAGCGGCGCGACGATGGTGCTGATCGGCGACCCCAAGCAGGCCATCTACGCCTTCCGCGGCGGCGACGTCACCACCTACCTCGAGGCCGCCGAGACCGCGACCACCCAGCAGACGCTGAGCGTCAACTGGCGCAGCGACTCCGCCCTGCTCGACGCCTTCCAGGAGCTGCTGGTCGGGGCTCGGCTGGGCCACGAGCGCATCGTCGTACGACCGGTCAGCGCGCACCACCAGAGGACCCGTCTCGTCGGGGCGCCGGTGGCCGCGCCGCTGCGGCTGCGGGTCGTGCGCCGCGAGGCCTTCGGCAAGGGCCCGCGCACCTCGCTGCCCGTCGCCGACGTCCGCCCCCACGTCGCGCACGACCTCGCCCTCGACGTCCGTCGCCTGCTCGCCTCGGGCGCCACGTTCGACGGTGTCGACATCGAGCCGCGCCACGTGGCGGTCATCTGCTACCGCCACGCCGACCTCGCCGCCGCCCAGCAGGCGCTGCACGAGGTGGGCGTCCCGGCCGTCATCGCCGGTGGCGGCAGCGTCTTCGCCACGCCGGCCGCCGTCGAGTGGCTGACCCTGCTCGAGGCGCTCGAGCAGCCCCACCGCAGCCCACGGGTGCGCGCCGCGGCGCTGACCTGCTTCGTGGGCCACACCGCGCGCGAGCTCGCCGAGGGCGGCGACGACCTGACCGACGAGGTCGGCGAGACGCTGCGCCACTGGGTCGAGGTCGTCGAGCGCCGTGGTGTCGCGGCCGTGCTCGAGGCGGCGTCGGCCGGCGGCCTGCCGGCCCGGGTGCTCGCCGAGATCGGCGGCGAGCGGCGGCTCACCGACCTGCGCCACATCGGCGAGGCGCTCCACGAGATCGCCCAGACCCAACGGCTCGGGATCGTCTCGCTGCTCGCCTGGCTGCGCGGCCAGGTCGTCGAGGGCCGCGCCGGCCGCGGTGCCGAGCGCACCCGGCGCCTCGACTCCGACGCCGCCGCCGTGCAGCTGGTGACCATCCACGCCAGCAAGGGCCTCCAGTACCCCGTCGTCTACCTCCCCGCCCTCGCCGACCGTCACGTCCCCAAGCCCACCCGCCCGCTATTCCACGACGCCGAGGGCCAGCGCTGCCTCGACGTCGGCGGTGGTGGCGCGGCGTGGGGCGACCACGTGCGCCGCTGGACCGACGAGGAGGCGGGGGAGTGGCTGCGGCTCCTCTACGTCGCCATCACCCGCGCCCAGTCGCAGGTCGTGTGCTGGTGGGCGCCCACCAAGAACGCCGTCTTCTCGCCGCTGCACCGTCTGCTCATGCGCGCCGCCGACGAGGTCGACGTGCCCGAGGCCCCGCCCGTGCCGTCCGACGACGACGTGGTCGGGCTCTTCGGGGCCTGGCGCGACCGTGGCGGCCCGGCGCCCGAGCCGGCGACCTGGGTCGACCCCGGCCCCGACGCGCCGACCAGGCCCGTGGTCGGCCTCGACACCCGACGGTTCGGGCGCACGGTCGACACCACCTGGCGCCGTACCTCCTACTCCGCGCTGAGCAACGTCGAGGCCGCAGCGACGCCGGGTGTGGGCAGCGAGCCCGAGCAGACGGCCAAGGACGACGAGGACGTCGAGGCGCTGCCCGAGTCGGCCAACGTCGCCGACAGCGTGGCCTCGCCGATGGCCACACTGCCGGTGGGTGCGACGTTCGGGTCGCTGGTCCACGCGGTGCTCGAGCACGCCGACCCCGACGCCCCTGACCTGCGCGCCGAGCTGGCCGCCCACGTCGAGGAGCAGCTGGTGCGCTGGCCCGTCGACCTCGACCGCGCCGTGCTCGTCGACGCCCTGGTCGCCGTGCACGCCACCCCGCTCGGTCCCGAGGTCGACGGCCGCACGCTGGGCGAGGTGCCCCTGCGCGACCGGCTGCGCGAGATGGACTTCGAGCTGCCGCTGGCCGGCGGCGACCTCGCGGGCGACCCCACCGGCGCCGACGTCACGACCCTCGGCGACCTCGCCCCGCTGCTGCGCGAGCACCTGCCCGCCGACGACCCCGTCCGCGGCTACGCCGACGCCCTCGCCGTGCCCGCGCTGGGCGAGCAGAGCCTGCGCGGCTACCTCACCGGCTCCGTCGACGTCGTGCTCCGCGTCGGCGACCGCGCCGATCCGCGTTACCTGATCGTCGACTACAAGACCAACTGGCTCGGACCGCGCGACGAGCCGCTGACCGCCCACGCCTACCGGCCCGAGGCGCTCGACGCGGCGATGGGCCACTCCGACTACCCGCTCCAGGCGCTCCTCTACGCCGTGGTCCTCCACCGGTTCCTGCGCTGGCGCCAGCCCGGCTACGACCCCGCCCGACACCTCGGCGGCGTGCTCTACCTCTACCTGCGCGGGCTCTGCGGCCCCGAGACGCCCGTCGTCGACGGCCGGCCCTGCGGAGTCTTCGTCTGGCGCCCGCCGGTGGCGCTCATCGAGGCCGTCTCCGACCTGCTCGACGGGGGACCCCGATGACGCTCGTTCCCACCGCCCTGCCCGAGCCCTGGCCCGAGCACGACCGCCGCCTGGCGGTCGGCGCCAGCGGCCTGCTCGCGACGTTCAACGCCGCGGGCGTCCTCGAGGCCAGCGACGTCCACGTGGCCCGACGTGTCGGTGACCTCGGCGGCGAGAGCGACGACAGGGTGCTGCTCGCGGTCGCGATGGCGGTGCGCGGCGTACGCCTCGGCTCGGTGTGCGTCGACCTCACCACCCTCGCCGACCTCGCCCCCGACCTGCCCTGGCCCGAGCCCGCGACCTGGTCCGCGGCCGTCGCGGCCTCGCCGCTGGTCGCGGCCGGCGCGTGCCGCCACGAGGGCTCGCTCGTCTACCTCGACCGCTACCACCGCCTCGAGCTGCAGGTCCGCGACGACCTGCTGTCGCGCGCCGGCGCTCTGCCTCCCGACGTCGACGAGCCGGCCCTCGCCGCCTGCCTCGACCGCGTCGCCGGCGGCCACTTCAGCCCCGAGCAGCGCGCCGCCGCCGCCCAGGCCGCCCGCCAGTGGACCACCGTGCTCACCGGCGGACCCGGCACCGGCAAGACGACCACGGTCGCCCGCCTGCTCGTGCTGCTCGCCGACCAGGCCCAGCGGCTCCACGGCCGGCGTCCCTCGATCGCGTTGGCCGCGCCCACCGGCAAGGCGGCGACCCGGCTGCAGGAGGCCGTCACCGGCGAGCTCGCCGGGCTCGACGCCGCCGACCGCGACCTCGTCGGCAGCCCCGACGCCCTCACGCTCCACCGCCTGCTCGGCTGGCGGCCCGACAACACCACCCGCTTCCGCCACGACCGGGGCAACCGCCTCAAGTACGACGTGATCGTCGTCGACGAGTGCTCGATGGTCGAGCTCACGATGATGGGCCGGCTGCTCGAGGCCGTCCGCCCCCAGGCCCGCCTCGTCCTCGTCGGCGACCAGCACCAGCTCACCCCCGTCGGGGCTGGTGCCGTGCTCGCCGACGTCGTCAGCGGCTTCGACGGCGACCCGGCCTCCCCGGTCGCCTCCCTCACCGAGAACCACCGCTCCACCGAGGACATCAAGTCGCTCGCCGAGGCCCTGCGCACCGGCGACGCCGACCGGGTGCTCGAGGTGCTGCGCCGCGGCGGCGACGAGGTCGAGTTCGTCGAGACCGACGATCCCGGCCCGGTGCTCCACGACGACGCGCTCGTCTCCGCGCTCGCCGTACGCCGTGCGGCCGAGGCCGGCGACGCCCCCGCCGCCCTGGCCGCGCTCGACCGCCACCGGCTGCTGTGCGCCCACCGCGAGGGCCCCTTCGGCGTGCGCCACTGGAACCGGCAGGTCGAGCGCTGGCTCGCCGAGGCGACCGGCCAGCCGATCTACGGCGAGTGGTACGTCGGCCGCCCGATCCTGGTGACCAGCAACGACTACGCCCTCGAGGTCTACAACGGCGAGACCGGGGCGGCGGTGCTGGGCGCCGACGGGCGGCTGCGGGCGTGGGTGTCGGGCTCGGAGCGGCTGCGCGACTACGCCCCCGGCCGGCTCGACGCCGTCGAGACGATGCACGCGATGACCATCCACAAGAGCCAGGGCAGCCAGGCCGAGCGGGTCACGGTGCTGCTGCCCGACGACACCTCACGCCTGCTGACCCGTGAGCTGTTCTACACCGCGGTGACCCGCGCGCAGGAGCACGTGCGTGTCGTCGGTTCCGAGGCGGCGGTGCGGGCCGCGGTCTCGCAGCAGGCCCAGCGCGCGTCGGGCCTCTCGGCCCGGCTGGCGGTGGCCCGCCACGCGGACGAGCGCAACGAGACCGAAACCGGGGCCCGTTAGGGTCGAGCGGTGCCCTTCCTCCTCCGCGTCGAGCTGCCCGACGTCCCCGGGTCGCTCGGACGGCTCGCGACGGCGATCGGTGAGGCCGGCGGGGACATCGAGGCCATCGAGATCGTCGAGAAGCGCCACCACGACCAGACCGCGGTCGACGACGTCATGCTCGACACCGAGCCCGGGATCATGCCCGACTCGATCGTCTCGGCCTGCAACGCGCTCGACGGCGTCGTGGTGCTCTGGATCAGCCGCTTCGGCTCCAGCAACCTGATCCTCGACCTCGAGGCAGTCGAGGAGCTCACGTCCGAGCCGGCCCGTGCCCTCAACCGG
Organism: Nocardioides sp.; assembly: GCA_025964985.1. GTDB lineage: Bacteria > Actinomycetota > Actinomycetes > Propionibacteriales > Nocardioidaceae > Nocardioides. The sequence goes on from JAOPXU010000028.1 coordinate 19,630, forward strand.
CTCGTCGAGGTGCTGCCCGGCACGTTCCGCGTCGACTGGGCCGCCCGCATCCACCGCGTCCACGGTGTCGTGCACGCCACCGGCGCCGCCCCCGCCGATCTCGCCTTCGTCGAGATCGAGCGCGCCGTCCGCCTCGAGATCGACGACGGCACCGACGGCGAGACGCTCCACGCCGGCGCCCGCATCGACGGCAACCAGGTCGTCGTCGTCGCCCGCCGCGGCGGCCCCGAGTTCCTCGACTCCGAGGTCGCCCGCCTCGGCCACCTCACGGGACTCGCCTTCTCCATCTCCCGCGACTGACCGGCCTCCCGCTGACCGGGCGCACATACGCGCCGGGTCGACGTGTGAGTGCGCGCTCACCCGGCGCGTCTACGCGCCGGGTCGACCTAGCGGCAGCCGAGGTCGGTGGTGTCGGGGTCGGCGCGCAGGGCGCCGGTGCGGTCGCGGACGGCGTACGCCGAGCAGTAGTAGAACGACAGCAGGCGGTCGCGGCGCAGGGTGATCGGCGCCCATCGGCCGGAGCCGACCGGCTCGAGGTAGCGGAAGGACCGGGCGGTGAGCGGGGCCGACCCGCCGCGGTGCTTGAGGTAGCGGTCGAGCCAGCGCTGCGTGTAGACGCTGGTCAGGGCCTGGCCGTGGCGGCTGGCGGGCAGGGCGAGGGGGATGTCGGTGTACTCGAGGTGCGTCGAGGCCCTCGGTACGACGAGCATCGAGTCGACGCCCGCGCGCCGCCAGGCGTCGAACCCGGTCGCCTTCTCGCGACGGCGGTCGGGACCGGCGGGCGAGGGCAGCGGGGCCAGCGACGAGCCGCCGGAGAGCCACCACGGCGTGACCGTGAAGCCGTACTCGGACTGCATCGCCAGCGCCGGTACGACGGGCCGCGCGCCGTCCGACTGCAGCTTGTCGAGCGCCACGACGGCGGCGACACGGCGGTCGGTGCCCTGCACCTGCGAGACCGCGCTGGCGCCCAGCGAGTGCCCGACGATCGCGATGCGGGTGGTGCGCCCAGGGGTCGCGGGGCGCGGGTCGGGGGAGCGGTCCCAGTGCCGCCAGGCCGGGTTGAAGGCGGTCACGCTCGCGCCGGCCGAGCCCGGGTTGCGGTAGGGCTTGGCCGGCGAGGAGGTGAAGAACGACAGCGCGTCCTTCGTGCCGACCACGAAGTTGGCCAGCTGCTGCGACGGCACCCCGGGGCACCCCGTCATCTCGCCCTCAGCCGGTGCGACGAACGGGTTGCAGAACGGCAGGGCGTCGCCGGTCTCGTGGGGCAGCGTCTCGGACGTGCCCTGCCCCTGGACGTCGTAGGTCAGCACGACGTAGCCGCGCTCGGCGAGGTCGTGGGCGAGCCACTCGTACATGCCCTCGGAGCCCTGCACCGAGCCCGTCGTGATCACCACGCCGGGGAACGGGCCCTTCAGCACGGCGCCCGTGTAGGGGTCGCGGGCGCCCGGCGCCGGCCGGTAGACGTGGCCACGAAGCAGGGCGCCAAAGCGGTTGGTGAACGCCACCTTCGCGACGCGACCGCGCGTCTGCTCCCAGCCGGCGCGCAGCGGGTTGCCGACGTTCCAGCCCGGGAAGACGTTGCCCGCCGTCAGCGCCGGGCGGGTCGGGCTCGCGGCCTGCTGCAGCAGCTGCGCGAGGCTGGTCTCGCCGACGTCGCGCTGCAGTGCCGTCAGGTACGCCGGGTTGCGCAGCTGGCCGCCCGGACCGGTGATCCGGCCGTAGGCGTCGGCGACGTTGGCCGTGTCGCGCACCGTGTAGGCCGGGTCGCTCGGCGCCAGGTCGGCGACCGCCCCCGGCGAGGCGGAGGCGAGCCCCGCCACGCTCAGGGCGAGGGCGGTCAGGACGGCAGCGGGTCGGCGCACGCTCCCTCAACGAGCAGGGGGCGCCGGGGTGACGGCCGTCACCCGCCCACCCGGCGCACAAACGCGCCGGGTCGGCGCGGTCCACCCGGTCGACCCGGCGCACAAACGCGCCGGGTCGGCGAGGACCTGTGGAGAAACAGTCAGATGCGCTCGAGCAGGAAGACCGGGATCTCGCGGTCGGTCTTCTCCTGGTACTCGGCGTACGGCGGGTAGGCGGCGACGGAGCGCTCCCACCACGCGGCCCGCTCCTCGCCCTCGGCGACCCGCGCGCGGTAGGTGTACGGCGTGTCGCCGTCCTGCAGGTCGACCTCGGGGTGGGCGAGGAAGTTGTGGTACCAGACGGGGTGCTCGGGGTCGCCGCCCTTGCTGGCGAC
>JAOPXU010000239.1 GCA_025964985.1 Nocardioides sp.
CTTGGCCAGGGACTTCATCACGATCGCGTCGACGGCCTCGGGCAGGTCGGTGTCGTGGTCCGACGGAGGCCGGGCGGGCTCCCGGACGTGCTGGTAGGCCACGGCGACCGGGCTGTCGCCGACGAAGGGCGGCCGGCCGGTGAGCAGCTCGTAGAGCAGGCAGCCGGCGGAGTAGACGTCGGAGCGCGAGTCGACGGTCTCGCCCCGGGCCTGCTCGGGGGAGAGGTACTGCGCGGTGCCGACGACCGCCGCCGTCTGGGTCATCGAGTTGGCGGCGTCGCTCATCGCCCGGGCGATGCCGAAGTCCATCACCTTGACGTCGCCGCTGGGGGTCAGCATCACGTTGCCCGGCTTGATGTCGCGGTGGATGATCCCGGCGCGGTGGCTGTAGTCGAGCGCCGACAGCACGCCGCTGGTGATCTCGAGCGCCCGCTCGGGCAGGATCTTGCGGCCCTCGCGCAGGATGTCGCGCAGCGTGCGGCCGGCGACGAACTCCATGACGATGTAGGGCTGTGAGACCCCGTCGGCCGCCGGCTCCTCGCCGGTGTCGTAGACCGCGACGATCGAGGGGTGGTTGAGCGAGGCCGACGACTGGGCCTCGCGGCGGAAGCGGGCCTGGAACGTCGCGTCGCTGGCCAGGTCGGTGCGCAGCCGCTTGACGGCCACGATCCGCCCGAGCCGGGAGTCGGTGCCCTTGCGGACCTCGGCCATGCCGCCGCGGCCGAGCAGCTCGCCCAGCTCGTAGCGTCCACCGACGACCGTCGGGCCGCCCTCGTCGGACCTGTGGTCGTTCACGGGGTGGGTGCTCCCTCGCTGGGCTCGCTCGCTGCACCGGGCACCCCGGCCCGGGGGGCGTCGGTGGTCGGCACCTCGGTGGGCTCCACGGTCGGCTCCTCCGTGGGAACCTCTTCCGTGGGGACCTCCTCGGTCGGGACCTCGGTCGTCGGCTCCGGCTCGGGCTCGGGCTCCGGCTCCGGCTCGGGGGCGTCCTCGTAGTAGGTGACCGTGATCAGCTCGCCGGGCTGGACGTCGCCGCTGGGGTTGACCGCGGTGACGATGCCGTCGAGCGACGGGTCGTCGTTGGACTCGGCGTTGCGCTCGACGCCGAGCTCGAGCCCGCGCAGGGCGGCCTCGACGTCGTCGATCGGCTGGCCGACGTAGTCGCCCTCGTTGACGAAGACCGTCTGGGGCTCCGTCGACGGCGGCGGGGTGCTCGGCTGCCGGGTGCGGGTCGGTGTCGAGGTGCTGGTGACGACCGGGTCGTCGTCGTCGTCGCCGCTGGCCAGCAGGGCGAACAGCCCGGCTGCGATCGCGATCAGGATCACCGCGATGAGCACGAGCGGCCAGGGGCTGGAGCGGCGGTCGTCCTCGGTCGTGGTGACCGTGGTGGCGCCCACCGGCACGACCGGCCCGACGGGCTCGTACGGCGTCGCGGCCAGCACCTGGGTGCGCGAGTCGTCGAGCGGCGGCGTCACCACGGGCGCGGCGACGACCGTCGGCCGCTCGGTCACGGCGGTGGCCGGGTCGCGCAGGGCGGCGGCGAAGGCGGAGCCGTCGGGGTAGCGGTCCTCGGGCTTCTTCGACAGCGCGCGGGTGACGACGGCGGCGAGGTCGGCGGGCACCCGGTCGGGCAGCGGCGGGACGGGCTCGCGGATGTGGGCCAGCGCGGTCGCGACCGGCGACTCGGCCTCGAACGGCCGGCGTCCGGCCAGGCACTCGAAGGCGACGACGCCGAGGGCGTAGACGTCGGAGGCGGAGGTGGCCTGGCGGCCCTCGGCCTGCTCGGGGGAGAGGTACTGCGGGGTGCCCATCACGGCGCCGGTGCGGGTGATGCCGACGCCGTCGGCGGCGCGGGCGATGCCGAAGTCGGTGACCTTGACCTGCCCGGCGGGGGTGACGATGAGGTTGGCCGGCTTGACGTCGCGGTGGATGATGCCGGCGCGGTGGGCGGCGCCCAGGGCGTCACCGACCTGGGCCATCAGGTCGCGGACCGCCGTCGGGTCGAGGTCGCGGTCGGCGCTGATGAGCTGCGAGAGCGGCTGGCCGTCGACCAGCTCCATGACCAGGAACGGGCGCGGGTGCCCGGACCCGTCGGTGGCGTCGCGCTCGCCGACGTCGTAGACGGCGGCCACGCCGGGGTGGTGCAGGGCCGCGGCGTGGCGGGCCTCGGTCTCGAAGCGCGAGCGGAAGACGGGGTCGTCGGCGTACTCGGTCTTGAGCAGCTTGACCGCGACCTCGCGGCCCAGCACGGTGTCGGTGGCGCGCCAGACCTCGCCCATGCCGCCGGTGGCGATGCGCGAGTCGAGCCGGTAGCGGCCCGCCGAGTCGGCCGTGTCGGCCGTGGTGTCGTCGGTCATCTCGTGCTCCTCCCTGTCGTCGCGCTCGTCTGGTCCACAGCAGCAATCACTGGAGCACCGCCTCCATCACGGCCTTGGCGATCGGCCCACCGAGCTGGCCGCCGGCGATCTCGCGACCGGGCGCCTCCTCGATCATCACCGCGACGGCCACGTCGGCGTCGTCGGCCGGGGCGAAGGAGATGAACCAGGCGTACGGCGCCTCGCCGGGCACCCCGCGCTGGGCGGTGCCGGTCTTGCCGGCCACCTCGACGCTCTCGATCTGCGCGGGGCTCGCGGTGCCGTTGTCGACGGTGGAGACGAGCACCTCGGTGAGGGTCGCGGCGGTCTCCTCGGAGATCGCGCGCGAGAGCTCCTCGGGGTCGGTCTGCTCGGCGTCGTAGTCGGCCTGCTGGACCTCGTCGACGATGTGGGGGCGCATGACGACGCCGCCGTTGGCGATCGCGCCGGCGACCATGGCCATCTGCAGCGGGGTGGCCTGCACCTCGAACTGGCCGAAGCCGGCTTGGCCGAGCTCGGGCGGGTTCATCTCGGTCGGGAAGACCGAGCGGACCTGGCCGTCGAGGTCGTCGAGGTAGTCGCTGTTGAAGCCGAACCGCTCGGCCTGGCGCAGCATCGCCTCGGAGCCGACCTCGATCGCGAGCTGGGCGAACGTCGTGTTGCAGGACTGCTCCATCGCCTGGCGCAGGGTCAGCCCGGTCGGGCAGATGCGGCCCTCGTTGTCGACGACGCCGGACTCGCCGGAGGTCTGCGGGAGCTGGAACGTGTCGCCGCCGGGGACCTCGGCGTCGGGGCCGTCGTAGCGGCCCGACTCGAGGGCGGCGGCCGCGGTGACGACCTTGAACGTCGAGCCCGGGAACAGACGCTTCTGCACGCCGCGGTTGATGAGCGGCTCGCTGGCGTCGTCGTCGAGGCGCTCGTAGGTGTCGTCGCGGGCCGAGAAGTCGTGGGTGGCCAGGTTGTTGGGGTCGAACGTCGGTAGCGAGACCATCGTGAGGATCCGGCCGGTCGACGGCTCGATCGCCACGACCGAGCCCTCGACGCCCTCGCCGAGCGCGGACAGGCCGTCGTAGGCCGCCTGCTGGGCGTCGGGGTCGAGCGTGAGCTGCACGTTGCCGCCGCGCGGGTCCTTGTTGCTGAGCAGGTCGACGAGGTTGCCGATGAACAGGCTCGGGTCGCTGCCGGAGAGCACCTCGTTCTGCGAGGACTCGATGCCGCTGCTGGAGCCGAAGGAGAAGTAGCCGGTGACCGGGGCGTAGAGGAACGGCGAGCCGTAGGAGCGCAGGAACTTGTACTCGTCGTCGACCGGGGCGCTGCGGGCGATGGGGGTGCGTCCGACGAGGATCGCGCCGCGCTCGCTGGAGTAGGCGGCCTCCTTGACCCGACGGTTCTCGGGCCGGTCGTCGAGGCTGCCGGCCTGCACGAACTGGTAGTTGGTCGCGTTGATCATCAGCGCGAGGAACAGCAGCATGAAGAAGATCGCGACGGCGCGGATGGGCTTGTTCATCGTGCGCCTCCGACCTTGATGACCTGGGTGGACTCCTCGGCGACCGCGTCGTCGTCGACCGGCTCGAGCTCGGGCAGCGGACGGCGGGCCTGGTCGGAGATGCGCAGCAGCAGCGCGACGATCGCCCAGCTGGCGACCAGCGACGAGCCGCCGTAGGACAGGAACGAGGTGGTGAGACCGGTGAGCGGGATCAGCCGGGTCACGCCGCCGATGACGACGAACAGCTGCAGCGCGAAGATCGACGCCAGCCCGGTGGCCATGAGCTTGCCGAAGCCGTCGCGCGAGATCAGCGCCGTGCGCAGCGCGCGCTCGACGAGGAGGCCGTACATGACCAGGACGGCCAGGAAGCCGGTCAGCCCGAGCTCCTCGCCGATGGCGGCCATGATGAAGTCGGACTCGGCGTAGGGGATGCGCGTGGGGTCGCCGTCGCCGAAGCCCCGGCCGATGAGCCCGCCGTAGGCCAGGCCGAACAGGCCCTCGACGAGCTGGTCGCTGTTCTGGCCGAGCGGGCCCTGGTAGTAGTCGAACGGGTGCAGCCACGTGTCGACGCGCACCCGGACGTGGCCGAAGAGCCGGTACGCCGTCGCCGCGCCGCCCAGGAACATCAGCGCGCCCACGACGATCCAGCCCGGCCGCTCGGTGGCGACGTAGAGGAGGATCAGGAACAGCCCGAAGAACAGCAGGCTCGAGCCGAGGTCCTTCTGGAAGACCAGGATGCCGAGGCTGACCAGCCACATCGCGACGATCGGGCCGAGGTCGCGACCGCGGGGCAGGTCGACGAACAGCACCCGGCGCCCGGCCAGGGCCAGGGCGTCGCGGTGGAGCACCAGGTAGCCGGCGAAGGCGACGACCAGCATGACCTTGGCGACCTCGCCGGGCTGGAAGCTGAACGGCCCGACGCCGATCCAGATGCGGGCGCCGTTGATGTTCTTGCCGAGGCCCGGGAGGATCGGCAGCAGCAGCAGCGTGATGGCGCCCAGGCCGAAGGTGTAGGTGAACCGGGCGAGCACCCGGTGGTCGCGCACGATGACCAGGGTGGCGGCGAAGAGCAGCACGCCGACGGTCATCCAGGTCAGCTGCTGGCGGGCGAACGTGGTGTCGTCGGCCAGGTCGAGCCGGTGGATGACGGCGAGGCCGAGCCCGTTGAGGGCCGCGACGATGGGGAGCATCACCGGGTCGGCGTACGGCGCCACGAGGCGGACCACGACGTGGGCGCCGACCATCAGCGCGGCGAGCCAGCCGCCGTAGCCGATGATGTCGGCCGGGACCTCGCCCTCGACCCCGAGGCCGACCGCGGCGTAGCCGCCGACGCCGACCGCGAGCGCGAGGACGAGCAGGAACAGCTCGGCGCCCCGGCGGCGCCGGTGGACGAACCCCATCAGCGTCGAGGACCCGGGAGCGGTGCCGGTCGGTGTGCCGGTCGCGGCTGCCACGGGGCTCACCCGCCGCTTCCGGCGGCGGGCGTCCGCTTGGCGCTGAGCTCCTCGACCCGGTCGCGGGCCTCGGCGAGCCCGTCGACGGGGATGCCCTCGCGCACCATGTCGCGGTCGAACTCCTCGAGGTCGTCGACCTCGAGGGTCGTCGACACGACCACCTCGGACAGCTCGAGGCCGGGCAGGGAGGCGTCGACGCCGCGGTGGATGACCACGACCCCGCCCTCCTCGCCGAGGTAGTACTGGCGCTGGACGTAGGACCAGGCGGCAGCGGCGCCGATCCACAGCACGCCGACCACGATGACCAGGGCCATGGCGCGGCGCAGCCAGGTGTGGCGGGGGCGGGGCTGCGGGGCGTAGCGCGCCGCCTCGGGGTCGACCGGGCGCAGCGGGTCGGAGGCGACGGCGTAGGGCAGGTCGTCGGGGATCTCGGCCTCGATCGGCTCGAGCTCGCCGGTGTCGCCGGAGCGGTGGCCGCGGAACAGCCCCCGCGGCAGCTTGCGCTTGAGCTCGGCCGCGGCGCCCACGAGCATCGGCTCGAGCTCGGTGAAGGCCGGGTCGGCGGCGGCCGCCGAGGTGGGGACGACGTCGGCCACGATGCAGGTCACGTTGTCGGAGCTGCCGGCCTCGAGGCTGGCGCGGACCAGCTCGACGGCGGCGAAGTCGGGGGTGCCCATCGACAGGACGTCGGCCAGGCGGCCGTCGTCGAGGACGCCGCACGCGCCGTCGCTGCACAGGAACAGCCGGTCGCCGGCGACCACCTCGAGCACGAACAGGTCGGGCTCGGCCTCGTGGATGCCGTCGAGGGCCTTGAGGATCAGGTTGCGGTGGGGGTGGACGCGCGCCTCGGCCTCACTGATGCGGCCCTCGTCGATGAGGCTCTGAACGAACGTGTGGTCGGTGGTGAGCTGGCTGATCTCGTTGTCGCGGAACAGGTAGGCGCGGCTGTCGCCCACGTGGCCGATGCCGACCCGGCGGCCGTCGAAGAGCGCGACGGTGGCGGTGGTGCTGGTGCCGTTGATGGTCGGGTCGGCGTCGACGAGACGGCCGATCTGCTCGTGGGCGGCGTGCAGGGCGTCGGTGACGCGGTCGAGCAGCGGCGGGGCCGCGCCGCCGCCACGTCCGGTCGCGTGCGCCGGGTCGGTGTCGAGGGCGCGCAGCTCGGAGACGGCGGTCGAGGAGGCGATGTCGCCCCGGGCCGCACCACCGACGCCGTCGCAGACCGTCAGCAGCCACGGCCCGGCGTAGCCGGAGTCCTGGTTGTCCTTGCGGACCCGGCCGACGTCGGAGATGGCGGAGTAGTGCAGGACCAGGCCGTCACCGGGGGAGCCCGCGGCCGTCACTGCGCCACCGGCACGGATCGCCGTGCTCTCACGGGTCTCGTCGCCCAGCGGGTCCTGCGGGGTGCCGGTCACTTCTGCAGCTCCAGGATCGTCTTGCCGATCCGGACCTGGGTGCCGAGGGTGATCGTCGTGGGCTGCGTGATGCGGACGCTGCCGATGTAGGTGCCGTTGGTGGAGCCGAGGTCCTCCACGAACCACTGGTCGCCGGACGCGGCGATGCGTGCGTGGCGGGTGGAGACGTAGTCGTCGTCGAGGCGGATCGCCGCGTCGGTGCCGCGCCCGATCAGGATCGGCGCCTTGTCGAGGCTCGCGGTGGCCCCGGAGTTGCTGCCCTGGGTGACGGCGACGTGGGTGGGCGAGCCGCGGCGCTTGGCGGCCTTGGCCGGCTTCTGCTTCGGCGGCTTGGGCGCACCCGGGGCGCGTGCGGTGCGCTGCGCCTCGGGGACGCGCGCACCGAACATGTCGGAGCGGATGACCGAGATGGCGGCCAGGACGAAGATCCACAGGATCGCCAGGTAGGCGATGCGGATCAGGAAGAAGGTCAGCTCAGACACCTGGTGCCTCCGGTGCGTAGCCGTGCAGGTCGTCGTGGACGATGCGCAGGGTCATCGTGGTGGTGCCGACCTTGACCTGCGAGCCCTCGCGCAGCCGCGCGCGGGGGACCTTGCGGCCGTCGACGGAGATCCCGTTGGTCGAGCCGAGGTCGTGGACCTCGACCACCGGGTCCTCCTCGTCGGCGCCGAGGATGATGTTGAACTCGAGGTGGCGCCGGCTGATGCCGGGGTCGTTGATGCGCAGGTCGGCGTCGGTGCCGCGGCCCACGACCATCCCGGGTGGGTTGAGCGGGTGCTGGGAGCCGTTGACCTCGATGAGGGCGCGTGCTCGGCGTACCTGGGTCTGACTGGCGGTGCCGACGACCTTGGCCTGCGCCTCGCTGCGGATGCGGAACCGGCCGGTGGTCAGGTCGTCGGCCTCCTCGAACCCGATGCGGACCGGGCCCGGGAAGACGTAGGCCTGGCTCACGGCGTGCTGCTGCAGCTGGTCGGAGAGCTCGCGCGCCAGCGTCGAGTCGTAGGGCGCGAGCCGGCTCAGGTCGGTCCCGGAGAGCTCGACGCGGAAGTCGTTGGGCACCAGGCGGCGGTCGCGCGAGAGGATCTGCGCGTTGTTGTCGAGCTCGCGCTGGAGCGCGGCGGCGATCTCCACCGGCTGCACGGCACTGCGGAAGGTCTTGGCGAAGACGCCCGAGATCACCGACTCGAGACGCCGCTCGAAGCGCTGCAACCCGCCCACGACGCACCTCCTCGACACGGCTCGTGCCACGGACCCGTTCCGTGGCATGACAACCGCCGGCCGGACGACCGGAAGTTCCAGCGATCGTAGCGAGAGTGGTCCGGACAACCGCGCAAGCGTCCCGGCGCCGCCCCGTCGGACGTCCCGGGCCGCGCCGTGCTCATACGGGGTGGGGGACACCGAGTTGGGCGGTCTCCGACGGCTGGGATAGTCTGCTCCGGCTACTTGCGCGAGTGGCGGAACGGCAGACGCGCTGGCTTCAGGTGCCAGTGTCCGAAAGGGCGTGGGGGTTCAAATCCCCCCTCGCGCACCAGCTCCACGAGACGGCCACGATCCCCCGGGACGTGGCCGTCTCGCAATTCTCGGTGACGGCCCGATCACGGCGGAGATGTCCCGTCAAGGCCCGATCGGGCAACTTCTCACCCTCAGGGCCTCGTGCACGACTGTGCTCTGGGCTAGCCTGAACCGCCGCCCCCCGCTCGACCGTGGGGGGAGAGCGGGGGGCGGTTCACCCCACTGGGCCCTTGGGGACCCCGCTCCTCCGTAGGTTGTGCGCCATGCGCACCCTCGCCGCGATCGCCGACACCGCTCTCGATCGCACCCTGCTCCTGGGCTACTCCCGGGTCGGGCCGGCGCTGCGCCGGCGCTGGTGGCCCGCCGACCCCGAGCCCGGCTGCCTCGACGGCCAGCGGGTCGTCGTGACCGGGGCGACCTCCGGCATCGGCGAGGCGATGGTGACGTCGTTCGCTGAGCTCGGCGCCACCGTGCACGTGCTCGGACGCAACCCGGCCAAGGTCGCGGCCGTCGTGGCCGACGTACGCCGCTCGCTGCCGTCAGCCACGCTGGTCGAGGAGGTCTGCGACGTCAGCGACCTGGACGCCGTGCGCGCCTGGTGCGACGACCTGGCCGGCCGCGTCGACGCGGTGCGCGGCATCGTCCACAACGCCGGGGTCATGGCCAAGGAGCGCACCGAGTCGGCGCAGGGCCACGAGATGGCGCTGGCCGTGCACGTGCTCGGGCCCCAGCTGATGACCGAGCGGCTGCTGCCGCTGCTCGGCGCCGGGCGGGGCAGCGTGGTGTGGATGTCGTCGGGCGGGATGTACAGCGCCGGTCTGCGGAGCACGCCCGACGAGATCGAGTACCGCGACGGGGTCTACGACGGCGTGCGCGGCTACGCCCGCACCAAGCGGATGCAGGTCGAGATCGCCGACGCCTGGAACGACCGGCTGCGCGGCGGCGACGTGCGCGTCGAGAGCTGCCACCCCGGCTGGGCGTCGACGCCTGGGGTCAGCGACAGCCTGCCCGGCTTCGACCGGGTGCTGGGCCCGCTCTTCCGCGACGCCCGCTGCGGGGCCGACACCGCGGTGTGGCTCGTCGCCACCCGCCCCGACTCCACCGGCACCCACCACTTCTGGCACGACCGGGCGGCGCGCCCCACCACCTGGCCGGTGCAGCGGCGCACCGACCAGGCCGCGCGCCGGGCGCTCCTCGACCACGTCGCCGCGGCCACCGGCACCGTGTGGCCCTGAGCGCGCGGATACTGGTGCCATGAGCGGACCGACCCGCGAGGCCGCTGTCCTCGCCGAGCCGATGCGCTCGCGCTGGAGCCCGAGCGTCTTCGACGCCCACCACGAGCTGTCGGCCGCGGAGGTCGCCACCCTGCTCGAGGCGGCCCGGTGGGCGCCGAGCGCCGGCAACAGCCAGCCGTGGCGCTTCGTCGTCGCGCCCCGCGGCAGCGCCGCCCACGCCGCCTTCGTCCCACACCTGAGCCGCGGCAACTCCGGCTGGGTGCCGCGCGCGTCGCTCGTGGTCGTCTCCGGCTGCGAGGTCGTCGACGTCAAGGACCCCGACACCGCCCGCTACGACCTCGGCCAGGCCGTCGCCCACCTCACGCTGCAGGCCGTGGCCATGGGGCTGCACACCCACCAGCTGGGTGGCTTCGACAAGCCGGCCGCCGCGGCGGCCCTCGGCGTGCCCGACAGCGTGCGGCTCGTGTCGGCGGTGGCCATCGGCGTACGCGGTGACGCGGCCGAGGTGTCCGAGCCCGACGCGGAGCGCGAGCACCGCGAGCGCACCCGACGTCCCGTCGACGAGATCGCCCACGACCTCGGGTGGCGACCGTGGGCCGGATGAAGGGCGGGCGGCGCGGCGTCCTCGTCGTGCTCCTCCTGCTCGCCGTGGTCAACCTGCCCTTCCTGCACGGCGCCTGGGTCGACCGCTCCGTCGACCGCGACGGCGTCGACGTGACCGCCGCCGTGACCGCCACCCGCGACTCCGGCGGCGACGGCGGACTGGTCGAGTTCCGCTTCGACCAGGTCATCGACCCCGACCAGACGACGTGGACCGCCGCCCTCGACGAGGAGGCCTTTGAGCTCGCCGTGAGCGACGAGGTCGTGCCCGTGCGGGTCGTGCCCGGCTCGCCCAACCGCTACCGCGTGGTCGGCGAGCAGGGCGCCGGCGTCCTCGTGGTGCTCACGGTCTTCGCCGACGTGGTGCTGCTCATCGCGCTCGTGCTGCTCGCGCGGCGGCGTACGGGTCCGATGCGGCTGGTCGCCATCGGCGACGTCACCCGCGCCAAGCCCGGCGGCAGTCTCGAACAGCTCTCGCCGACGACGTACCTGGTCACCGGCGAGGTGGTCCTGATCGAGCCCGGCGCGGTCGTCCTCGACGTCGGCACGCAGCAGGTGCGGGTCGACCTGGCCGGTCACGAGAACCCCGTGGGGTACGAGCAGCCCGCACGGGTGATGTGTCGCCTGCCAGAATCACCGGCATGACCTCACTCCAGGACTTCAGCGCCACCACGCTCGACGGCCAGCCCGTCGACCTCTCGGCCTACGCCGGCAAGGTGGTGCTCGTCGTCAACACCGCCTCGCAGTGCGGCTTCACGCCGCAGTACGAGGGCCTGCAGAAGCTGTGGGAGACCTACGGCGAGCAGGGCTTCGTCATCCTCGGCTTCCCCTGCGACCAGTTCGGTCACCAGGAGCCCGGCGACGAGGCGACGATCGGCGCGTTCTGCGAGAAGAACTACGGCGTCACGTTCCCGATGATGAGCAAGGTCGAGGTCAACGGCGACGACGCCCACCCGCTCTACCAGTGGCTACGCAAGGAGAAGAGCGGCCTGCTCGGCGGCAAGATCAAGTGGAACTTCACCAAGTACCTCGTCGGCAAGGACGGGCAGGTCATCGACCGCTACGCCCCGACCACCAAGCCCGAGAAGATGTCGGGCGACATCGAGAAGGCCCTGAAGGCCTGAGTTGAGCACGTTCTCCTCCTCCACCACGGCCGAGGCCGTGGTGCCCGTCGAGCGCGACCGCGTCTGGGCGGCGCTCACCGACCCGTCGCTCGTCGCCCAGTTCACGCCGTTCATCTCCCAGATCACCGTCGAGGGCGACGACCACTGGATCTGGCACATGTCGGGCCTGCAGGTCCTCGGCAAGGGCTTCTCCGCCACCTTCACCGAGCGGATGACGCTCGAGGAGGGCAAGCGGATCGAGTTCACCCACGACCCGCCGGCCGGCGCCAAGGAGCGTGCCGGCGTCCACGGCTGGTACGCCCTGGCCGACCACGCCGACGGGGTCCTGCTCGAGACGAGCATGGAGATCTGCGTCGACCTGCCGCTGCCGCGGGTCTCCGGCGGCGCCGTGCGCACCACGATGCGCGGCGTCATCCACCAGATGGGCGACCGGTTCTCCAAGAACCTGCTCACGCACCTCGGGGTCTGACCCACACGTCGGTCGAGGAGGTCGCTCTGCGACCGTCACGAGACCACTCGACCGCAGGGGTCGGTGGTCAGGTCGCGTCGTACCTGCGGCTGATCGGTCTCGTGACGGTTCCTAGCGGAACCTCCTCGACCGACGTGGGGTGAGGTCGGTATCGGCCACACGTCGGTCGAGGAGGTCGCTCTGCGACCGTCACGAGACCACTCGTCCGCAGGGTCCGTCGTCGAGTCGCGTTGCCGCTGCGGTCATCTGGTCTCGTGACGGTTCCTAGCGAACCTCCTCGACCGACGTGGGGTGCGGTCGTGTCGTGGGCCCGGTCGGCAGGACCTTCCGGAGACCACTACGACCGCAACCCCGGCGTACTCGCCCGTAACCGCGGGTCGGTGCCAAGGTGGCGAGGTGCCCCGGACCGCCACCACCTCGTCGTACTCGATCACCATGCGCCTCCACACCGCGCCCGACCACGGCGTGGTGGGGGCCGTCGCGACGGCGATCGCCGAGGCGGGGGGCATCGTGACCGCCATCGACGTGGCGGAGTCGAGCCACACGCGGCTGGTGCTCGACGTCACCTGCTCGGCCGGCGACGCCGACCACGCCAAGCTGCTGGAGCAGGCGGTCGACGAGGTCGAGGGCGTGGAGGTCCACAAGGTCAGCGACCGGACGTTCCTGCTCCACATCGGCGGCAAGATCGAGGTCGCCTCCAAGGTGCCGCTGCGCAACCGCGACGACCTGTCGATGGCCTACACGCCCGGCGTCGGGCGGGTGAGCATGGCGATCGCGGAGAACCCCGAGGACGTGCGGCGCCTGACCATCAAGGGCAACTCGGTGGCCGTGGTGACCGACGGCTCGGCGGTGCTCGGCCTGGGCAACATCGGGCCCGGCGCGGCGCTGCCGGTGATGGAGGGCAAGGCGGCGCTGTTCAAGCGGTTCGCCGACATCGACGCCTGGCCGATCTGCCTGGCCAGCCAGGACACCGACGAGATCGTCAAGGCCGTCGAGATGATCGCCCCCGGCTTCGGCGGCATCAACCTCGAGGACATCGCCGCCCCGCGCTGCTTCGAGATCGAGCAGCGGCTGCGCGCCAGCCTCGACATCCCCGTCTTCCACGACGACCAGCACGGCACCGCGATCGTCGTCCTCGCCGCCCTGACCAACGCGATGCGCGTGGTCGAGAAGGACCTGGCGACCGCGCGCGTCGTGGTCGCCGGCGCCGGCGCGGCCGGTACGGCGATCGTCACGCTCCTGCTCGCCGCCGGGCTCACCGACGTGGTCGTCTACGACCGGGTCGGCTGCCTCGTGCCCGACCTCGCGGGGCTCTCGCCCGCGCAGCAGCAGCTGGCCGAGGTCACCAACCCGCGCCACGTCACCGGCGACCTGCACGACGCGCTGCGCTCCGACGGCGGCGCCGACGTGTTCATCGGGGTCAGCGCCCCCGGCATCCTCGACCCCGAGTGGATCAAGGACATGGCCGAGCGCTCCGTCGTCTTCGCCCTGGCCAACCCCGACCCCGAGGTCGACCCCGCCGAGGCCGGCCGGTACGCCGCCGTGGTGGCGTCCGGGCGCTCGGACTACCCCAACCAGATCAACAACGTGCTCGCGTTCCCGGGGGTCTTCCGCGGGCTGCTCGACGCGCGGGCCACCGAGATCACCGTCGACATGCTGCTGCGCGCCGCGCAGGCGATCGCGCTCGTGGTGCGCGACGACGAGCTCAACTCGAGCTTCATCATCCCGACGGTCTTCAACCCCGACGTCCCGAAGGCCGTCGCCGCAGCGATCCGCGGCACCGGCTGAGGGTGCTCCTCAGCCGCGGGTCGCGAGCGCGTCGGCGGGCCGGAAGTCGACGAGCTCGCCCAGGGCGGCGTCGCGCAGGCCGGCCTCGGGAGCCTCGACGGTGACGGAGTAGGGGTGCTCGGCGTAGGCGACGGTGACGCGGAACGCGCCGTCGTCGTCGGCGCGGCCGGAGCGGAAGGCCAGCCGGTCGCCGTCGGCCTCGGGCACGCCCTCGGCGCCGTAGGTGCGCGCGAGGAACGCCAGGCCCTGCCTGACCGCGGTACGGGCGCTGTAGGTGACGGTGACCGGGAGCTGGTCGAAGCTCAGGTCGCAGGCGAACTCGACCGGGCGCGCGGAGTCGCGCGAACGACGCTGCACCGGGGCGCAGCGGGCGTCGGTGTCGGCGATGCGGAAGCTCGGGAACACCCACCGCAGGCCGGCCTTGCCCTGCGGTGCCGGGCACGAGGCGAGCGGCGCGGTGCTGCCGTTCCAGCAGGTGACCTCGGGCGGGGCGGCGACGCGCTCGGGGACGTCGGCGAACAGCTTGGAGGCACCGGTGCTCGCGGCGAACAGCAGCCCGGCGACCAGCGGGACGAGCACGACCGCCGACCGGACCCGCTTGAGCACCCGGAGGACGACGTGGGGCTCGCCGTCGGCGTCCGGCTGCTCGGGGTCGGTCGCCCCGCCGCCGAAGCGCGTCATGGGTGCCGGGTCGGACATGGGCCCCATTGTGCTGGGTGGGGCCGTCGGGGCCGTGCAGGTGCCCACGGGGAGTCCGGACCGGCCTGTTCGCCAAAGATTTAACTGACAGAACGAGGCAACGTACCCAGGTTGTGTCGCCGTATGCATCCGGATGTGGTCACACTGCAGCCATGTCGTACGGAGTCATCGCCTCGAAGTCGGCCAGCATGATGGTCGAGACCACCTCGGGCGTCGGCGGCACCAGCAGTGACGTGGCGCTCGACCGGTTCCAGGACATCTGGGGCGCGGTCTGGGTGCAGGGCCGTCTCACCATCACCCGCCTGCACGTCAACTTCATCCCGCACCGCGCCGGCCGCGGCATGGCGATGCTCGACCTCGACCTGCGCGACATCGCCGGCGTCGAGCTGTCCGGCGGCCGCGTCTCCAAGGTGATGGGGCTGCGCACCGCCACCCACCTGGTCCACCTGCGGGCCATCGGCGTGGCCGGCCTGGCGACCGAGGTGGCCGCGCTCGCCGACGCCGCCCGCAAGCGGCCGTCGTCCCGCCGCCCCTGACCGGGGCCCGTCCGCTCCGAACGTGACCGAGCCGTGACCTGAGTTCCTCCTCGAGCCAGGAACCGGTGCGCCGCAGGCGGCGTCCGACCCCGCATGACGACTCGACGCGGCACCGCGGTCCTGGCCGGACTGGCCCTCACCACCACCCTGGCTCTGGCCGGCTGCAGCGACGACGACGGCGACCCCGAGAGCTGGTACCGCGACTACGACTCGCAGGAGTCCGACTCGGGAGGGACCGTCTTCGAGTCCGCGACGAGCGCCGG
This sequence comes from Nocardioides sp., assembly GCA_025964985.1. Lineage (GTDB taxonomy): Bacteria > Actinomycetota > Actinomycetes > Propionibacteriales > Nocardioidaceae > Nocardioides. The sequence goes on from JAOPXU010000239.1 coordinate 14,936, forward strand.
CGGCAGCGAGGCGCTGCCCGCGCCCGGCCGCCCCGGACCGCTGTCGCCGGGTGTCCCGGCCCCCGACGAGGACAACACGTTCGTCGACCCCGGCCGCAACGGGTTCGTCGAGACGGCGGCCGACCCGCGCTCGACGTTCGGGCTCGACGTCGACACCGGCTCGCTGGGGGTCGCCCGCGCCCTGCTCGCCGACGGGTACGACGTCCCGGCGGCCTCGGTGCGGCCGGAGGAATGGGTCAACGCCCTGCCGTACGCCGACCCCGCACCCACCGGGACCGACCTCGGCCTGGTCGCCGAGACCGGCCCGGCGCCGACGCTCGACGACGGGACCCAGGTCGTGCGGATCGGGGTGAGCGCCCGCGAGGTCGACCCGGCCCAGCGGCCGCGGGTCAACGTGACGCTGGTCGTCGACCGCTCGGGCAGCATGGACGTGCGCGACCGCCTGGGGCTGGTGCAGTCGTCGCTGGCGCTGCTGGCCGAGCGGCTCGAGGACGACGACACGGTCTCGGTGGTCTCGTTCGACGACCAGGCGGCGCCGATCCTGGAGCCGACGCCGGTCAGCGACACCGACGCGATCCTCGGCGCGGTGGCGGAGCTGACGCCCGGCGGGGGCACGAACCTCGAGGGCGGGCTGCGCCTGGGCTACGAGCAGGCCCGCCGCGCCTTCGACCCGGAGGCGGTCAACCTCGTCGTGCTGTGCTCCGACGGGGTCGCCAACGTGGGCGCCACCGGGCCCGGCTCGATCACGCGGCGCATCGCCGAGGCGGGCGCCGACGGCATCCACCTGGTGACGGTGGGGTTCGGGATGGGCAACTACAACGACCACCTGATGGAGCAGCTCGCCGACCTCGGCGACGGCTTCTACTCCTACGTCGACGACTTCGCCGAGGCCGAGCAGCTCTTCGGCACCGACCTGACCACGACCCTGGTCCCGGTCGCCGCCGAGGCCCGCGCCCAGGTCGCGTTCGACCCGACCCTCGTCACGGCGTACCGGCTGATCGGCTACGAGAACCGCGACATCGCCGACGAGGAATTCACCGACCTCGGCGTCGACGCCGGCGAGCTGGGGGCCGGCCACCACGCGACCGCGCTCTACGAGGTGACGCTGGCCGACGACGTCGAGCCGGGTTCGCGCATCGGCACCGCCTCCCTGCTGTGGCGCCCGACCGGGCCGGGCAGCGAGGAGTCCGAGCCGCGCGAGGCGCAGGTCGACCTGCTGGCGGCCGAGGCCGACGCCGTGCCGTCCACCGACTGGGGGCTCGCGACGGCCGCCGCCGACCTCGCCCAGCTGCTCGAGGGCGACGCGTCGTGGCTCGAGCGCGGCGTGACCCTCGACGACCTCGCGGCGCGGGTGGCCGAGCTGGACGGCGTACCCGGGGCCGCCGAGCTGGCCGACCTGGTGGAGATGGCCCGCCGCTGAGCCGCAGCGGGTTTACAAACACGACCCTCTTGTCAAGATGGTTTACATACCCTACGGTTCTGTAAACCCAGCAAGGACGCAGGAGGCAGCGATGACCGACACCATCCGCAACAGCACGGTCCGCCCAGGCTCGAGCGAGGCCTGGAAGGACGGCAAGCGCTACCTGTGGCTGATCGGGCTCGTGGTGCCGTCGCTGGCCTTCGTCGCCGCCGGCCTGTGGGCCCTCACCGGCTGGGGCGTCTGGTTCTGGATCGGCCCCATCGTCGTGCTCGGCGCCGTCCCGGCCATCGACCTGTTCGCCGGTCTCGACCGCTCCAACCCGCCCGACGACGCGATCGAGGCGCTGGAGAAGGACAAGTACTACCGGTGGATCACCTACCTCTTCCTGCCGATCCAGTACGCCGGCTTCCTCGGCGCGTTCTACGTGATCGCCAAGGGGGCGCCGTTCGGCCTCGGTGAGCTGACCACGCTCGACAAGATCGGCCTGGCCGCCACCATCGGCACCATCGGCGGCATCGGCATCAACACCGCCCACGAGCTCGGCCACAAGCGCGAGGCCAACGAGCGCTGGCTGTCCAAGATCGCCCTGGCCCAGAGCTTCTACGGCCACTTCTACATCGAGCACAACCGCGGCCACCACGTCCGCGTCGCGACGCCCGAGGACCCCGCCTCCTCGCGGCTCGGCGAGAACTTCTACGCGTTCTGGCCGCGCACCGTCATCGGCTCGCTCAAGAGCGCGTGGAGCATCGAGAAGAAGCGCTACGCCCGCAAGAAGACGCACCCCTTCCACCTCGGCAACGACGTGCTCAACGCGTGGCTCATGTCGGCGGTGCTCTTCGGTGCGGTCGTCGCGTGGCTCGGCGTCGGCGTCCTGCCCTACCTCGTGATCCAGGCCGTCATCGGCTTCTCGCTGCTCGAGGTCGTCAACTTCATGGAGCACTACGGGATGCTGCGCCAGAAGGTCGGCACGGCCGAGCGCCAGCGCTACGAGCGCGTCGACCCCTCGCACTCCTGGAACTCCAACAACATCGCCACCAACGTGCTGCTCTACCACCTGCAGCGCCACAGCGACCACCACGCCAACCCGACCCGTCGCTACCAGACCCTGCGCGACTTCGAGGAGAGCCCGGTGCTCCCCACCGGCTACGCCGGCATGATCGTGCTCGCCCTGGTGCCGCCGCTGTTCCGCAAGGCGATGGACCAGCGCGTCATCGACCACTTCGGTGGCGACATCAGCCTGGCCAACGTCCAGCCGAGCAAGCGCGAGAAGTACCTCGCCCGCTACCCGCGTCCCGCCGCCGTCCTGGAGGCCGAGCGGATCGCCCGCGAGGACGCCGCCCTGGCCGCCGCGGCCGCGGCGGCCGACCTGGAGGTCCTGGCCGCGCGCTGCCCCGGATGCGGCTACACCTACGAGGTCGAGGTCGGCAACGAGCTCGAGGGCTTCGCCGCCGGCACCGCCTGGAAGGACATCCCCGAGGACTGGTGCTGCCCCGACTGCGGCGTGCGCGAGAAGGTCGACTTCGTCGCCCTCAGCGACACCGACAAGCAGGGCACCGCGTGAGCGCGCGCATCGTCGTCGACCGCGACAAGTGCGAGGGCCTCGGCATGTGCGAGGCCATGGCCTCCGACTACTTCGAGCTCGACGACGACGAGACCATGCACGTCCTGCAGGAGGAGGTGCCCGACGCCGACCGCGCGCACGTGCACTCCGCCACCCAGGCCTGCCCGGTGCTGGCGCTGACCCTCGCCGGCTGACGGCTCAGGCGGTCCGAGAATCTCCGCTGATGCGGTGATTCTCCTGCTTCTGTCATGAAACTTCCTACAAGAAGCCGGAGAACCACCGCTGGAGCGGAGGTTCTCGTCCGACCCGGCCGAAGCGTGCACCAGGCCGTGCCTACCCTGGTCGACATGACCACGGCGACGGGCGCGACCGGGACGACGATGCGCGAGCGCATCGTCGAGGCCGCCGTCCGGCTGACGAGCCAGGTCGGCTGGTCGCAGGTCACGATGGCCAAGCTCGCCGACGTGGTCGGGGTCAGCCGGCAGACCGTCTACAACGAGATCGGCACCAAGCCCGGCCTGGCCGAGGCGATGATCCTCGCCGAGCTCGAACGGTTCCTCGCCGTCGTCGAGCTCTCGTTCGACGCCCACCCCGACGACCTGGTCGAGGCGATCCGCGGGGCCGCGCGCACCGTCCTCGAGCACGCGGAGGACAACCACCTGCTGCACGCGGTGGTCTCGGCCACCCACGGCGCCGACACCGAGCTGCTGCCGCTGCTCACCACTCACGCCCAGTCGCTGCTGGCCACCGCGAAGGCCGTCCTCGCCGAGCGGGTCCGGCCCTACGCCGTCGTCCTCGACGAGGACCGCCTCGACGCGGCGATCGACATGGTGGTGCGCCTGGTGCTCAGCCACGTGATGCAGCCCAGCGGCTCGCCGGCCGAGACGGCCGACGACATCGCCTGGATCTCCGCCCGCGTCCTGCGCTGAAACGCGCCCGGCGGATTGGTGGCTCGGCCTACCCTCGTGGTGGAGGGGTGCCCATGAGGTTGTCGCGAGCCACGAGCGCCGCCGCGTTGTCGGTGGTGCTGCTGGCGACCGCTTGCTCCGGCGGAGCCGACCCCGACGAGCCCGGCGCCACCGATCCCGGCGCGACCTCCGGCCCGCCCGGTGCGACGGCCCAGCCGCCCGACGCCGTCGTCACCGACGCCGCGCCGGCCCCGGCCGTGCTCGACCCGGCCTACGCCGTCGAGGCACCCGGTCGGCGTACATCGGCGGTCGGCGTGGCCGACATCCTGATCGCGGCCAAGGAGACGCTGAGCCCCGAGCTCGTGGCCGAGGTCGCGGCGCTCGAGGGGGTGGCCGCGGTGACCACCATCTCGCTGGCCAACGTGCCGCTCGAGAACAAGGTCTACAACGTCGCGGCGGTCGACCCGGGTGAGTACCGCTCGTTCACGACCGCCGAGTCCGCCGACCTGCAGGCGCAGTGGGAGCGCGTGGCCGCCGGTGAGGCGGCCGTCTCGGCGACGCTGCGCGAGCAGCTCCCGGTCGGGCGCGACGGGCTCGTGCAGCTCGGCCCCGACCCCGGCGCCACCGTCCACGTCGGCGCCTGGGCGCCGCAGGCCGAGAAGATCGACGTCGTCGTCAACCGCAAGCGGGGCGAGGCGCTCGGGATGGTGCCCGACAACGCGCTGCTGATCAGCACCGGCCAGACCGCGCCTGAGTCGCTGCGCGACCCGATCGCCGGGATCGTCGGCGACGACGCCGTCGTGCAGAACCTCGACGCCGTCGCCCGCTTCGGCCTCGACCCCGGTGCCTTCGACTCCGCCGTGCTGGTCGGCGACTTCGCCGACGCCGTCGGGGTCTTCAACTTCACGCCGATCGGCGACGGCCGGATCGCCCCCGACCCGGCCTGGGTGCGCACGCACATCGTGACCGAGGTGGTGCCGATCCTCGGCTCGGTGACCTGCAACAAGTTCCTCATGCCGCAGCTCAAGGCCGCCCTGGCCGAGATCGTCACGCGGGGGCTCGAGACCGAGATCCTCACCGAGCAGTACGCCGGCTGCTACTATCCGCGCTACATCGCCGGCTCGACGACGCTGTCCAACCACTCGTTCGGCCTGGCGCTCGACCTCAACACCGCCGGCAACCAGCGCGGCACCGTCGGCGACATCGACCGCGAGGTCGTGGCGATCTTCAAGTACTGGGGCTTCGCCTGGGGTGGCGACTGGGGCTACACCGACCCGATGCACTTCGAGCTCGAGCGGCTGGTCACCCCGGGCTGAGCCGACGCCCAGTCGGGTCGGCTCGTCCCTGCGGCTGGCTGGTCTCGTGACGCTCCCCAGCGGGAGCTCCTCGCCCGGCGTGGTCTACCGGAGTGCGGAACGGACCCGTTCGGCGACCATCGCCATCGTCGTACGGGCGCGGTGGGGGTCCTCGGTGAGGAAGTAGTGGTCGACGCGCGGCGTCACGTCGTGGACGACGTCGACGCCGGCCTCGCGCAGCCGCTCGGCGTAGCGGTCGCCGTCGCGGCGCAGGGTGTCGCGCTCGGCGGTGAGCACGACCGCCGGCGGCAGCCCGGAGAGGTCGGGCGCCAGCACCGGCGAGGCGTAGGGCTCGGCGCGCGTGGCGGGGTCGGGGAAGTAGACGCGGCGCACCAGCGCCCGCAGCGACGGCGAGATCATCCCCGCGCCGCTCGGCAGGTCGGAGGCCAGGTCGAGCGCGGGTACGCCGAGCACCTGCAGCCGCGGCACGAACGAGCCCAGGTCGCGCGCCTGCAGGCACACCGACGCGGCCAGGCCCCCGCCGCTGGAGAAGCCACCGACCGCGACCGGGGCCTCGGCGGCCACGGCCGCGGCGACGTCGTGGCACTGGTGCTGGGCGACGGGGTAGGCGACGTACGGGCCGGTGCGGAAGTCGACGTTGACCACGCGGACCCCGGCGGTGGCGGCGACGTAGCGGCACCACCAGTCGTCCATCTGCGGGTAGCGCATCAACCAGGCGCCGCCGTGGAAGTGCACGAGGGCCGGGGCGCCGGGCTCGCCGTGCTCCCAGGAGGTGACGCGGCCATGCCGGGTGGCGTCGACCCGTCGGCGCGGCTTCGGCAGGTCGCGCCCCGCGAACTGCAGGTCGTCGCCGTAGCGGACGGTGTAGCGCGCCGAGGCGTGCATGGTCATCGCGCTGAGGCGGTCGGAGAGGCGCACGGAGGCAGTTCGGAGCCGGGGGCCGGCGCGCTGGGTGCGTCGACCAACCAGGTGTCCTTGGCGCTCCCACCCTGGGAGAGGTTGGTCGGGCGACCTCGGCCGGCCCCTGCCCGAGCGGCGCCACCGGACAGCACCCAGGCCTCCTCCCCGGTGCTCACCACGAAGGCGCGCAGGTCGACCGGTCGCGTCGCGACCTCGACCCCCGTCCACGCCGGCGCCTCCTCCAGGACGACCGGACGTTGGGCGACCCAGCCCGTCGGGTCGGCGCGCGCGGCCTCGACGGCTCGCGCGCGCGCCACCCGGTCGGGGTCGTCCGGCAGGGAGACACCGAACCCGCCGCTGCCGCTGCGCGGCTTGAGCACCAGCTCCGGCAACAGGGGCTCGGCGTCACGCCGGTGCTGCGGGTCACCGAGGTCGTACGACGGGGGCGCGCCCAGCAGCGGCTCCTCGCCGAGGTGCAACCTCACCAGGTCGTCGACGTGCGCGAGCAGCCGCTTGTCGTCGGCCACCCCGGTGCCGAACGGGTTGACCACCGCCAACCGCCCGGCCCGCAGCGGCTCGATGAGCGCCTCGCCCAGCCGGTTGCGCCGGCCGCGGTCGTCGTGGAGCCGCTCCTCGCTCGTACGCCGCCACAGCACGTCGACGGCCCGCCCGTCGGACAGCAGCAGTCGGTTCCCGGGTGCCGGACGCAGGTCGTCGAGTGCCACCGCGGGGGCCGCGACCAGCGAGGCGAGGCCACAGGCCTCCCAGTGCGGGTGCCAGGTCGGGTCGTCGGTGAGGACGGCGACCACCGGCTCGTCGATGTCGGGCGCCGCCGCCCGGAGCATCCGGACCAGGGCCTCGGCGAGCGGCGGACCAGCCGGCTCGAGGGCCGGGCGCAGGCCGGGGGGCGACGGGAGCCGTGGCCGCAGCCACCGCGACAGCTCCAGCGCGTGCCACAGCATCGTCGGGTTGCGGAGGTTGTCCTCGAGCACCCACCAGCGCCCGTCGACGTCGCGGGACAGGTCGGGCCCGGCCAGCCCGATGGGCGCGGCGGGCGGGAGGCCGGGCGCGTGGCGGTGGTCGTCGTACGGCGAGGTCGCCACCAGGTCAGCCGGCACGACCCCGACCCGGACCGCCTCGTCGGGACGCTGCAGGAAGGCCTCGAGCGCGCGCACCCGCTGCGTCAGGCCGTGGGCGGTGCGGTCCCAGCCGGCGCCGTCGACGACCCACGGCACCGGGTCGAGGCGCTGGCCGACGAGCCCCTCGGCGTCGACCCAGACCTCCAGGTCGTCGGCGAGCGACGACCAGTCGGGGTGTCCGGCCGGGAGGCTGGACGGTCGTGCGGTCGGTGTCGTCACGGTGGGGAGGTACCCAGAGGTCACCGACACCCGGTGGTGCACGGTGCGGCTGGTTGGATCGGGGCATGCGCGCACTCCAGGTCGTCACCACCACCGGCCCCTCCGACCTCGTCGTCAACGACGTCCCCGAGCCGACCCCCGGCCCCGACGACGTCCTCGTCGAGGTGCACCGCGTCGGGGTCTCGTTCCCCGACCTGCTGCTGAGCCGCGGCGAGTACCAGATGAAGCCCGAGCCGCCGTTCTCGCTCGGCGTCGACGTCGCCGGCACCGTGGTCTCCGCCCCCGAGGCGTCCGGGTTCCAGCCCGGCCAGCGGGTCGCGGCCTGCATCGGCTGGGGCGGGGCGCAGGAGCGGGTCGCCGCGCCGGCGATGTTCACGTTCGCGCTGCCCGACCAGACGTCGTACGACGAGGGCGCGGCGTTGCCGATGAACTACCTGACCGCCGAGTTCGCGCTCCACGAGCGCGGCGGCCTGCGCGAGGGCGAGACGGTGCTCGTGCACGGCGCCGCCGGCGGTCTGGGCACCGCGACGATCCAGGTGGCCAAGGGCATGGGCGCCCGGGTCATCGGCGTGGTCAGCACCGAGGCCAAGAAGGCGACCGCCCTCTCGGCCGGCGCCGACGACGTCGTGCTGCTCGAGGGGTTCAAGGACGCCGTCAAGGAGCTCACTGGTGGCCAGGGCGTCGACGTGGTGGCCGACATCGTGGGCGGGCCGGCGTTCACCGACTCGCTGCGCTCGCTCGCGACGCAGGGGCGCCTGCTGGTGCTCGGCTTCGCGTCGGGCGCCGGCATCCCCGAGGTCAAGGTCAACCGGCTGCTGCTCAACAACGTCGACGTCCGCGGCGTCGGCTGGGGCGCGTTCGCGATGCTGCGCCCGGGCTACATGCAGGAGCAGTGGGCGCGGCTGGTGCCGATGATCGAGGCCGGCCACGTGGCGCCGCCGATCGGCGAGGTCTACGACCTCGACGGGTTCGGCCGGGCCCTGGTCGACATGGACGAGCGCCGGACCCTCGGCAAGTCGGTGGTGCGTGTCCGCGACTGACCCCGATCCGGTGCACCGCCAGGGCGGGCACCGGCTCCGGATGGAGTGGGGCCCGACCGGCGCGGCCGCGGTGGCCGCCGGGGCCGCCGGGGCCGACGTCGCGGTCGTCGTCGACGTGCTGTCGTTCACCACCACGCTGAGCGTCGCGCTGGACCGGGGGATGAGCGTCTACCCCTACCGCTGGCGCGACGAGCGGGCCGCGTCGTACGCCGCCGAGCGCGACGCGGTGCTGGCCGTCGGCCGGCTCGAGGCCCGGCAGGGCCAGGGCGGCGTCTCGCTGTCGCCGGCGTCGCTGGCGTCGGTCGAGGGCGTCGAGCGCCTGGTGCTGCCCTCGCCCAACGGCTCGGCCATCGCCTTCGGGCTGGCCGGACTCGGCTGCACGGTCGTGGGCGCCTCGCTGCGCAACTCCGCTGCGGTCGCCGCGTGGCTGCCCGCCGACGCGGTCGTCGCGGTCGTCGCCGCGGGGGAGCGGTGGCCCGACGGGTCGCTGCGGCCCGCGGTCGAGGACCTGTGGGGCGCCGGAGCGGTGCTCTCAGCCCTGGTGGGCGGCGGCCAGACGGACCTGTCGCCCGAGGCGCGCGTCGCGGTGACGGCGTACGACGGCGTGCGCGAGCGCCTGCGCGAGGAGCTGCTGGCGTGCGCCAGCGGGCGCGAGCTGGTCGACAAGGGGTTCGGCGAGGACGTGCTGGTCGCCGCCGGGTCCGACGCCAGCTCGGTCGTACCGGTGCTGGAGGGCGACGCGTTCGTCGACCGGGGTCGTTAGGGGCTGACGCCCGGACCCACGAACATCGCGAGCTGGTCGTCGGTGAGCGCGTCGCGCGCCTCGGCGCCGACAGGGTCGAGCTGGTCGATCGCACGGACGGCGACCCCGAACATCGAGGCCACCACGGCGGCCTCGACCATGCGCGTGAGCGATGCGACCAGTGCGTCCATGGTGCTCCTCTGTCCTCCGGCGGCCCAGCCGGGCCACCTGCAGTCTCACCCATCGGGGTGAGAAGCGCGAGAGATCGGCCGATCCGGCACCACCGGTCCAGGCCGGGAGGGGCTCAGCGGTGACGCTGCAGCCGCCGCCGGGCCAGGTAGCCGACGACCGGCACGGTCGTGACCGCCGCGAGCGCGAGGTCGCGCGTGCGGTGCGAGACCGGCCGGGGCCGGTCGTGGCGGTCGAGCAGGGCGAGGACCGCCTCGCGCAGGACCTCGGTGGCGCGGTCGACGGCGTCCGGGTCGTCGCCGGGCGGCAGGTGCAGGGGCGCGCCGAGGACGACGTCGATGTCGGCGCGGTCGGCGCTGCGGCGCCACAGGGTGCGTTTGACCTTCTGGGCGTTGCTGCCGATGACGTGGTCGGTGCCGACGAGCACGACCGGTACGACGGGCACCCCGGCCTGCAGGGCCATCCGCGCCGCTCCGGTCTTGAAGGGCAGCAGGACGCCGTCCTTAGGGATCGTGCCCTCGGGGAAGACGGCCACGAGCTCGCCGCCGCGCAGGCTGGCCACGGCGGCGGTGAGCGCGTCGGCCGCGCGGTCGGTGCCGCGCTGGACGGGGATGACCCCGGCCCGGCGCAGCACCGAGCCCACGAGCCGGGCGCGGAACAGCTCGGCCTTGGCCAGCACCATCACGTCGCGCCCGCTGCGGTCGAGCGCGGCCGCCAGGGCGACGGCGTCGAAGAGGCTGCGGTGGTTGCAGACCAGCACCGCCCCACCGCGTCGTGGCAGGTGCTCGAGCCCCGTGACGTCGACGTCGGAGAACAGTCCGGCCACCCAGCCCATCAGGCGGCTGAGCAGGCCGTGGACGACGCGCGAGGGCCGGACGTGCGACGGCCTGAGGCGGAGGTCGGGCATGGCGCGACCCTAGTGGCGCCGGCTCCTCCCGGGGTCGCTCGCGCGGAGGAGGCGGACACCACTGCTAGAACTGGGCATGACCTCCACCCCCCAGGCGTCGGCCCTCGAGCCCCACCCCCTCGTCCGCCTGCTCGAGAAGCCGGCCGCCGACTTCACCGCCGCCGACCTGGTCCGTGCCGCCGAGGAGCTCGAGCTGCGCCAGGTCAACCTGCGCTACGTCGGCGGCAGCGGCCGCCTGAAGACCATCGCCTTCCCGATCAACTCCCGCGAGCACCTCGAGGGCGTGCTGACCCGCGGTGAGCGCGTCGACGGCTCCAGCATCTTCGAGGGCACCGAGGCGGCCACCAGCGACGTCTACATCGTCCCGCGCCACCGCACGGCGTTCCTCAACCCGTTCGGCGTACGGCAGTCGCTCGACCTGCTCTGCTCCTTCTACGACGAGGACGGCGAGCCGCTCGCCTACGCGCAGGACCAGATCGTGCGCCGCGCGGCTGAGGCGCTGACCCGCGAGACGGGGATGTCGCTCGAGGCGTTCGGCGAGCTGGAGTACTACCTCGTCGGCGACGTCGACGTGAACTTCCCCGTCGAGGAGGAGCGCGGCTACCAGGAGTCGGCGCCGTTCTCGAAGGGTCAGCGGGTGCGCGAGGAGGTGCTCGGCCACCTGTCCTCGATGGGGGTCCAGCTCAAGTACGCCCACGGCGAGGTCGGCAACATCCGCGAGCCCGACCGGCAGCTGGTGCAGCACGAGATCGAGTTCTGGCCGGTGCCGGTCGCGGACGCCGCCGACGCCCTGGTCCTGGCCAAGTGGGTCGTGCGCGAGGTGGCGCACGCCGCCGGCCTCGAGGCGACGTTCGCGCCCTCGGTCAGCGCGGAGGGCGCCGGCAGCGGCCTGCACGTCCACAGCCGGCTGGTCCGCGACGGCGCCAACGTCGTCGTCGACCCGCAGGAAGGCCTCACCGACACCGGCCGCCGGCTCATCGCCGGCTACCTGTCGGCCTCCAAGGCCCTGACCGCCTTCGGCAACACCGTCTCCACGTCGTACCTGCGCTTCGCCGAGGGCGGGGAGTCGCCCGAGGGGATCTGCTGGGGCGAGACCGACCGCACCGGGCTCGTCCGGGTGCCGCTGGCCTGGGTCGGCGGGGTGCTGCCGCGCATGGTGGCCCACGCCAACCCGGGCAGCGGTCCGGTGCCCGAGCCGCCGGTGCACCCGCAGACCGTCGAGCTCCGCCTCGGCGACGGCTCGGCCGACGTCCACCTGCTCCTGGCCGGCATGGCCGTCGCCGCCCGCCGCGGCCTCACCGACCCCGACAGTCTCAAGGTGGCCGAGCGCCTCAGCTCCGAGGACCACAGCACGTTCGAGCAGCTGCCGTCGTCGTGCCGCGAGTCGGCGGACGAGCTCGAGCGCGAGCGTGAGCTGTTCGAGGCCGAGGACGTGTTCCCGGCCTCGCTGATCGACGCGGTGCTCGAGCGGTTGCGCGACGACCAGGACGGGTCGCTGGTCAAGAAGGCCGGCAAGAGCGACGACGCCCGCGCCGAGCTCGTGCGCCGGCACTGGCACGTGGGCTGAGCGGCTAGCTCTCGGGCAGCGCGGCGAACGCGTCCTTGACGCCGCGGTACCAGCCCAGCGACTTCTTCGGGTGCCGCCAGCGCGACTTCATGGCGTCGCGCGCCTCCTGGTGGGTGGCGTCGCCGGCCTTCTCGGCGTCCTTCAGGTGCTGGTCCTGGGCGTTGATCCACGTCGTCGGCGCTCTCGCCGTGGTGCTCGAGGGCGCAGGGGCCGCCCAGGTCGCGGCAGGTCATGGTCTTCATCTCGGATCCTCCTGGATCGTCGTGGGTGGATGCTCCTGTCCTGTCGACGAACGGCAGGCGCCAGGTGTGACCGTCACCGGCGTACGACGCTCGCGAGGACGTCGGGCGCCGCGCGGAACGTGATCGCCCGGACCTGCCCGCCCTCGACCGTGAAGTCGAAGACGACCTTGGCCTCGCCGCGGTGGAACCACGCGCTGCCCGGCCGGCCGGCGACGAGCACCGGCAGGGTCGCCTGGGCGCTGCCGTTGAAGAACGTCGCCACCTCGTCGCGGCCCTCGATGCGCTGCGGGGTGCCCATCAGGACCGCGGCGTCGTCGGCGAAGACGCCGGCATCGGGGGCGAGCAGCTGCAGGAGCCGCTCGAAGTCGCCCCCGCGCGCGGCCGCCATGAACGCGTCGACGACCTCCCAGTCCGCCAGCCCGTCCTCCGCGCGGGGCTGCGCGACCTTCGCCCGGGCCCGCGAGGCGAGCTTGCGCGCGGCCGGCGGCGTGGTGTCGAGCACCGCCGCGATCGTCGGGAAGTCGAAGCCGAAGCTGTCGTGCAGCACGAACGCCACCCGCTCGCGCGGCGCCAGCCGGTCGAGCACGACGGTGAGCGCCAGGCCCACCGTGTCGGCGAGCACGACGTCGTCGGCCGGGTCGCCGGCGGTCTCGGGCTCGTCGATCTCCTCGACCGGCACCGGGGTACGGGCGCGCAGCCGGTCCAGGCACAGCCGCGTGGTGACGGTGGTCAGCCACGCCGCGAGGTTGTCGATCGGGGGTCTGTCGTCGTCGGTCGCCCGGTGCAGCCGCAGCCACGCCTGCTGGACGACGTCCTGCGCCTCGTCGGGGTCACCGAGCACGGGGCTCGCGATCCCGACCAGGCGCGGCCGCTCGGCCTCGAACTCCTGCGCCAGCTGTTCCTCGTCCATCCCGGTGCCTCCTCGTCGTGGGCGGGTCGTCCACCCCCTCGACGTACGGGCCGGTGCGGGTGTGACCGCTGCGTCGGCGCCGGACCGCGGGATTCACCGGCCGGCCGGTGAATCCCCTGCTTGGCCGACGAAATTTCATCGGCCGAGCACCAGCTTCATCGGCCGGCCGGTGAAACCTGGGACCGGTGGGACCGGCGCCGTACGCCGACCCCCCGGGTCAGAGGGCCTCGCCCAGCACGTGGATCGCGATGTCGCCGGCGAGCAGCGGCCCGGCGACCTCGAACGCCTTGGCGACGTGGGGCTGGGTCATGTGGGAGTCCATGTCCTCCTGGGCGCGCCACTCCTCGATGGTGACGAACGTGCCCGGGGTGGTGGCCGAGGCGAAGACCTCGTAGCGCAGGCACCCCTCCTCGGCGGACGAGGCGGCGGCGAGCTCGGCGAGGGCCGGGGCGGCCTCGTCGGCGCGAGCGGGGTCGATCGGGATGGTGGCGACGACGTTGAGGGTCATGCGTGGACCCTAGGGCCGCCCAGGTCGCCCGGATAGGGTCGACCGGGTGAGCATCCTCGATGACGCCCGCGAGGGCATGGACCTCGACATCCGCCCCCAGGACGACCTGTTCGGCCACGTCAACGGCCGCTGGCTCGACACGGTGGAGATCCCCAGCGACCGGTCCAGCTGGGGTCCGTTCGTGCAGCTGGCCGACGGCGCCGAGGCCCAGGTGAAGGAGATCATCGAGAGCCTGGCGACCGACCCGGGCACGGCCCTCGACGACGACGCCGAGGACGCCCGCAAGATCGGCGACCTCTACGCCTCCTTCATGGACACCGAGGCGATCGCCGCGCGCGGCACCGAGTCGCTGCGCCCACTCATCGACGCCGTCGGCGCGCTGCGCGACGTGCGCGACCTGGCGGCGTTCCTCGGTGAGTTCGAGCGCGTCGGCGGCCACGGCGTCTTCGGGTCCTACATCGACAACGACGACCGTGACTCCGACCGCTACGTCATGAACCTCTACCAGGGCGGGCTCGGCCTGCCCGACGAGTCCTACTACCGCGACGACAAGTTCGCCGACAAGCGCGCGGCCTACGTCGACTACCTCGTCACGCTGCTCACCCTCGGCCGCCACGAGGACGCCCCGGCCGCCGCCGCGACGATCCTCGAGATCGACACGAAGATCGCCGCCGGCCACTGGGAGCGCTCGGCGACCCGCGACGTGCAGAAGACCTACAACCTCAAGACCTACGACGAGCTGGTGGCGCTGTGCCCCAACTTCGACTGGGACGCCTACGTCACCAACCTCGGCGGCAGCCGCGCGACCATCGCCGAGGTCGTCGTCCGGCAGCCGTCGTTCTTCGAGCACCTCTCGACCGTGCTCGACGAGGTCCCGATCGAGGACTGGAAGGCCTGGCTGCTCAGCCACGTGCTGCGCTCGGCGGCGGCGTACCTGACCGACGACTTCGTCGAGACCAACTTCGACTTCTACGGTCGCACCCTCAACGGCACCCCCGAGCTGCGGGCGCGCTGGAAGCGCGGCGTCGCGTTCGTCGAGGGCGCCCTGGGCGAGGCGGTCGGCAAGCTCTACGTCGCCCGCCACTTCCCGCCGACCAGCAAGGCCCTGATGGACGAGCTGGTCGCCGACCTGCTCGAGGCCTACCGCCAGTCGATCGAGAAGCTCGACTGGATGACCGACGAGACCAAGGCGCGCGCCTACGAGAAGCTCGGGACCTTCCGACCCAAGATCGGTTACCCGGACAAGTTCCGCGACTACTCCGCGCTGCCGGTCGACCGCGGCGACCTGCTCGGCAACGTCTTCGCCGCCTCGGGCTTCGAGACCGACCGTCAGCTGGCCAAGATCGGCTCGCCGGTCGACCGCGACGAGTGGTTCATGCTGCCGCAGACCGTCAACGCCTACTACAACCCCGGCACCAACGAGATCTGCTTCCCGGCCGGGATCCTGCAGAAGCCGTTCTTCAGCCCGGACGCCGAGGCGGCCGAGAACTACGGCGGCATCGGGTCGGTCATCGGGCACGAGGTCGGCCACGGCTTCGACGACCAGGGCGCGCAGTACGACGGCCAGGGCAACCTCAACGACTGGTGGACCGCGGACGACAAGGCCGCCTTCGAGGTGAAGTCCCGGGCCCTGATCGCGCAGTACGACGCCTTCGAGCCGCGCGCGCTGCCCGGCGAGCACGTCAACGGCGCGCTCACCGTCGGCGAGAACATCGGGGACCTCGGCGGGCTGACGATCGGCCACACGGCGTACGTCATCTCGCAGGGCGGGTCGGCCTCGGTCGAGGACCGCCAGAAGCTGTTCATGAACTGGGCGTACTGCTGGCGCACCAAGCGTCGTCCCGAGCAGGAGCAGCAGTACCTCACGATCGACCCGCACAGCCCGCCGGAGTTCCGCGCCAACATCGTGCGCAACCTCGACGAGTTCCAC